>JADLEH010000423.1 GCA_020846255.1 Propionibacteriaceae bacterium
ACGACCGCGGCCAACAGGGTGAACCCGAGCAGGGACTGGGCGAGTGTCACGCCAGCATGCTAGGCCCGGGACCGCTGCCGGATCGCTCCGGCTCAGATCCAGTCGACCCGGCGGAACAGGATGAACAGCCCGACGGTGCCCAGCAGCATCAGCACGACGCTCTGCAGCAGGCCGTACTCGCCCATGTAGCCCGGGTAGGGGATGTTCTGGCCGTACCAGCCGGTGACTGCCGTCGGCACGGCGATGATGGCGCCCCAGCCGGCCAGCTTCTTCATCACCTCGTTGAGTCGCGCATCCTGCAGGGAGAGGTTGGTCTCGAAGACGCTGCTCACCATGTCCCGCAGCGACTCGGTCCATTCCGCGGCCCGGATGACGTGGTCGTAGAGGTCGTTGAAGTTGCCGTCGAGCTCTGCCGCCAGCGGCCGGTCCGCCTCGCTGCGGAACCGCATCACTGCCGTCACCACCTCCCGCATCGGCAGCACCACCCGGCGCAGCTGCACCAGTGACTTGCGCATCCCGAAGATCCGCTGCTGGACGGTACGGGTCTTGGTGCCCTCGTCGAAGAGCAGGTCCTCCAGGCCCTCGAGCACGTCGTCCATCGCCTCGATCGCCTCGAAATGGCCGTCGACCAGGTGGTCGAGCATGCCGTGGACGAGCGCTGCGACCCCATGGGCGAGCAGTCCGTCCTCTGTCCACCGGGTCAGGATGGCGTCCATGTCCACGCGCTGGTCGGTCCGGACGGTGATCAGGGCGTCCGCCAGCACGAAGGCCGAGACCCGGCCCACCTCGAGGCGCACCCCGCCGTCCTCGAGCCCGGAAAGGGCCGTGGAATAGCAGGTGAGGAAGGTGTGCGTCGCGTGCCGGGTGGCCTTGGGTCGCTCCCGCGGTTCGAGCGCGTCCTCCACCGCCAGCGGGTCGAGGCGCAACTCTGCGGCCAGCTCGTCGAGCAGTGCCGGCTCGGGCTCGAGCAGGTCGAGCCAGACCAGCACGTCGGGTTCGGCCAGCCAGCGGTCGAGTTCCTCGAGCGGGAAATCGGCCGCGACCTCGACGCCGCTCCGCCAGGCCCGACTGCGACAACTGCTCACCAGCACAGCATCGCACCGCACGGAGTCGTACGAGGTCATCCGCGCGAGTGGAACCGCCGTCCGCAGGGCCCGGGAAGGGGTAGATTCCCGACGGTGGACATCGACCTGACCGCCGAGGTTGGCCATGGTCTTGGCGAAGCCACCACCGCGGCCGACAACATCCTCTGGCCCCTGCTCAGCACAGCGCTGGTGCCCTGTGGCGTGCACTCGGGGGAACCGACGTCAATCCTGCGGGCCTGCAGCGAGGCCACTGCCCGCAACGTCGCCCTCGGGGCAGCCGTTGGCTACGCCGACCGGATCGGCGGCGGCGAACGCTTCATCGACTACGACCCGGACGACCTGGCCGCGACGATCATCTACCAGCTGGGGGCCCTCGACGGCCTCGCCCTCGCCGAGCAGTCCCGGGTCGGCTGCATCCGGCCGAGCGGCGCCCTGTTCGAGGCCGCCCGCACCGACCGCAACCACGCCTGGGCAGTGGTGAACGCCGTTCTCGACTACGACCCGACCCTGACCATCATCGGGCTGCCCGATTCCAGGCTGCTGCAGACCGCGGAGCGCCACGGCCTGAACGTGGCGAGGGAGTTCCAGCCGCACCGGTTGCTGAACGCCAACGGCGCCCTCGGCGCGGTCGTGACCGACCCGGAGGCGATCACCCGGCGCGCGCTGGAGGCAGCCGGCAGCGGCAACTACGACTGCATCCGGTTGCCCTGGCACACCAGGGCCGAACGTTCCGCAGCCGTGGCCGTCCATGCCGCCCTGATCGCCGCCGGCCACACCATCACCTCCGACCGGTCCGGCTCCCAGCCGGCCCTCCCCGTCCAGCTCGCCGTGGCGCACGCCGGAACCCCGGCCTGAACCCCTGCCGGTAGCTAGACTCCGCAGGAGTTGCCCGTGCGCACGCCCCAGGAGGAGTCAATGCCGATCACCAAGGTGCTGGTGGCCAACCGCGGCGAGATCGCCGTCCGGGTGGTCCGGGCCGCAAGGGACGCCGGCCTCGCCAGCGTCGCCGTCTACGCCGACCCGGACGCCGACTCGCTGTTCGTGAAGCTGGCCGACGAGGCGTTCGCGCTGAACGGCCTCACCCCGGCGGAGACCTACCTCGACATCACCAAGATCCTGGACATCGCTGCCCGCAGCGGCGCCGACGCCATCCACCCCGGCTACGGCTTCCTCGCCGAGAACGCCGGCTTCGCCAGAGCCGTCCTGGACGCCGGGCTGGTCTGGATCGGACCGCCCCCGGCAGCCATCGAGGCCCTCGGCGACAAGGTGCAGGCCCGGCACATCGCCGCAAAGGTCGGCGCCCCGCTGGTGCCCGGCACCTCCGACCCGGTGGCGGACGCTGCCGAGGTCGTGGCCTTCGCCGAGCAGTTCGGCCTGCCGATCGCGATCAAGGCTGCCTACGGCGGCGGCGGGCGCGGGCTGAAGGTGGCCCGCAACCTCGCCGAGATCCCCGAACTGTTCGAATCGGCCACCCGCGAGGCTGTGACGGCCTTCGGCCGCGGGGAGTGCTTCGTCGAGCGGTACCTCGACCGCCCCCGGCATGTCGAGACCCAGTGCCTCGCCGACAGCCACGGCAACGTCGTGGTCGTCTCCACCCGCGACTGCTCGCTGCAGCGCCGCCACCAGAAGCTGGTGGAGGAGGCGCCGGCACCGTTCCTCACCGGGGACCAGCGCACGCGGCTGTACGAGGCGAGCAAGGCGATCCTCATCGAAGCCGGCTATGTCGGCGCCGGGACCTGCGAGTTCCTGGTCGGCCAGGACGGCACCATCTCGTTCCTTGAGGTGAACACCCGGCTCCAGGTCGAGCACCCGGTGTCGGAGGAGGTCAGCGGGCTCGACCTCGTGCGGGAGATGTTCCGGATCGCCGACGGCGAGGCCCTTGGCTACGGCGACCCGGAGCTGCGCGGCCATTCGATCGAGTTCCGGATCAATGCGGAGGATGCGGGCCGGAACTTCATGCCGGCCCCCGGAACCCTCACCGCCTGGCGCCCGCCGTCCGGCCCCGGCGTCCGGGTCGACGAGGGCTACCTGACCGGGATGGCCGTACCCGGTTCGTTCGACTCGCTGGTGGCCAAGATCATCGTCACCGGCGCCGACCGTGCCCAGGCGATCGCCCGCGGCCGCCGCGCCCTCGCCGAGACCACGCTCGAGGGCATGCCATCGGTGCTGCCCTTCCACAAGGCCGTGCTGACCGACCCGGCATTCGTCGCCGCCGACGGCCACTTCGCCGTGCACACCCGCTGGATCGAGACCGAGTTCGTCTCCACGATCGAGCCTTACGTCGGCACGATGGGCGAGACGGAGCCGACCGAGAACAACACCTACGTCGTCGAGGTCAACGGCCGCCGCCTGGAGGTGCGCCTGCCGAGTTCGCTGGCGGCGCCGGTGGTGAAGCAGGCCGCGGCCAAGCGGCCGACCCGCCGCAGCACCGGTGGAGCGAGGGCGAAGGCCCCCTCGTCCAACGAGCTGGCCGCACCCATGCAGGGCACCATCGTGAAGGTGGCCGTCGTGAACGGCGACGAAGTCAGCGAGGGCGACCTGGTCGTGGTGCTCGAGGCCATGAAGATGGAGCAGCCGATCACCGCCCACCGCTCCGGGGTCATCGCGAGCCTCGCAGCAGTTGTCGGCGAGTCGGTGACCTCGGGCCAGACGCTGCTGGAGATCGTCGACCCGAGCTAGCGGTTACCGGTCGCGGTCCGCCTCCGGCGGGGCCGTGCTCGCGCGGACGACCAGGGTGGCCGGCAGGAGCAGGTGCACCTCGCTGGTCCCACCGGCGAGCAGGCCCAGCAGCAGCCGGACCGCCTCGGCCCCCATCTGGTGGAGGGGTTGGGCGACGGTGGTCAGCGCCGGGACGGCGTTCGCGGCCTCGGGGACGTTGTCGAACCCGACCACGGAGACGTCCTCGGGCACGCGGAGCCCGAGCTCGTGGGCGATCTCGATCACGCGAATGGCGGAGAGGTCGTTGGCGGAGAACACAGCGGTGGGTCGATCCGGACGGCCGAGCAACTCGCGCGCCACGTCGGTGGTCTCGGCTGCGCGGTACCCACCGACCCGGACGAGGTCCGGGTCGAACGCGATCCCGGCGGCTTCGAGCGCCTGGCGGTAGCCCTGCTCGCGGAGCTCGGCGGAGACGAGGTCGGAGCGGCCCCGGATGTGGGCGATGCGGCGGTGCCCGAGGTCGATCAGATGCTGCGTCGCTGCCCTTGCGCCACCGATGTTGTCGGCCTCGACCGTGCTGGGACCGGTCCTGCCGGTGTGGGGGTCGACCGCGACGACGGGGATCGTCGCGTCGGTGACGGTCGCTGTCGGGGCCACGATGACGGCGCCGTCGATGAGGGTCCCCGCCAGCCGGGACAGGGAGCGGCGCTCCCAGCCGACCTGGTTGTGCTCAAGGTTCCCGGAGTAGGCCAGCAACTCGTACCCGGTCCCCTCCACGGCGCTCGAGATGCCCTTGAGCAGCTCGGTGGAGAACGGTTCGAACTCCGGGACCAGGATGCCGATCACATTGGTGCTCTGCCGCCGAAGGCTGCTGGCGACCAGTGAGGACTCGTAGCCAAGGTCGGAGACGATGTCCATGACCCTGTCATAGGTCTCCGGCGCCACCCCGTAGCGATCGTTGATCACCTTCGACACCGTGGAGACAGACACTCCGGCGAGCCGGGCGACGTCGACGATCGTCACCCTGGCCGCGCTGGAGCGCGGCGAGGCCCGGCGTGGCCGGCTGGCGTTGACTGTCACGTCGCAACGCTAGCCCATGTCGGCCCGGGGGCTCAGCACTTGTAACGATAACGTTATCGAAAACGTTTGACACACCCCCGGGCCGATGCGAGGATCCAACTGGCAGGAACCCCTGCCGTTACGGTCAAAGAGGACTGAGAGGTCTTTCGTATGCAGTGGACAGTCAAGGGCCCAGCATTTATCGCACTGGGCGCGAGCGCGGCGCTCGTACTCGCCGCCTGCACAAGCGGCGGTGCTCCGTCAGCCAGCACATCCGCCCCCGGCGCCTCCAGCGCCACCCCGGTCACCATGACCTTCTGGCACAACTCGACCACCGGTGACGGCAAGGCGTACTGGGAGACCACGGTGGCGGCGTTCCAGAAGGAACACCCGAACGTGACCATCAACATCCAGGCCATCCAGAACGAGGACATGGACGGCAAGCTCCAGACCGCGCTGGCCTCCAGCGACGGCCCCACCATCTTCATGGCGCGTGGCGGCGGCAAGCTCGCCGACGTGGTCGCAGCAGACCAGGTCATGGACCTCACCGACAAGATCAGCCCCGAGATCAAGACCGCGTTGGGTGACGGCATCTTCAGCGCGTTCACCGTCGACGGCAAGATCTACGGCATGCCGACCTCGGTGCTCCCCGGCGGCATCTACTACAGCAAGGACCTGTTCGCAGAAGCCGGCATCACCGGCACCCCGAAGACGTTCGTCGAACTCGGCGACGCTGTCACCAAGCTGAAGGCCAAGGGCATCGCACCGATCGCGCTCGGCGGCAAGGACGCCTGGCCGGCAGCCCACTGGTACTACTTCTTCGCGCTGCGGAACTGCGCCAAGGACACGATGGACAAGGCAGCGGCCGACAAGGACTTCTCCGACCCGTGCTGGCTGAAGGCCGGCGAGGACCTGAAGGCCTTCACCGCGACCGAACCCTTCAACAAGGGCTACCTCACGACCTCCGCCCAGCAGGGCGCTGGCAGCTCGGCCGGCATGCTGGCCAACCACAAGGCTGCCATGGAGCTCATGGGCGCCTGGAACCCCGGTGTCATCGCCGACCTCACCCCCGACAAGAAGGCGCTGCCCGACCTGGGTTGGTTCGCCTTCCCCGCAGTTGAAGGTGGGGCTGGTGACCCGTCCGCGATGATGGGTGGCTCTGACGGCTTCGCGTGCCTGAAGAACGCTCCTGCCGAGTGCGTCGACTTCCTGAACTTCATGGCCAGCAAGGCCAACCAGGAAGGCTACGCCACGGCGTTCAAGACCCTGCCGGCCAACAAGGACGCCAAGGGCGTCGTGACCGACCCGGCCCTGAAGGACGTACTCGCCTCCTACGACAGTGCGGCCTACGTCTCCCTGTGGCTGGACACCATGTACGGCCAGAACGTCGGCAACGCCCTGAACGGCGGCGTGGTCAACATGTTCGCCGGCAAGGGCACTCCTGCCGACATCGTCGAAGCGGTGAAGAGCGCAGCCGCAAAGGGCTGAGCTGACAACCTCATGAGCGACTCAGTGACAGCACTGCCGCAACGCTCGTCGAGGTCCGGGTCGACCCGGGGTGACGCCCACAAGGCGTCACCCCGGTCCGACCGGGCCAGGGCCGACTGGCGGAAACGCTTCGAGATCGCGGTCCTCTCCGGACCGGCGATCGTCATGTTCCTGGCCTTCGTCATCTTCCCCGTCTTCATGGCGGCCTACTACGGCTTCTTCCGGTGGAAGGGCTTCGGGGTCCCCACCAACTTCATCGGCCTGCAGAACTACGTCGTGATCTTCAACGACCAGAACTTCATCGACGCCCTCACACACAACGGCTTCATCCTCGTCATGTCCCTGGTGATGCAGGGGCCGGCAGCGGTCGCCTTCGCCCTCCTGCTCAACCAGAACATCCGCGGGCGGTCCCTGATCCGGGTCCTGATCTTCATCCCGTACGTGATCTCCGAGGTCATCGTCGGCACCGGCTGGGGCCTGATGCTGCAGTACACCGGCGCGGTGAACGACCTGCTGACGAACATGGGCCTCGGCGCCTTCGCCCACGACTGGATCGCTGACCCCAACATCGCCATCTGGACGTTGATGGTGATCATCTCCTGGAAGTACATCGGCTTCGCGATCATCCTCATGCTCGCCGGGATCCAGGGCGTGCCCGAGGAGCTGTACGAGGCCGCTGCGATCGACGGCGCGTCCTACTGGCAGATCCAGCGCTGGATCACGCTGCCGCTGCTCGGCCCCACCGTGCGGGTCTGGGCGTTCCTCTCGATCATCGGTTCGCTTCAGCTCTTCGACCTGGTCTACATCATCTGGGGCCAGTACGTGGCGTCCACGGCCGGCACCTCCACGATGGCGACGTACATGGTGCGCGAGGGCAGGCTCGCGGGCAACTACGGCTTCGGCAACGCCGTCGCAGTGGTGATCTTCATCGTCTCGCTCGTCATCGCCCTCACCTACCAGCGGTTCGTGCTGCGTCGGGACACCGAGGGTGCGCTGACCGAGGCCCCGGAAAGGAAGCTGAAGTAATGTCGCAAGCAGCTCTCACCGCGCGTGTCTCGACGTCACGCCGCCGGCGCGCCAGGAGCGCCTCCGGCGCCAGCTGGGGCAGCCCGACCACGTACCTCGTCGCAACGGTGCTGATCTCGATCTGCATCGCGCCCGTGCTGTACATCATCATCGGCGGCTTCCGGAGCAACTCCCAGATCACCGTCAACCCGTCGGGCTGGCCCGACCCGTGGGTCCTCACCAACTACACCTCGGTGCTCTCCAGCAGCCTGTTCTGGCAGCAGTTCGGCAACTCCATGATCTCGGGTGTCGCCACCACCGCTGCCACCGTTGCGCTCGCCCTGATGGCCAGTTTCGTGATCGCCCGGTACCACTTCGCCGGCCGCAACGCGATGTACTCCCTGTTCGCCGCTGGCCTGATGTTCCCGATCACCGTCGCGATCACGCCGCTGTACCTGCTGGTCAAGAACCTCGGGCTGACCAACAGCCTGCTCGGCATCATCCTGCCCCAGATCGCCTTCGCGCTGCCGGTGGCCGTGATCATCCTGGTGCCCTTCCTCGCAGCGATCCCGAAGGAACTGGAGGAAGCCGCAGCCATCGACGGTGCCAGCCGGCTGGGCTTCTTCTTCCGGATGGTGCTGCCGCTGTCGCTGCCCGGGGTGATCACCACCGGGATCCTCACCTTCGTGACCGCGTGGAACAGCTACCTGTTGCCCCTGTTCATCCTGAACGACTCGGCGAGCTACACCCTGCCGCTGGGAGTCCAGGCCTTCGCCTCCGAGCACTCGGTCGACACCGCTGCCGTCCTGGCGTTCACCTCCTTGTCGATGATCCCTGCGCTGGTGTTCTTCAGCATCTTCGAACGTCGCATCGTCGGCGGGCTCACCGGCGCTGTCAAGGGCTGACGCGCGGATCCGCGCGTGCCCGATCCCGATCACCAACCCATGAAGGAGCTGGGCCCTGTGTCCACGTCGTCCGCCGCGATCCCCGCGGTTCCCGAGGTCTCGCACCGCGTCCGCGAACTGCTGTCCCAGATGACTCTGGAGGAGAAGCTCGCCCAACTGGTGGGCTACTGGCTCGACCAGGGCGGCAATGTCGTCGCGCCAATGCAGGGGGAGATGGGCGGCAACGAGCGCTCCGGGGAACTGGCCGACGTCACCCGGAACGGCATCGGCCACTACACCCGGGTCTACGGCACCCGCCCGGTGGACGGCGCCGAGCGCGCAGCCTGGCTGTGGCAGGAGCAGCGCCGGCTGCAGCGCGAGACCCGCCTCGGGATCCCCGCTCTCGTCCACGAGGAGTGCCTCACCGGGCTGGCGGCGTGGAAGGCGACGACCTACCCGACCCCCCTGGCCTGGGGTGCCTCCTTCGACCCGGCACTGGTCGCTGAGGTCGGTGCGGCGATCGGGCGTTCCATGCACGCCCTCGGCATCCACCAGGGGCTCGCCCCGGTGCTGGACGTGATCCGGGACCCGCGCTGGGGCCGGGTCGACGAGTGCATCGGTGAGGACCCCTACCTCGTCGGCACGATCGGCACCGCCTTCGTCCAGGGCCTGCAGGCGGAGGGCGTCCACGCGACCCTCAAGCACTTCCTCGGCTACTCCGGCTCCGCTGCCGGACGCAACCACGCCCCGACCCACGCCGGTCCCCGCGAGGTGGCCGACATCTTCCTGCCCCCCTTCGAGATGGCCATCCTCGACGGCAACGCACGCTCGGTGATGAACTCCTACGTCGACATCGACGGCATCCCGATGGCGGCCAACCCCGACTACCTGACCGGTGTGCTGCGCGAGCAGCTCGGCTTCACCGGGGTCGTCGTCGCCGACTACTTCGCCGTCGCCTTCCTCCAGGTCATGCACGCAGTGGCCGCCGACCGTGGCGAGGCTGCCGCGCTGGCGCTGGTCGCCGGCATCGACGTCGAACTGCCGGCCGGTGACGCCTACCTCGAGCCGCTCGCTGCCCAGGTGCGCTCCGGCGCCGTCGACGAGGGCTACGTCGACCGGGCGGTGCTGCGGGCGCTGGCCCAGAAGGAATCACTGGGACTGCTCGACCCCGGGGCCTACGCCGACGACCCACCGGCAGCGGTGGACCTCGACTCGCCGCAGGACCAGGCGCTCGCCCGCAAGCTCGCCCAGGAGTCGGTGGTGCTCCTCGCCAACGACGGGGTGCTGCCGCTGTCGCTCGGTGAGCACGCCCCCGGCCGGATCGCAGTGATCGGTCCAAACGCCGACCGGCCGGAGGCCCTGCAGGGCTGCTACTCCTTCGCCAACCACGTCCTCGAGGGCTTCCCCGGGTACCCGGCAGGAATCTCGATCCCGACGGTCCACCAGGCGCTGGCTGCTGCCATCGACGCTGCCGGCGCCCCGACGGAGCTGGAGCTGGCCCCGGGCTGCGCTGTCGAGGGTGACGACCGCTCGGGCTTCGACGGCGCGGTCGCGGCCGCCGCTGCGTCCGATGTCGCCGTTGTCGTGGTCGGTGACCAGGCCGGGCTCTTCGGCCGCGGCACCGTCGGCGAGGGCAACGACACCGACGACCTGTCGTTGCCCGGGGTGCAACGCGAGCTGGTCGAAGCCGTGCTGGCCACCGGGACACCGGTGGTCCTGGTGCTCATCACCGGCCGCCCCTACGCCATCGGGTGGGCGCTGGACGGTACGCACCGCCGCCCGGCCGCCGTGCTCCAGGCGTTCTTCCCCGGCGAGGGCGGCGGCCTCGCGATCGCCGACGTCCTCACCGGCGCGGTGAACCCGTCCGGACGGCTGCCGGTGTCCCTGCCCAGGTCCGCCGGCGCCCAGCCCTACTCCTACCTCCAGCCAATCCTCGGCGGCCCTTCGGAGGTGACGTCGACCGACCCGACCCCGCTGCGCCCGTTCGGTTTCGGGATGTCGTACACCACGTTCAGCCACACCGACCTGGTTGTGGCCGACGGCGTGGCCGCCGGGGGAACCTTCGCCGTCTCCGTCACGGTCACCAACAGCGGGCCGGTGGCCGGTGCCGACGTGGTGCAGGTCTACGGCCGGGACGTCCTCGCTTCCGTGGTGCGCCCGGTCGCCCAGTTGCTGGGCTACGCGCGGGTCGAACTGGGCGCCGGTGAGTCCCGCCGGGTCACGTTCGATGTGCCGACGACCCGCCTGGCGTTCTCCGACCGGCGCCGCGTCCGGATCGTGGAGCCCGGCGCCGTCGAGGTCTGGGTGGCCTCCCATGCGGGGGCATCGGCCGACGACCTGCCGAGCGTTAGCTCCACCAACGGTGCGATCTCGAACTCCTCGCTGAGCATTGCCCCGCGGGTGCCGGGTTCGGCAACGGAGCGGGCCTGCCTCCAGGTCACCGGATCGGTTTACGAGGTGTCGCCGAGCGACCCACGGCTGGTGGCGGTGCGGGTGGACCAGGCATGAGCGTTGTCGACAACCCGATCCTTGCCGGCTGCTACCCGGACCCGTCGATCTGCCGGGTCGGCGCGGACTTCTACCTGGTCAACTCGACGTTCGAGTACCTGCCCGGCCTGCCGGTCTGGCACAGCACCGATCTGGTCTCGTGGGAGCTGATCGGGCACGTCGTCACCAGGGCCGGGCAGCTCGACTACGACAACATCGCCTCCTCCGGTGGGCTGTACGCGCCGACGATCCGTCACCACGACGGCAGCTTCTGGGTGGTCTGCACGCTGGTCGACCAGAATGACGCCAGCCGCGGGGGCCACTTCCTGATGACGGCCACCGACGCGGCCGGACCATGGTCGGACCCGGTCTGGCTGGACGCCGACGGCATCGACCCGTCCCTGTTCTTCGACGACGACGGCCGAATCTGGGTCCACGGCACCCGGCTGGTCCGCGAGCCGCAGTGGCACCACCAGACCGAGGTGTGGCTGCGCGAGTTCGACCCGGTCGCCGAAGCCCTCGTCGGGCCCGAGCACATCCTGTGGAACGGCGCCATGCTCGGAGTCGTCTGGGCGGAGGGGCCGCACCTGTACAAGGTTGACGGCACCTACTACCTGCTCGCTGCTGAGGGCGGCACCGAGTTCCACCACGCCGTCAGCGTTGCGCGGTCGGCATCCGTGACGGGCCCCTACGAGGGCAACCGCTGCAACCCGATCCTCACCCACCGGCACCTGGGTCGCGGTGTCGACGTCGTCGGACCCGGCCACGCCGACCTGGTGCAGGCGGCGGACGGCAGCTGGTGGGCGGTGCTGCTGGCCATGCGCACCTATGGCGGCTACCACTACAACCTCGGCCGCGAGACCTTCCTGGTTCCGGTGGTCTGGGAGGACGGCTGGCCGGTCTTCGCCCCCGGCGAGGGCCGGGTCCCGGCCCGGGTCGAGGTGCCCTTCGCGGGTGGACTCCCCTCCCCCGCCGGCGCCGAACAGCGCGCCGGCCTCGTCCCGCCGGACGACCTGCGCTGGACATCGCTGCGCCGCCCCGCCTCGGAGTTCGCGGTGGCGCACGGGGACGGCTGGCGGCTGCGGGTCCGCCCCGACACCCTCGCCGACGCCACCACCCCGGCCTTCCTCGGCATCCGCCAGCAGCACCGGGACGTGGACGTCCGGGCCGTGCTGCGGGCAGCGCTGCACCCCGGTGAGGAGATGGGCGTCGTCATCCGCCAGTCCGAGGACGACCATGTCCGGCTGGCCGTGTCGGCCGG
>JADLEH010000424.1 GCA_020846255.1 Propionibacteriaceae bacterium
AAGCGGCGCCGCCGAACCAGAGTTCGACGGCGCCGCTTCTTGCTTCGTGGCGGCAAGGCCGGGTCTCTTCGAGCCCAACGCGGTCGACCGGGAACGCGAACGTGGGCGACGCCGACGCGCAATCCAAGCGCTGCCGCCAAGCCCGTGCTGCCACGAAGAACGACTGCACTCCGGTCCGATTTGCACCGGGTGTATCGAAGATTCGATGGGTGCTGTTGTCGGGGGTTGCCGGTGGAGTAGGGGTGGGGCTGGCGGTCGGGGATGGGGTCTTGGCGGGTGTGGGGATGGGGATGTCGGCGGGGTGGATGTTGGTGGTGGGCCTGGAGCAGATGGTCGGTAGTCGTTGAAGATCCCCTGGTGCGCATCGTTGAGAGGCGAGGAGGGTCTGGACGCCGCACGGTAACAGCCGCCAGCTCCACAGGCGCGTCCCACCCACCCTGTGATCGGCTGACTGCCGGCACGCCCGTTTCCCGGGGAGTCTTCCACGGCTCGCCGAGCCCTCGGCGAGCCGGGGGGGTGCGCGACCGCTAGCAACTCCGGCTGTAGCCGGCCTCGGGCTCGGCGGCTGCGCTTGAACTGGGCCCGCTCGTCGGACGTGAACTCGGCAGGGCCGGGTCGGCTGGCGTGGGTCAGGCGGCTCGGCTGTAGCGCTTGAGGGCGGCTTGGCGGGTGACGCCGAGCATGGCGCCGATCATTGTCCAGGAGGCGCCTTGGGTGCGGGCCTGGGCGACTGCGGCGTCGATGCGGTCCTGGGCTGCGTTGCGGTCGCGGACCGCGGCCAGGATGGCCTGGAGGGCTTCGCCGTCGAAGCTGGCGATCGGGTCGGGACCCTGGCCGTGGTTGGCGTTCTCGAGTTCGTCGAGCATCTCGGTTTCGGTTCGCATTTGGTTCACCAGCTTTCACAGGTATTTGGGTCGGGCGGGCATGGCGTGGAAGAGCCGGTCGGCGGCTGGGTTGTAGCCGATCTCCAGGAGTTGACCGTCGCGGCGGGGTCCGACCAGGAGCAGGTAGCCGTCCATGGCGTGGACCCGGATCGCGTGGTCGATGGCGTGGCGGATGTCGTCGTCGCTGACACCGTGCTTGCGGGCGTCGTCCACGATCTCCACACCTGACAACCATAGTTGTCAGTCCGGGACGGGGCAATGGCCGGCGTGCCGTCGTCGGCATCGTCGGTGTCAAGAGCCGTGCCTGACACCTGTCCACCTTTCGGGGGGAGGTTGGGGGGAGGTGCCTCTGACAAGGACGTTCACCCGGCTCTCGCCTCCTCCCGGTGAGCCAAGTGGGCGTCTAGGGATCCCGGACATTCTGCGCAATCCGCACCGCTCGCGTCCTGATCGGCGCCCTTCTTGGCCTAGGGAGAGGTAGAAGGGCGAACTTGGACATGGCCGCACGGATTGGCTGTGGCCACCGAAGGCCGTCCCGTCTGCCTGTACAGGAGTGAGGAGGTGACCGCCGGTGATGGGGATGCCCAAGCTGACCGCCGGGTCGGGCTGGCGCGTCGACGGTGTCCACCCCGACGGCAGCCTAGACATCGACATCGAGAGGACCAGGTGCGAGCTCTGCGCAGGAGAAGTTGGCGTCGAGCTGTCCGAAAGCGGGGGTGCTGGCGGCTTAAGGGGGTGCGGGATGTGCCGCTGGGCGGCTGAGAAGTCACCAAGGATTCGGGTGGGCTGTCCGGAACGGGTGGGTCTCGTCGGCTTAGTGGAAGTGCAGGAGCCGACCCGGTCCCCGCGCGGCATGGCCGACGGGCACACGGAAGGGACGGGAGGTGAGTGGCGGTGGCGATCGGTTTGCAGAGGTTGTCGGCCGGTTCGGGCTATGAGTACCTGACCCGGCATGTGGCTGCGCTGGATGCGACCGGGAAGGACTTCCAGCGGCTGGACGCCTACTACCTGGCCAAGGGCGAGGAGCCCGGCTCCTGGTGGGGTGCCGGCCTGGCCGGTGTCGGCTTGTCGGTCGGTGATCCGGTCACCGCCGAACAGATGCGGCTGCTGTTCGGCGCCGGGCTCGACCCGACCACCGGCGCCAAACTCGGCCGCGCCTACTCGGTGTTCGACCACGCTCCCACACCGTTCGACACCGCCCTGGCCAACCGGATCGCCACCTGGCGCGAGCACAACGACATCCCGGCCGGTAGCCCGCTGCCGAAGGGGGTGCTTGCCGCTGAGCGGACCGCGCTGGCCAGGGAGTGGTTCCAGGCTGCGCATCCCGACCTGATGCCCGAGCCGCGGCAGCTGCGGGATCTGATCGCGAAGCACACCTCCCATCCCAGGGTGGCGGTGGCCGGGTTCGACATCACCTTGTCGCCACCCAAGACCGTCTCCGCCCTGTGGGCTGTGGCCGACCGGCCATTCTCGAACGTCGTCCGCGGCGTGCATGACGCGGCCGTCTCCGACGCGCTGGCCTATCTGGAAGCCAACGTGCTGTTCACCAGGAAGGGCCACCAAGGTATGCGGCACCTGCCGGTGCGAGGCATGATCGCCGCCCGGTTCGTGCACCGCGACTCCCGCGCCGGCGACCCCGACCTGCACACCCACGTCGCGCTGGCGAACAAGGTCCAAACCGGTGCCGGGGAGTGGCTGGCGATCGACGCCAAGGTGCTGTACGCGGCGAAGGTCACCCTGTCCGAGGCCTACACCGCCAGCCTGGTCGGCCGGCTCCGCGAGCTGGGCCTGGTCATGGTGCCGACCGGGCGGGACGGCAAACGGCCCGTCTATGAGATCGCCGGCATCGATCCGGTGTTGGCGAAACGGTGGTCGACCCGGCGGGGGCAGGTGGTCGGCAAGACCGCCGAGCTGGTCGCCGAGTTCGAAGCCGAGTACGGCCGGCTCCCCACCCCGGCCGAACGGCTCGAGCTGTCCCAACGCGCCACCCTGGACACCCGCCCCGGCAAACACGCGCCGCGCAGCGAACACGACCAACGCCTGGCCTGGGCAGCCCAAGCCGAACAGCTCCTCGGCCCCGGCGGCATCGACACGATCCTGAACACCGTCACCCACCAGCCGGCCGCACCGGTCACCGTGCCGGATCGGCGCTGGATCGCCCGGACCGCCCGCACCGTGATCGCCGTGGTCGAATCGGAGAAGTCGTCGTGGACGCAGTGGAACGTGCGCTCCGAGGCGTTCCGGCAAGCCACCACCGCCAACATTCCCCGCAACCTGCTCACCGCAGTGGTTGAACAACTCACCACCGAAGCGCTCTCCGAGGGCGTGTCGGTACCGATCCGCACCACCCGCACCCTGCCCGTCGAACCCGACCTGCTACTCCGCCCCGACGGCACCCCCGCCTACGAACAGCCCTCAGCGACCCGGTACACCTCGATGCGGATCCTTCGCGGCGAGGCCCGCATCGTCGCCGCCGCCGCACGTCGCGGCGGCCGGATCGCCGACCCCAACTCGATCGCCCTGGCGATCCTCCAATCGATGGCCAACCGCGAACCGTTGAACCCCGGCCAACAGTCCCTGGTCTGGTCCATGGCCAGCTCCGGGCTCCGCCTCCAGCTCGCGATCGCCCCCGCCGGGTCCGGCAAGACCACCGCCATGCGCACCCTGGCCACCGCCTGGACCAACAGCGGCGGCACCGTGATCGGACTCGCCCCCTCGGCCGCCGCGGCCGAACAGCTCCGCCTCCAACTCGGCGACCACAGCACCGCCGACAACCTGGCCAAGATGGTGTGGGCCATCAACCACCGCGAGCCCCTCGCCCAAACGGTCGGGCCCGGCACCCTGGTGATCATCGACGAAGCCGGCATGGCCGACACCCTCACCCTCGACCACGTCGTCTCCTGGTGCCTCGACCAGGGCGCCAGCATCCGGCTCGTCGGCGACGACCAACAACTCGGCGCGATCGGCGCCGGCGGCGTCCTGCGCGACATCGCCACCACCCACGGCGCCGTCCACCTCGACGAGGTCCTGCGCTTCACCGACCCCGGCGAAGCCGCCGCCAGCCTCGTCCTGCGATCCGGCGACCCTGGGGCGCTGGGCTACTACCTCGACCACCAACGCATCCACCTCGTCGACCCCGACACCGCCACCCACGACATGCTCCACGCCTGGCAGGCCGACCGGAACGCCGGACTCGACGCGCTCATGCTCGCCCCCACCCGCGAACACGTCGCCGCGCTCAACGCCGCCGCCCGCCAAGCCCGACTCGGCCGACACCAGCCCGGACGCGAAACCCTCCTCGCCGACGGCAACCGGGCCTCCGCCGGCGACATCGTGCTCACCCGTCGCAACGACCGCACCCTCACCAGCGGCGAACTCGCCTGGGTCCGCAACGGCGACCGCTGGCACGTCACCAAGGTCCACCGCGACGGCTCGATCGACGTCCAACACCTCCGCAACCACAACCGGCTCACCCTGCCCGCCGACTACGTCCACGACAGCGTCGAACTCGGCTACGCCACCACCATCCACACCGCCCAAGGCGTCACCGCCGACACCTGCCACGGCCTGCTCACCGGAGACGAGTCCCGACAACTCGCCTACACCATGCTCACCCGCGGCCGGCACGCTAACCACGCCTGGCTCCAAGTAGGCACCACCGACCCGCACACCGCCCCGATCGGGCGCGACCTCGTCGAGACCGCCACCGCCGTCGAGATCCTCGAGAACATCATCGGTCGGGATCAGGCGCCCGCCTCGGCGACCACGCTCATCGCCCGGGCCGACCAGCCCGACCTCCTGATCGGCCCGGCCGCCGCCTGCTACGTCGACGCGATCGGCCTCGCCGCCGAACACGTCGTCCCCGACGACGTCAAGACGGTCATCGACATCCTCGGCAAACTCCACCGACTCACCGACGCCGACGCCTGGCCGGCCCTGCGCAGCACCCTCATCCTGTGGGCAGCCAACGGCCACAGCCCCGCCGCCGCCCTCAACCAGGCCATCGCCCACGGCGGGCTCGACGACGCCCGCGACCCCGCCGCCGTCCTGACCTGGCGCCTCGACCCCACCCAAGCCTCAACCGGACGAACCGTCGGACCCCTCCCCTGGCTCCCCGGCATACCCCGCCTCCTCCTCGAACAACCCGAGTGGAAGACCTACCTGTCCGCCCGCTTCGCCCTCACCTACAAACTCGCCGACGAAGTCCGCCAAGCGGCGAAAGCCGAGCATCCCCGGTGGACGGCAGACCTGCCCGGCCTCGACCCCGGTCTCGTCGCCCACATCCAGCTGTGGCGGGCCGCCCACCACATCCCCGAAACCGACCTCAGGCCCACCGGGCCGGCCGTCCACACCCCCGCCGAAGCCCGACAGCAGCGACACCTCGACCAGCAACTCCACACCGCCCAAGCCGGCATCCGGGAATGGACACCGCGAATCCTCCAGGCCGCACCTGCGGTTGCCGACGATCCCGCCCTGCCCGTCCTCGCCGCACGCCTCGCCCGACTCCACCACAACGGCTACGACGTCGAACGCATGCTCCTCACCGCCGCCAGCCAGAGCCCGCTACCCGACGAACACCCCGCCGACGCCCTGGACTCTCGCATCACCGCACTCCGGCGGCGCGCCGGCTACCCGCCCCAAACCTGGGAGACCGTCACACCCACGCCGCCGCGACACCACCACGAACCACCCAGAATGTCCGGGCCCAGCCTCGGCATCAGCATCTGACCGACCTACCCGCCTACGGAAGGAAACTAACGTGACCATCTCTCCCGTGCCGGCCTCATGGAACCGGCCCAGCACCGACTGGGTCTCGCTTCAGCAGGCGGCGCTCATGTACGGCGTGAGCGTCGACACGCTCCGGCGCCGCATCGCCCACGGCTACCTGCCGGCGTCCCGCTTCGGTGGCCGCCTCATCCGGGTCCGGATCGAGGACCTTGAGCATCTGTTCCGACCCATCCCGACCGTGCGACCGATCCGTCCGCTCCGTCCTCAGCGCTGATGACCGCCGAACTTACGCGCACGATAAGCGCACGGTTACCGATTGTCTGGGCACCCGTCAAACGTTTTGCCTAGTCAAATGGCACAGGCACGAGTGCCCCCAATGGGACTCGAACCCATACTTTGGCGGGTTTAAGCCGCCTGCCTCTGCCAGTTGGGCCATGGGGGCCTGCGCGCGATTCTAGATGTCGCCGGCCGACGGTGCGGACGGGCCGGGCCCGGTTCAGTGCCCGGGGGGAGGAGCTGTGCTCGCCCGGACCACCAGCTGCGGCACCCGCAGCAACGGGTTCGGCGCCTGCTCGTCGCTGAGCACTGCCAGCACCACCTCCATGGCGTCGCGGCCCAGCTGGGCGAAGTCCTGGTGCATCGTGGTCAGCGGCGGGGAGAAGTGCGCCGCCTCCGGGATGTCATCGAAACCGATCACGCTCACCTGTGCCGGCACGGCGCGGTTGGCCTCGGTGAGCGCATGGATCAGGCCGAGCGCCATCTGGTCGTTGCCGCAGAAGGCTGCGGTGAACGCCGATTCGGCGAGCAGCCGCCGGCCCGCCTCGTAGCCGCTGGCCGCCGACCAGTCGCCGATCATCGGCTCGTGGGCCACCAGGCCGTTCTCGCCGAGGGCATCGCGCCAGCCGCGGATGCGTTCGAGGGAGTCCATCGAGTCGACCGGCCCGGCCACGTGCCGGATGTCGGTGTGGCCGAGTTCGATGAGGTAGCGGACCGCCCGCCGGGCTCCCTGGTACTGGTCGAGGGAGACCCGGTGCAGCCCTGCCCCCTGGGAGACCACCCCGAGGAAGGGCACCCCGAGCTCCATGCCCTGCAGGACACCGAGCGTTGAACGGTTGGAGGTGATCAGGACGATCGCCTCGACGTTCTGCCGCACCAGCACCTCGGCAGCCTGCCGCAGCGCAGCCGGGTCGGCCT
>JADLEH010000425.1 GCA_020846255.1 Propionibacteriaceae bacterium
ACGACGACGCCGATCGAGCCGTAGGGGTTGCCGCCAGGACCGGTGATCCACCCCTGCTGCACCAACCCGAGGATCTGGAACTCTTCGGTGACACGGGAGCGATACCCCGCATCAATCGCCTCCAGGGTCCACTGACCCAGGTTGATGTCCCAGAGTGGACTGTAATCGGTCGCGACGGTGGGGATCCCACCGAGAACGTTGAGCGGGCCCTGTCCTTCGCCGAGCAATGCAGAGTCGAGCCCCTGCCGCTGGGGATTGCCCATGCCGATCGGCCCGTTGATGGTCACGAAGATCCGCTCCAGGGCGCTGAAGGCGCTGTCGTCGTGGCCGATGGCGATATCGCGCAGCGCCGGGGCGAAGGTCGCGCCTTCCAGTGTCGCGACACCCTCGTCGGAGGCCTCCGTACTCAGGTAGAGGACGGGCTTGGCAAAACTGAAGCCAGGAGTAAGGGAGAGGGTGACCGTCTGCGCAGTGGGACAGATCGCCAGCACCTTGTCATGGACCAGCGAGTAGTCGGGAGCACCGTCGCAGAAGGCGCCAAGCTGGTCGGCGGATACGTCGAAGGCGACGATTGGGGCGTTGTAGATGAAGCCGCCGGCGTTGGTGATCTGGACCAGCGGGCTGTAGTCGACATCTCCGACCGAGCCAGGCGTAGCGGTCTGCGGCGGGAAGGGGTTGGCGGCCTCACCCGGCACGACAGTTCGCTCGGGGGAGAAATCGATGGTGCCAGCGGAAAAAGTCAGCGTCGCATCCTGCTCAAGGGTTGCTTTGCGAACGGCCTGGCCGACTGCGGCATAGGTGAGCTTGGCCGAGTAGTTGAGGCCGAGGGCATCGGCGTTGCCCTTGTCAGTGGTGTCGGTCAGGATGTACCAGACGAGGCGGCCGTCCGCGAGTTGGCCCTGGTGGAGCGGCAGCGTGATTGTGCCGGCGGTTGTGTCCAGCGTGCCGGAGCGCAGGAGCTGGTGCGGGCCAACCAGCTCGGGATCGAGACTGGAGGGAGCGGGGCCGAAGTAGGTCAGCGGGAAATCGGCGCCGATGGACGGGGGCGCCGGTTGCGAGTTGTCCGCGGTGGCGGGCGACGGGGTTGCTGCGTCATGGGCAAACACGGAGAAGCTACTACTGAGGCTGAGGATAAGCGCAAAGACAGCGCCAAGTAGGAGTGCCGGGGTGGCCTTCGGCAGAGGGATGGGCGTGAATGACACGCGGTGATCTCCTTCTCTCACGTTCATGGCTCAGGACAATCGATCGACTGGCGATGACGAGAGTCCTGCTGGAAGAGGCGTCCATCGCGACGTGATCGCTGTTCTCGGACGGACGGAACGGGTCTTGGTCGGACCAGGTCTATCCGGTACTGGCGACCGGGTTAGCCTGCCGCCACAGGAAACCTTCAGTCCCTGGACCGACCCGGCGGGTGCCGATCTCCATCCCGGATGAGGTGAAGACTCAGACTCGGGGTGCTGATCGTTCCCTCTCAACTGGAGGTCATGCGGCGGCAACCGGGACGATGGATGCGGCGGCAACGACCGCGTCGATCTCACGCTTGGCCCGCTCGATGGCCGCCGTGAGGGTGAGTTCGTCCCCCGTGGTGCCCTCGACGGCGAAGACGTGGACGTCCGTAATGCCCAGGAACTGAAGGATGAACCGGAGATACGGCACCAGGAAGTCGGCGGCGGCGAACGGATCCCCATGGCGATACCCAGCCGCGCCATGGGACGTGACGACGTAGGCCCGGCGACCGGTCAGCAGGCCAGAGAACGACGAGCCGTCATAGGTGAAGGTGTGGCCGATACGGACGATGTGGTCGATCCAGGCCTTGAAGGCGGAGGGGACGGCGAAGTTGTACATGGGCACGGTCAAGAGCAGCATGTCCGCCGCCTGCAGCTCTGCAATCAAGCGGTCGGAGAGCGCCGTTGCGGTCTGCAATTCGTCGGTAAGGCGGTCGGCCGGGGTATAGAATCCGGTGATCGTTTGCTGAGCGATGTGCGTGATCGGGTCGGTCACGACGTCGCGCCGCAGCACGAGGTCACGCGGATTGTGGGTGAGCCAGGACTGTTCGAAGTAGTCCCCCACGGAACGCGAGATGGAGCTGGTAGTGCGCGAGCTGGCATCGATACGCAGGATAGTGGTCACGACGTGTTCTCCTTGTAGTTGATCGTTCGCGCCTCGAACAAGGTCACGCGAATGGACGGCAGTGGCATGGAAGGCGGTCGCCGTCGTCGATACCTCTGGGAGCGAGGGCAGGTCGAGCAAGCGAGAGATAGGTCAACGCATAGAAACTCCCATGCAACGCGTGAATCGATACAGACCGGTCTGTTTCGGTCGCGAAGACACAATACAGGACGGTCTGTATGATTGCAAGAGGGTCCAGGCAGGATCAGTGGATCCGCTTTGACGGATTGACCACTCTGGATGCAGAAAGGAAGGCGGGATGAGCCTAATGAAGAAACCGCGCGAGCGTATCCTCGACGCCGCCGACGACCTCTTCTACGCGCGCGGCATCCACGCGGTAGGCATCGACGAGATCGTGTCCCGCTCCGGCACCGCCAAGACCACGCTCTATGCCCACTTTCCGTCGAAGGACGACCTGATCGCCAGCTATCTGCAGCGACGCAGTGAGAAGTGGCGGCAATACCTGACCGGGGAACTGGCACGGCGGGGCGGGACGGCGGTCGATCGGATCGACGCGGTCTTCGAGGTGCTGGCGGAGGGGTGCGCCGCTCCCGGCTTTCGGGGCTGCCCATTCATCAATGCCACCGCTGAGTACCCGGACCCGATGCACCCGGCGCGCGTGGTAGCGGATGCGCACCGGCAGTGGGTACGGGATCTGCTTGCCGGTCTGGCTGCAGAGGCGGGTGTTGTGGACTCGTATGGGCTTGCGGGACGACTCACCCTGCTCTACGACGCAGCCATGGTGGGAGCCCAGTTCGACCCGGGTGGCCTGGCCCCGACCAGTGCGCGCGAGGCGGCTCGCACACTGGTCGAAGCGGCCAGCGTCTCGCCCTGACGTTGGTTCTCAGCGCCTCGCGCACCACGGCCTGGCAATGCAAGATCCTGCTAGCGCGACACGATCACGGGCCTGACTGCCCAGAGCCAGGCTCACGGGCGCGTCGACGGAGCGTGGTTCCGAGATCGGCCTGGGGACACGGGAGGCCCATCTGCTGCCCAGCATTGAACGGAGTCAGGGCCAGTTCGACGCGTTCGCCAGGCTCTTGACCGCGGCGCCAGTCGCCGGAAATCGGGTTCAGCGGGCGCTTCGCCGCAAAGGATCCATGCGCCGCGATCGGCGGGTAGGCACTACGACTGGGAACAGCTCAGCGGGCACCGTCCTGGCTGCGCCGGGTGAGACCTTCGGGATGGGGGATCACTCTCGCGACTGTACGACCCACACTACCCCATCCCCGTTGCGCGCACTGGCCGGATCACGACCACCACGTACTCGTCGCCGGGCTTGCCGCCCGTGTAGGTCTCTTGCCCCTGGTACTTCTGGGCCATGGTGTTGATGAAGGCCATATCCACATCTGGCTCGATGCGCTCCACCGTGCCGCGCACCTCGACGTAGCGGGAGATGTTTGC
>JADLEH010000426.1 GCA_020846255.1 Propionibacteriaceae bacterium
GCAGGACGCGGCCGTCTCGGCTGCGCAGAAGGTCAGCCTGCAGGCGGCAGCCGGCAACAAGAAGGCGGCGAAGCAACTGCATGCTGCGATCGCCTCTGTCGACAACGCCACCGGCGGCATCCTCGCGCTCTACGGCGGGGCGGACTACCTGCAGAGCCAGTGGAACTGGGCCACGCGCCCGCGTCCCACCGGTTCGACCTTCAAGCCCTACGCCCTGGCAGCAGCGCTTCGCGACGGGTGGACGTTGAACGACAAGCTCAACGGCACCTCGTTCGTTGCCAACGGCAAGATGGTGCACAACGCCGGTCGGAACTACGGCCGGATCACCCTGCAGAACGCCACGACCCACTCGGTCAACTCCGCCTACGTGGACCTGGTGATGCAGCTGCCCGACGGTCCGGAGCAGGTCCAGCGGGCAGCGATGGACGCCGGGCTGCCGGAGGACACCTACTGGGACCTGTCCAACCGGATCCCGCTGGGCACCTCCGAGGTCAGCCCGGTGAACCAGGCGATCAGCTACGCCACCTTCGCCAACCAGGGCCTGCGCCACGAGGCCCATGTCGTCTCCGAGGTGTTCGACTCCACGGGGGAGAGCCGGTACCAGGCCAACACCGAAGGCATGCAGACGATCGAGACCGACGTGGCCACCGACGTCACCTACGCCCTCACCAAGGTCACGCAGGACGGCACCGGATACCGGGCCTCGACCCTGGGCTACCCGGTGGCAGGCAAGACCGGCTCCGCCTACTACACGGCATCGAACAACTCCGACCCCAAGATGGTGGCCGCGTGGTTCGTCGGCTACACCAAGCAGATCACCACAGCCGTCATGTACGTGAAGGGCAAGGAAGGCACCGCCGACCTCGGCGGCAGCTTCTACGGCTCCACCTGGCCGCTGTCCACCTGGCTGGCCTACATGACCAAGGCGATGGACGGCAAGGAGCGGCTGGCCTTCGACCCGCCGACCAAGCGGCACTCGACCCAGACCCCGACGGCCAAGCCGTCCCCGACGGAGAAGCCGACGGAGACCCCCACCCCGACGGAGACACCGACGACCGAGCCGCCGGCGACCACCGAGCCGCCGGCGACGACCGAGCCGCCGGCGACGACCGAGCCGCCGACCACAGAGCCGACGGATCCGGACACACCGAAGGCCCCCTAGGATCTAGCAGTGAGCAATCCGGCGCCGTCGCTGTCGAGGCTCCTCGGCGGCGCCATCGGTCGGCATGCCCAGCCGGGGGGCCTCTGGTACAGCCCCGCGCCGTGGGCCTTCCTCACCCTCACCCTTTCGTGGCTGGTGCTGATGGTCCGCCAGATCCCGTGCATCGGGTCGGGCGACAAGTTCCCCAACATGTGTTACTCCGACATCAGCGTCCTCTACTACTGGCGTGGGCTGAAGGACGGCCAGGTCCCGTTCCTGGATTCAGACGTGGAGTACCCCGTCCTCACCGGTGCCTTCATGGAGGTGAGCCGCCGTCTGGTGCTGCTGCTGGGGGGCCAGAGCCGTCCCGGCGTCAGTGACGCCGATGCCGCAACGGCGGCCGGGATGTACTTCGGGGTGAACGCTGTGCTGCTGTTCGCCCTGTTCGGAGTGCTGGTCTGGGCGCACCTGAGGATGCACCGGCCGTGGGACGCGATGATGATCGCCGTCGCGCCGGCGATCTGGACGACCGGCCTGATCAACTGGGACGCCCTGGTCGTGGCGCTCACCGCGCTGGCCCTGCTCGCCTGGTCACGGCGGAAGCCGGTCTGGACGGGCGTGTGGCTGGGCCTCGGCATCGCGGCGAAGCTGTACCCGGTGCTCCTGCTCGTGCCACTGGCCGTGCTGTGCCTGCGGACGGGTCGCTGGCGTCCGTTCTTCGTCACCGTCGGTGCGACCGTGGCGAGCTGGGTGGCCGTGAACCTGCCGGTGTACCTGGCCACGCCGGAGGGTTGGCTGAACTTCTGGACGTTCAACGTCGATCGTGGCGGCGACCTCGGTTCGATCTGGTACGTGCTGAGCATGGCCCAGGTCGAGATCTCGTCAGTGTCGAAGCTGGTGGCCGCGCTGATGGTGGCCGGGACGCTGGCCATCTGCGGCATGTTGCTGCTGGCGCCCCGGCGTCCACGGCTGGCGCAGGGCGTCTTCCTGATCGTGGCCCTGTTCCTGATGGTGAACAAGGTCTACTCCCCGCAGTACGTGCTGTGGCTGCTGCCGTTGCTGGTCCTCGCCCGGCCACGGTGGGTGGACTGGACGATCTTCGGGGTGGCCGAGCTGGCCTACTTCGTGGCCATCTGGGCACACCTGGACGGGCTGCTGGCCATGGGTTCAGGGCAGGAGCGGCTCTACTGGGGTGCCGTGTTCCTCCGGGTGGGCGTCCAGTTGTGGTTGTGCGTCCGGGTGGTCACCGACATGTTCAGCCCGCAACGGGACATCGTCCGGGCCGGCGGCCGGGACGATCCCGATGGCGGGATCTTCGACCACGCCCCCGACACCGGCTGGGTGACCCGGTTGAACCAGAGCCTGGCGGCCCGGTGAGCAGAACGGGCAGCTGGGTGGACCCGCACAGTGACGCCCGGCTGGTGGTGCAGACCTGGCTGGGCACGCGGCTGTTGATGGGCCTGGTGGCGGTCTGGGTGCTGTTCAACGACCGCCGCACCCTGCCGGAGTTGTTCGGCAACTGGGACGTTGCCCATTTCGTGGCGATCGCGGAGAACGGCTACGCCGACCCCCAGGACATCGCCTTCTTCCCGGGGTGGCCGTTGCTGCTGCGGATCGCTTCGATGACCGGGGTCTCGACCCTCCTTGTCGGGACGGTCCTGGCGCTGGTGGCCTCCGGGTTCGCCACCGCAGCGCTCTACCGGCTGGGCGGCGCTCCGGCCGCGATCGCCTGGCTGCTGGCCCCGACGGCGGTCTTCACGATGGTGCCCTACACCGAGTCGGTGTTCTGCGCGGCCGCCTTCTGGGCCTGGGAACGCGCGACCGCAAGGCAGTGGGGGGCAGCGGCGGTGCTGGCGGCCCTGGCAGCGGCCGTCCGCGTCTCCGGGGTGTTCCTCATTGTTGCGTTGGTGGTCTTCGCCCTTTCCCAGGCCGGGTCGTCCAGCCAGCGCGGCCGCCGGCTGCTGTGGCTGGCGCTGCCGGTGGCCGTCGTGGCCGCCTACATCGGGTATCTGTATGCGATCACGGGCTCCTGGACGTCCTGGTACGACGCCCAGGCGGCCGGCTGGGCGCGGGGCTTCACCTGGCCCTGGGACTCGTTGCGGAACACCTTCGACGCCTTCGCCCCCGGCGCCTACGCCGACCATCCGGAGTGGGCCTGGGTGTTCCGGGCCGAGGTGGTGAGCATGGCGGTCGGGGCGCTGGTCACCCTCGCCTGCCTGGTCAAGCGCCGTTGGGCCGAGGCGGTGTGGGTGGGTCTCCAGATCGCAGCCTTCTCGGTCTCGTACTGGTTCATGAGCGTGAACCGGGCAGTGCTGCTGTGGTTCCCGCTGTGGACCATGGTCGGCCGGATCGGGGAGAGTCGCCGGAAGCTGCCCCGCTGGCGGGCTGTCCTGATCGGGTTCCTGGTCGCGGCGGCCCTCGTGGTCCAGTGCGTCTGGGCATGGCTGTTCTTCACGGGACGCTGGGCGTCCTGATCGCAGCCCGGCGCTGACCGAGCCCCTTTCCTGCGGCTCGCCGGCGGTCGGTCGGCGCAGTCCTCCCCGCCGGCAGGGTGCGCAAGGGTGCCCATGGAGCGGGTCCCGATCCGCCGCCTAACTTGAGCGGAGGCGCAGCGTGCACGCGCCATCTGGAACCGCGAGGGGCAGGGGCCCGCGGACCAGCGGAGCGGAGGGCAACCATGACAACACCAGAATCGATCCGGACGACGGCAGGTCGCGGCCGACTGTTCGACAGCATCCTGGACACCGTGGGCGATACCCCGGTGATCCGGATCAACAACATCGGCGTCGACCAGAGGACGATCTACGTCAAGGCCGAGTTCTTCAACCCCCTCTCGTCGGTGAAGGACCGGCTGGCGATCAACGTCATCGAGGAGGCCGAACGCCAGGGCACGATCCAGCCCGGCCAGACAGTGGTCGAGGCCACCAGCGGGAACACCGGGATCGGCCTTGCCATGGTGTGTGCCCAGAAGGGCTACCCCCTGGTGGTGACCATGGCCGACAGCTTCTCGGTGGAGCGGCGCAAGCTGATGCGCATGCTGGGCGCGAAGGTGGTCCTGACGCCTCGCTCGGAGAAGGGCTTCGGGATGTACCGCAAGGCCGTCGAACTGGCCGAGGCGAACGGCTGGTTCCTCGCCCACCAGTTCGAGACCGATGCCAACGCAGCGATCCACGAGGCCACGACGGCCAGGGAGATCATCAACGACTTCGCCGGCTCCAGGCTGGACTACTTCGTCACCGGTTACGGCACCGGCGGCACCGTTGCCGGAGTCGGCCGGGTCCTGCGCAAGGAGCGTCCGGACACCAGGATCATCCTTTCCGAGCCCGCGAACGCCCAGTTGATCGGCAGCGGCACCCCCCAGCAGCGAACCGAGGACGGGCAGCCGGCCGCAACCCACCCGGCCTTCGAGCCGCACCCGATCCAGGGCTGGACGCCGGACTTCATTCCCAAGGTGCTGCAGGAGGCCATCGACCAGCACTACTACGACGAGCTGATCCCGGTCTCCGGCCCCGACGGCATGAAGTGGGCCCAGGCCCTTGCGCAGCAGGAGGGCATCTTCACCGGGGTCTCGGGCGGGTCCACCTTCGCCGTCGCCCGGCAGGTGGCCGAGAAGGCCGAGCCCGGCTCGGTGATCCTCTGCATGCTGCCCGACACCGGCGAGCGGTACCTTTCCACGCCACTGTTCGAGGCCATCTCCGCGGACATGACCGAGGAAGAGGTCGAGCTGTCCCGCTCGACCCCCGGGTACCAGTTGCCAGCGCAGTGATCAGCCCGCAGTGATCAAGCCGCAGTGGTCAGGCCACGGTGGTCAGGGGGTGAGCGCTGCGCCGAAGTGGTCGTGGTAGCCGGGGGAGCCGGCGATCCCTGGTGACGCCTGTGACCACACCGCGCTGCCGCTGGAGGTGAGGCCGTGCGCCTCCCCCGGCAGCAGAGTGATACTCCCCCCGCCGTCCGCGTACGGCCGGAAGCTCTGTCCGGGCGTCCCGATGACGAGGTCGGCCGCCGCCGAGCCCGTGTAGTTGGCGATCGCAAGGGCTGCCCCGAACCGGTCGGACAGCACGGGCTTCCCGGGGACGCCTTGAGTGTCGCGCGTCCAGCCGCGGGCGCCGGTGGCGCTGAGGCCGGAGCCGGCCATGCCCGGAATCACCAGGACCGCGCCGTGTTGCCTGCCCCTGCGCCCGTCCAGCCGCTCCCCTGGAATCCCGATCACCAGGTCGTCTGCAGCGTCGCCGACCACGTCGCCGGCCGCGAGCGCGCCACCGAGGGAGTCGTGGATCTCGGAGACGCCGGGGACACCGGGGGAATCCTGCGTCCACAGCACCGCCGCTGACGGGTTCACTCCGGCGGCTGAACCCGGCAACACTGCGACCAGCCCACCCATTCCGGCTTCGGCCGCGCCGATCGCCAGGTCCTCGAAGCCGTCGGTGTCGAAGTCACCCGTCCCAAGAGTCCCGCCGAAGTCGGACGAACCGGCGTCGGTGATGCCGACGGCGTCCGGCGTAACGAGCCTCGCCGTGGTGGACAGCCCGGTCCGGGATCCGGCATGGACGAAGACAGCACCGGACCAGTCGGTGGAGGCATCATGACCTGGCGCACCCACGATCAGCTCGGCTGCGCCGTCGCCATTGAGGTCGCCGGCGGCGAGCGCATTGCCGTAGCGGCCGCCGGTATACGTCTCGGCTGCGAGTACCACGCCCGCCTGGCTCAGCCCGGCTGTGGAACCCCGCACCACCAGGACGGCGCCGGGATCGTCCGCGCCCATTGCGAGGTCGGGGTAGCCGTTACCATCGAAGTCGCCGGCAGCGAGCGCAATGCCGAGACGGCGACAGCCCGTGGGCAGGCCGCTGGAGGCCGCCGGCCAGTGCTGGCCACCTGATGCCTGCAGGCCTTTGCTCGAGCCGTAGAACACGCTGACGCCACCCGTCGCCGCTGCTCTGCCGTTCTCGGACGGCGAACCCACGGCCAGATCGGCGTAACCGTCACGGTTGAAGTCGGCGGAAGCCAGTGCGGTGCCGAAAGCTCCGCGGCCAGCCGTGCCCGCCACCTGGAGCGAGGCCTGGCTGAGCGATGTGCCGGCCGTCCCGCGCAGTCCGTCCGAGCCGCCGGGGATCACGTTGACCAGGCCGCGGCCACGGGCGTTGCCCGGGGCCCCGACCGCCAGGTCGGCATACCCGTCACCGTTGAAGTCGGAAGGGCTGGCCGGCGCCTCGTCCGGCACGCCGGCCCGGACAACGCCGGCCCCTTGGCCCATCGCAGTGCATGCCAGGACGACAGCCGTGAGGACTGCGACCACTGGGTAGCGCCTTTGCGCCATTCCGACCCTCCTGCCGGTTGCTCCCATTGTGCCGATGGACGGCTGGGCGAGTGCCCCGGACGCCGGGATTGCCGCCGCAGACTTGCTCATTCCACGTCCTTCGGCCTCCTGCGAGGCTGGGTGGTCATGAGAACCGAGGTTCTGGTTCGGCTGGCCGCTGGCCTTCGCGGCTCGGTGGTGGCTGCTGATGATGCGGGATTCGACGAGGCCCGTCGGGTCTGGAACGGCACGATCGACAAGCGTCCGGCCCTGATCGTCTTCTGCGAGGGCACCCCGGACGTCGTCGAGGCGGTCAACTACGCCCGCGCCCACGACCTTGGCGTCGCCGTGCGGAGCGCCGGCCACCACGTCGCCGGCTCCGCTGTCCTCGACGGCGGCATGGTCATCGATGTCTCCCGGATGCGTGAGGTGCGGGTGGACGCCGCGACCGGGAGGGTGCGCGTCGACGGGGGCGCCACGATCGGGGACGTCGACCGGGCGACCCAGGTCGACGGCCTTGCCGTCCCGCTGGGCGTGGTCTCGGAGACCGGCGTTGCTGGCCTGACCCTTGCCGGCGGCTACGGCTGGATGCGTCGCAAGCACGGGCTCAGTTGCGACAACGTGCTGGCGGCAGAGCTCGTCACCGCGGCCGGCCGGGAGCTCCGGGTCGACGCGCAGGACCACCCAGACCTGTTCTGGGCGTTGCGTGGCGGCGGCTGGGACCTCGGGGTCGTCACAGCACTGGAGTACCAGGCCCACCCGGTCGGGCCGGACGTGTACCTGCCGTTCCTCACCTATCCGCTGAGTGAGGGCAGGGAGGTGCTGGCGAATCTGGGTGAGTTCGCGGCG
Source organism: Propionibacteriaceae bacterium (assembly GCA_020846255.1). Lineage (GTDB taxonomy): Bacteria > Actinomycetota > Actinomycetes > Propionibacteriales > Propionibacteriaceae > Propionicimonas. The sequence goes on from JADLEH010000426.1 coordinate 7,284, forward strand.
TCCGCGCCCCGGGAGTTCGGGTCGCTGGCCGTGTGCTGGACGTTCCCGGAAGCCGACGTCTTCCCCGAGGAGCTGTGGGGGGAGCCGTTCATCGGCGTCGCGGGCCCCTACGTCGGCGACGCCGCGGAGGGGGAGCGGTTCTGCGCCGGCCTGCGCGAGCTCGGCACCGTCCTGACCGACCTTGGCGGTGTGGTGCCGTGGGTGGAGGCCCAGCAGTTCTTCGACGAGGACTATCCCCGCGGGCGGCGCTACTACTGGAAGTCGGCCAATCTCGACCACCTCGGTCCGGAGGTCGCCGGATCGCTGGTCGACCTGGCCTACGGGCGGCCATCGCAGCTGACGTCCCTCGACCTGTGGATCAACGGCGGTGCCATCAGCGACGTGCCCGAGACCGCCACCCCGCTCGGCAATCGTTCCGCGCCGTACCTGATCGGTATCGAAGCCAACTGGGACGACCCGGCGCAGGACCGGGCGAACGTCGCCTGGGCGCGGGCGGCTGCCGCCGAGCTGGGCGCGCACTCCACGGTCGGTGGCTACCTCAACTTCGACGATCTCGGCGATCCGGAGAGCATCCGGTTCACGCACGGCTCGAACGCCGACCGCCTCGCCGGCGTGAAGGACACCTACGACCCGTCGAACCTGTTCCGGTCCCGCGGCGCCGGCAGCTGAGGTGCCGAGCTTCGCCGCCGGCTTGCCGGCTGATGCCGACCGGCATGATGGTGGGGTGGACGAGGAGCCCCAGCTGGAGCCGGTCACCGAGGAGCTGTACGCGAACCCGCCGGCGGAGTTCGTGGCGCGACGGGACGCGCTGGCAGCTCAGGCGCGGGCGGCCGGGGACCGGCTGCTGGCGAAGCAGATCAAGGCGCTGCGCCGACCGAGCGTCGGCGCCTGGTATCTGAACGCTTCCGCACGGGCCGGCCTGGCCTCCCTGAAGGACCTCACCGACCTCGGGCAGCAGCTGCGCGATGCCCAGGCCGCCGGCGATTTCGCAGCCCTCCGGGTGCTCGCCGCTCGCCGCAATCCCGTCGTCGGCGCAGTCGTTCGGGAACTGGCTGCGGAGTTGGGCCGGCTCGGCACCAGCGCGAGCCCTGCCGGGCTGGACGAGGTGCGGAACACGCTGGCCAGCGCACTTGCCGACCCCGGGGTTGCCGACCAGCTGACCAGGGGACGCCTCGATCGGCCGCACAACTACAGCGGGTTCGGTGCGCTGTCCTCGACTGCCGCCGTGACCACCCTGCCGCCGGCCAGGTCCGGTCGCCCGGCTGCGGCTGAGGACCCGGCCGAGGCTGAGCGCATCGCCAGGGAGCAGGCGGAGCAGGAAGTTGCGGCCGCAGAGGCTGAGCTGGAAGCCGGTATCGCCAACCGGGCCGTGGCAGAGGACCGGGCGCGGGCGGCCGGCGCCCGGGTAGAGGCACTGGCGGCGGAATTCGCCGAGGCCCGTGATCGCCTGGCCGAGGCTGAGGCTGGGCTCGCCCAGGCGGCCGAGGCCGAGCGGGCTGCCGCTGGCCGGGTCGAGCAGGCCCGCTCCCGGCTGCCGCCGCCGGCATTGACACCTATGGTTACGTAACCGTAGGTTGAGTGATCTGCCGGTGCCCCTACAACCAGGAGACCCCTTGACCGAGCCCGCAGGAACCGAAGACTTCGTGCAGCTGCTCGACCCAACCGGATGCCGGGTGGACCACCCGAGGTTCAGTTACGCCGGCACCGACGCCGACATCGCGGCCTCGCTGCGCGACATGGTGCTGGCACGGCGCATCGACACCGAGGCCACCGCCCTCCAGCGCAAGGGCGAGCTCGGCCTCTGGCCACCGCTGCTTGGTCAGGAAGCCGCCCAGATCGGCTCCGCCCGCGCGACCCGCGAACCCGACCTGATCGTCCCCTCCTACCGTGAGCACGGCGTGGCGTGGTGCTGGGGGATCGACCCGGTGGACCTGCTCGGCACCTTCCGCGGCACGGCGATGGTCGACTGGCCGTCGCGTCCCGACGGCTTTCACCTGTACTCGTTCGTGATCGGTACCCAGACTCTGCACGCCGTCGGCATGGCGATGGCCCTGCAACGGGAGGGCCGGGTGGGGAACGCCGATCCCGCCGCCAACGGCGCGGCCGTCGTCTACTTCGGCGACGGGGCCACCAGCCAGGGCGACGTGAACGAGGCCTTCATCTTCGCCGCCTCCTACGCGGCCCCGGTGGTCTTCTTCTGCCAGAACAACCAGTACGCGATCAGCGAGCCGATCGCCCTGCAGTCGCGCATCCCGCTCTATCGGCGCGCTGCCGGGTTCGGCTTCCCCGGCGTCCGCGTGGACGGCAACGACGTGCTGGCCGTCCAGGCCGTGACCGAGTGGGCGATCGATCGCGCCAGAAGGGGAGACGGTCCCGTCCTGATCGAGGCCTACACCTACCGGATGGGCGCGCACACCACCTCCGACGACCCGTCCAAGTACCGGAAGGCCACGGAGGAGGAGGAGTGGCGCGCCAAGGACCCGATCGAGCGGGTGAGGGCCTACCTGCTGTCGGCCGGCGCGATCGACCAGACCTGGCTCGACACCCTTGCCGACGAGTCGGAGGCACTGGCCGAGCGCATGCGCTCCGGCTGCCTGACCCTGCCGGAGCCGGTGCTGAGCGAGCAGTGGCAGCACGCCTACGCCGACATGCCCGACCTGTTGGTGCGCCAGCGCGCCGAGTACCTGGCCTACGAGGCGTCCTTCGAGGTCTCGGCCGGCCCGACCCACCGGGAGTCCTGATGAGCAGCATGACCATGGCGAAGGCCATCAACGCCGGGTTGCGCCGGGCGCTCGCCGCAGATCCCAAGGTGCTGCTGGCCGGGGAGGACATCGGCAAGCTGGGTGGCGTCTTCCGTGTCACCGAGGGGCTCCAGGCGGAGTTCGGTCCCGACCGCGTGGTCGACTCCCCCCTTGCCGAGTCCGGGATCGTCGGCACGTCCGTCGGCCTGGCCCTGCGGGGCTACCGCCCGGTGGTCGAGATCCAGTTCGACGGCTTCGTCTACCCGGCCTTCGACCAGATCGTCTCGCAGGTCTCCCGGATGCGGTTCCGCTCGCACGGCCGCTTCTCCGTGCCGATGGTCATCCGCATCCCCTACGGCGGTGGCATCGGCGCGATCGAGCACCACAGCGAGTCCCCGGAGGCCTACTTCGCGCACACGCCGGGCCTGAAGGTGGTCACCTGCTCCAACCCGCTGGACGCCTACTGGATGATCCAGCAGGCCATCGCCGCCGACGACCCGGTGGTCTTCCTCGAGCCCAAGCGCCGCTACCACGAGAAGGGTGAAGTGGACCTCGATGCGCCCACGGCACCCATGTCGCTGTACCAGGCGCGAGTGGTGAAGCCGGGAACAGACGCAACCCTGCTGGCGTACGGACCGATGGTCCGAACCTGCGTGGAGGCAGCCATCGCTGCCGAGAAGGAGGGCAGGAACCTCGAAGTGGTGGACCTGCGCTCGCTCTCGCCACTCGACGATGCCACGATCCTCGCCTCGGTCCGGCGCACCGGGCGGGCGATCGTCGTGCACGAGGCAGTCGGGACCCTCGGTATGGGTGCGGAGATCGCCGCCCGGATCCAGGCCGAGTGCTTCTTCGAACTGCAGTCTCCCGTGCTCCGGGTGACCGGCTACGACCTTCCCTACCCGCCCAGCCGGACCGAGACTGGATACCTGCCCGACCTGGATCGGGTGCTCGACGCCGTTGACCGGGCCCTGGCCTACTGAGAGGGAATGCTGATGCGAGAGTTCAAGCTGCCCGATCCCGGTGAGGGGCTGCTGGAGGCGGACGTCGTCTCCTGGAAGGTGCAGGTTGGCGACCGGGTCGCCGTCAACGACATCCTGCTCGAGATCGAGACCGCCAAGTCGCTGGTCGAGCTGCCGTCCCCGTTCGCCGGGGTGGTCGCAGAGCTCCTGGTCGCCGAGGGCGCGACGGTTGAGGTCGGCACCCCGATCATCCGGATCGAGGACGCCTCCGAACCGTTGGCCGAGCCGCCCGCGCCGGTGGGCGGGCCGTCCGCGGCCGGTGAGTCCAGCTCTTCCGGCGATGCCGAGGCTCCCGTCACCGGGAATGTGCAGGACGACCTGGGCGAGGTGCCGGTAGCGGTTCCGGACGCCACCGGCGCGATGCTCGTCGGCTACGGGGCGAAGGCCGGCTCCATCTCCCGACGGCCGCGAAGGGCCACCGGGGCCGTGGCCGTCCCGCTGCCCCAGACCGACCAGGTGCACGAGTCCTATGACACGGCTAAACCGGTCTCGCGGCGCACCGACGACGTCACTCCGTCCGCGCCCTTGTCGGCCAGCCCGTCGGGGGAACAACTGCCGCAGCCCGGACGCCCGGAGGCAGACGTGGAGCGGGGCCGGCCGCCGCTGGCCAAGCCCCCGGTACGGCGCATCGCCCGTGACCTGGGCATCGACCTGACGCAGGTGCCGGGCTCCGGGCCGGGTGGGACGATCACTGCCGAGGACGTGCTCACCGCAGCCCAGGGGGGCCGGCCGCAGACCGGGGACCGCCGGGTGCCGCTGCGCGGGATTCGCCGGGAGATGTTCCGGGCCATGACCGCGTCCCTGCACGTGCCGCAGGCCACAGCCTTCGTCGAGGTGGACGTCACCGGCACCATGGAACTGATCGACAACCTGCGGGCCCGGCGCGAGTTCGCCGGCCTGCGAGTCTCGCCGCTGCTGGTCTTCGGCAAGGCCGCCTGCCTTGCGATCGCACGAAATCCCGAGATCAACTCCAGCTTCGACGAGGCGACCGAGGAGATCGTCCTGCACGGGGACGTGAACCTCGGGATCGCAGCAGCCACCCCGCGCGGACTGGTGGTGCCGAACATCAAGCGGGCCCACCGGATGAACCTGCTTGAGCTCGCCCAGTCACTCAACGAGATGGTCGCGATCGCCAAGCAGGGCCGGGTGCAGCCCGGCGACCTGGCCCTTGGCACCTTCACGATCACCAACGTCGGCGTCTTCGGGGTGGACGGCGGCACGCCCATCATGAACCCCGGCGAGGCTGCGATCATGTGCCTCGGCACCGTGAGGCGCAAGCCCTGGGTGGTCGGCACCGGCGAGAACGAACGCATCGAGCCGCGCTCGGTGTGCACCGTCTCGCTGACCTTCGACCACCGCCTGGTCGACGGCGAGATGGGCTCCAAGTTCCTCGCCGACGTGGCGACGATCATGACCGATCCCGGCCTCTCCCTCCTCTACTGACCCACCCCACCCACCCCAGCCCCACCCACCCCAGCCCCACCCACCCCAGCTCACCCCAGCGCAGCTCCATCCCCGTTCCTGCTCCCGAAACGCGCGCTTGCTCCCGATGTTTCGGGAGCAGGCGCGCGTTTCGGGAGCGAAAGCGGAGGGTGGGGCGGGGGCGACCGGCGTGGCGGACCCGGTGTTCTAGAGTTCTGGCGTGTCCACGAGAGCTGAAGTGCTGCTGAGTGTCGCCGAACTGCCCGCCGCGTTGGCCGCCGGGGCGCAGCTCCTCGACGTCCGCTGGAGCCTCGGGGAACGACCGGGGGCCGGGTTCGACCGCTACCTGCAGGGCCACCTCCCCGATGCGCGGTTCCTCGACCTCGAGGCAGTGCTGACCGGGCCGACCACCGACCCGCGGTCCGGACGCCACCCGCTGCCCGACATCGACCAGCTCGGGGCCGGGCTCGGCGCGCTCGGGATCGATCCGGCGCTGCCGGTGGTCGTCTACGACGAGCCGGGCTCCTTCGCCGCCGGTCGCGCCTGGTGGGTGCTGCGCTGGGCCGGCCTCGACGTCCGGGTGCTGGACGGCGGGATCAAGGCCTGGCTGGCCGCCGGGAACCTGCTTGAGACCGAGGAGCCGGCCGCAGCTTCCGGCGTCCCGCTCCAGCTGACCGCCGGCCACCTGCCGACCCTGGACGC
>JADLEH010000427.1 GCA_020846255.1 Propionibacteriaceae bacterium
AAAAGCTTCATTCCGTACCCCCAATGAGTGCGTGGCACCCGCGGTGGTTGCCGCGCACCGACCCATTCGCTTCGCCGGATGCGGCGTCGCTGGTTTCGACGCTAGCACCGGCGCCGAGCCGGCGGGTAGCAATTCACCGAGTGCTGAAGTCGGTGGCGCCCATGCCGTCGGATTCCACTGCGCCGAAGCGCTCGCCCTCGGACCGCCACCCCCGGAGGGAGTCGCCGGGGTCAGTTTCCGCGAACCCCTACTGCGGGCTGATCATTGCGAAGTCGAGGCCCCATTCGGACATGCCGGCCGGTGCGTCGGCGGGGATCGGGATGTTGGTCCACGTCGTTGTCGAGACCAGCTTCCTGCCGTCGCTGCGCAGGGCCCGTCCGACTCCCTTGACGCCGCCGGTGTCCTCACCCGGTGCTCCGATCAGGACGGTGTCGACCGTTGGCGAGGTCTGCAGCACCCCGAGGTGGCAGAAGTAGTCGCCGGCCTCGGAGGAACCGGGGATGCCCTTCGTCGACTGGGTGTAGACCCGGTAGAGCGCGCGGGTGAAGTTCGCCACGGTCACCGAGCCGGCGGCACTCAGGCTGCCGTGCCGCTCCACTGCACCGATCAGGATGTCGTAGGAGTTGCTGGCGGTGAGCCCGCGGGCAATGGCGACGCTCTCGCCGAAGGCGTCACCCGACTGGTTCCTGCCGGGCACACCCCTGGTGTTCTGGGTGATCGCCCGGTAGGCGGTGTAGGTGCGCGTGGCCTCGTTCCACCGGATCGGTTGCACGAGGCCGGCCCGGTGCCCGTCGCCGTCGACCTCGTAGGGGGCGCCGATGGCCAGGCGGCCGTCGCGCATCGCGAGAGTGCGCCCGAAGCGGTCCCCGCCCTCGGCCGAGCCAGGGACGCCAGGGCTGTTCTGCGTGAGCACCAAGCGCTGCACCATCGTGACCGGGTCGCTGGTGTCGGGGGTGTAGAGATACACAGCCCCCGCATCGGCGTGACCTTTCACCACGGTGCCCGGGGCGCCGACCGCGATGGTGCCACCAGAGGTGGCCAGCGCCTTGCCGAAACCGATGATCGGGCCCTCGACGCCGGGGAACTCGAAGATCTGGGTGTGCGTGACCGCAAGGGAAGTGTCCACGGTGAGGACGTCCACGTAGCCGCGGTACCGCTCGCCGCCCCATTCCCAGGAATGGTGGCCGGAGATCGCGACCTGGCTGAAGCCGTCGTGGCGCAGGCCGGCCGCCTCGAATGCGAGCTCGTAGTCCTCGCCCCGGCCGGCGATGTCGGCGGCCTGCGGGATCGTGACCTCGGTGGCGCCGGCCACGTCCAGACCGTCCGGCGTGCCGAGAGCGAGCTTCAGCCACGGTACGTGGCCGCCGCGGAACAGGAGGGCGTCTGCGCACACGTCCCCGTTGAGGTCGGCGGACCGGAGTTCGCCGGTGTCGAGGATCCAGGTGGCGGCACCACCGTCTCCCGGCTGGAGGTACTGCTCACGGACTGACTCAGTGCCCGTCCAGCGCTCCGCGCCCACGACCAGCTCAGGGGCGGTGTCGCCGTCGAAGTCCGAGGCCACCGGGACGCCCGCGGCGCACGGTGCGACGGCTGCGGGTTCGGCCGCGACCGCTACCCCTGGAGTACCCAGACCGCCACAGGCGACCAGGACGGCCAGCAGGGTGATTCGAATGGGCTTCATGGCTACCACCTAGTGCTCGGCGGCACCCGCGGGGCTGCTCAGCACTGGGAGCCCTCGGCTCCATCGAACAGGTGCCGCAATTTCACGTTAGCACCGCGGTGAGCCGCGCGTCGGAAGGAGGACGAGGTGGCCGGCAGTCATCCCTGTCGGGTTCGTTTCGCCCGCCGGGGCAGTGCTGCCTACCGCTGGTCCTCCAGCTGGACGGCGGCTGCGAGCTCGTCGGGAAGACTGGGAATCCCGGCCGGGGCGTTGCCGCTGGAGAGCCGGATCAGCACCACGCCGGCGACGATCAACCCGCCGCCCAACAGCTGGATCGGGCTGGGGATCTCGCCGAGGATCACCCCGGCCAGCAGGGCAGCGAACAGCACCTCCGACAGGCTGACGAACGACGAGAGCCGCTCGCCCATCAGGTTGATCCCGGCAACCCCGAGCGCATAGGCAAGAGCTGTCGCGGCCAGCACCACGATGCCCAGCGGCAGCCACCACGGCACCAGGGCGCCCATCAACTCGACCGCTACGAACGGCGCCGAGTAGGGGAGGGCGCCGGCCAGGGTCGCCAGGCCGAGAACCAGCGCGCCCACCGGCAGCCCGAACCCGGGCAGGGCAAGGGGGTGCAACCGGGTCGGGTGGGCGCCGAGCACGAAGTAGGCTGCCGCGCCGATCATCGCACCGAAGCCGAAGACCACGCCGAGCGCGTCCAGCCGGGCCCCGGTCAGGTCGAGGACGCAGACCAGGCCGAGGACGCTGGCCAGCGTCCCGGCGAGCACCAGGCGGGACGGTGCGCGCCGGGTCCGCGCCCAGGCGAGGAGCACCAGCAGCACCGGCGCCATGTACTCGATGAGCAGGGCGATACTCACGCTCATCCGGGACACCGCTGCGAAGTACATCAGCTGGGCCGTCGCAACGGCGAGCGCCCCGAACGCGAGGATGATGCGCCATTCGGCCAGCACCACCCGCAGTCGCCCCCGCATCACCCAGAGCCCGACCGGCAGCAGGAGCACAGCCGCGCAGGTCACGCGCCAGAGCACCGCGGCCCCCGGCGACCAGCCGGCGTTGAACAGCGGGCGGACGAACGTCCCGGAAGTCGCGAAGGCCAGGGAGGCGGCCAGGCCGAGCAGCACCCCGAGCCCGGCGCGGCTAGGCTCGACAGGCCTGCCGGGGCCGGTTTCGGTCGGGATCACGTCCGCAATGCTGCCCCAGAACGATGATTTGGCAACTTCTCGCCCACCATGAAAGAATCGACAGGTTGCTCCGACGGGGACGCCTGCACAGGCGGCCCCTCCGGCAAGTCTGGTGTTCGAGTACCGGGCCCTACCACGACCTCTGCAAAAGATTGGTCATGCGCGGCCCTGAACGGTCCGACACGCCCGACCCCGGGGGTCGGAGTAACAGCTCCATCGGAGATGCACCGGAGGAGCCCGACGAGAAGAAGGACGAACCAGTGGCGGGACAGAAGATCCGGATCCGACTCCGGGCCTACGACCACGAGGTCATTGACTCCTCGGCGAAGAAGATCGTCGACACTGTGACCCGTACCGGCGCCAAGGTGGCGGGCCCCGTGCCCCTGCCGACCGAGAAGAACGTGTTCTGCGTGATCCGTTCTCCCCACAAGTACAAGGACAGCCGCGAGCACTTCGAGATGCGCACCCACAAGCGGCTCATTGACATCCTCGACCCGACGCCGAAGACCGTTGACTCGCTGATGCGGCTCGACCTTCCGGCCGGTGTCGACATCGAGATCAAGCTTCCGTGAGGTCACCTGCGATGAGCGACCGTAACGTGAAGGGCCTGCTGGGCACCAAGCTCGGCATGACCCAGGTCTGGGACGAGGCCAACAAGGTCGTCCCCGTAACCGTCATCCTGGCCGGCCCCTGCGTGGTCACCCAGGTCCGCACCCCCGACAACGACGGCTACTCCGCCGTCCAGCTCGGGTTCGGCGCGGTCAAGGCCAAGAAGGTCACCAAGCCGGCTGCCGGGCACTTCGAGCGCGCCGGGGTCACCCCCCGCAAGCACCTCGTCGAGCTGCGCACCGGTGACGCCAGCGAGTACACCCTCGGGCAGGAGCTGACCGCTGAGGTCTTCGCGGCCGACGAGATCGTGGACGTGACCGGCGTCACCAAGGGCAAGGGCACCGCAGGCGTCATGAAGCGGCACGGCTTCCACGGCCTGCGCGCCAGCCACGGTGTGCACCGCAAGCACCGCTCGCCGGGCTCCATCGGCGCCTGCGCCACCCCCGGCCACGTGTTCAAGGGCACAAAGATGGCCGGCCGGATGGGCGTCGAGAAGGTGACCGTCCAGAACCTCACCATCCATGCCGTCGATGCCGAGCGCGGGCTGATCCTGGTCAAGGGCTCAGTGCCCGGACCCAAGGGCGCCCTCGTCGTCGTGCGCACGGCTGCCAAGAAGGGAGTCGTGGCATGAGCGAGACCCGCAGCGTGAAGGTGCTCGGCACCGACGCCACCGCTGAGCTGCCCGCCGAACTGTTCGACGTTCAGACCAACATCCCGCTGATCCACCAGGTCGTGGTGGCCCAGCAGGCCGCAGCCCGCCAGGGCACCCACTCCACCAAGACCCGGGGCGATGTCTCCGGCGGTGGTGCGAAGCCGTGGCGCCAGAAGGGCACCGGCCGCGCCCGTCAGGGTTCCCGCCGCTCCCCGCAGTGGGCCGGCGGCGGTATCGCCCACGGCCCGCACCCGCGCAGCTACGCGCAGCGCACGCCCAAGAAGATGATCGCCGCCGCCCTGCGTGGCTCGCTGTCGGACCGGGCAAGGGACGGCCGGGTGTACGTGCTCGAGAGCATCGTCACCGGCGAGACCCCCTCCACCAGTGCAGCGCTGAAGTCGCTGGCCCAGATCGGCAGCGCCAAGCTGCTGGTCGTCCTGGACCGCGATGAGGACGTCGCCTGGCTGAGCCTGCGGAACGCAGCCGGGGTCCACGCCCTCGCCGTCGACCAGCTGAACGCCTACGACGTGCTGGTCAACGACGACGTGGTGTTCACCACCGCAGCGCTGGCCACCTTCGTCGGCGGCCCGCTCAAGGGTGACGTCACGGTGGCCGAGGCCGAAGAGACCGAGACCGAGACCACGTCCGAGGAGGCCGGCAAGTGAGCGACCTGAAGATCCGCGACCACCGCGACATCCTGCTGGCCCCCGTGGTCAGCGAGAAGAGCTATGGCCTGCTTGACGAGAACAAGTACACGTTCCTGGTTTCCACCGCAGCCAACAAGACCGAGATCAAGATCGCGGTCGAGGCAGTCTTCGGCGTCAAGGTGACCGGCGTGAACACGATCAACCGGAACGGTAAGCGCAAGCGCACCAAGGCCGGCTGGGGCAAGCGTCCCGACACCAAGCGGGCCGTGGTGAGCATCGCCGAAGGCCAGCGCATCGACATCTTCTCCGGGCCCCTCGCCTGAGCCTCGAGCCGAGATAGGAAAACGAACTCATGGGTATCCGTAAGTACAAGCCGACCACACCGGGCCGTCGTGGCTCGTCGGTGGCCGACTTCGTCGAACTGACTCGCTCCACACCGGAGAAGTCCCTGCTGGCTCCCAAGCCGAAGACGGGTGGTCGGAACAGCTCCGGCCGGATCACCACCCGGCACATCGGTGGCGGCCACAAGCAGGCCTACCGCTTGGTCGACTTCCGTCGCTACGACAAGGACGGCGTGCCGGCGAAGGTCGCGCACATCGAGTACGACCCCAACCGCACTGCGCGGATCGCGCTGCTGCACTACGCCGACGGCGAGAAGCGCTACATCATCGCGCCGAACGGCCTGGTCCAGGGTGCCTCCGTCGAGGCCGGCGAAGCCGCCGACATCAAGCCCGGCAACAACCTGCCGCTGCGCAACATCCCGGTCGGCACCACGGTGCACGCCGTGGAGCTGCGTCCCGGTGGCGGGGCCAAGATGGGCCGCTCCGCCGGCGCCAAGATCCAGCTGGTCGCCCGTGAGGGCAAGATGGCCACGCTGCGGCTCCCGTCCGGCGAGATGCGGCTGGTGGACGTGCGTTGCCGCGCCACCGTCGGCGAGGTCGGCAACGCCGAGCAGTCGAACATCAACTGGGGCAAGGCCGGCCGCAACCGCTGGAAGGGCATCCGCCCGACCGTCCGCGGTGTTGCGATGAACCCGATCGACCACCCGCACGGTGGTGGCGAGGGCAAGACCTCCGGTGGACGTCACCCGGTCACCCCCTGGGGCAAGCCGGAAGGCCGCACCCGGGACAAGAACAAGGCGAGTTCTCGCCTGATCATCCGTCGCCGCAAGTCCGGCAAGAAGCGTTGATTGGACAGGTGGAATAACACATGCCACGCAGCCTGAAGAAGGGCCCCTTCGTCGACGACCATCTGTCGAAGAAGGTAGACGTACAGAACGAGAAGGGCACCAAGCAGGTCATCAAGACCTGGTCCCGGCGCTCAATGATCATCCCGGACATGATCGGCCACACGATTGCGGTGCACGACGGCCGCAAGCATGTGCCGGTGTTCGTCACCGATTCGATGATCGGCCACAAGCTGGGCGAGTTCGCCCCGACCCGCACCTACCGCGGACACGTGAAGGACGACAAGAAGGCACGCCGCCGCTAGGCGGGCGAGAAGAGGAACTGATTCACATCATGAGCAAAAACGAGCGACCCACCCGTCGCGCAGCCCTGCTCGGGGATCGTCCTGGCTCGTACGCGATCGCGCGTCACGTCCGGATGTCTCCGCTGAAGGTCCGTCGCGTCGTCGACCTGGTCCGCGGCCTGAGCGTCACCGATGCCCTGAACGTGCTCAAGTTCGCCCCCCAGGCGGCTTCTGAGCCGGTCTACAAGGTGGTCGCCAGCGCGACCGCCAATGCCGAGAGCACCGAGGGCCTGAGGGCCGAGGAGCTGTTCGTCTCGGCCGCCTTCGTGGATGAGGGCATGACCCTGCGCCGGATCCGTCCGCGCGCCAAGGGTTCTGCCAGCCGCATCCTGAAGCGAGCCAGCCACATCACCGTCGTAGTCGAACCGAAGAGCGAGAAGGGAGCCTGAGTATGGGCCAGAAGATCAACCCCCATGGCTTCCGCCTCGGGATCACCACGGACCACAAGACCCGTTGGTATGCCGACAAGAACTACGCCGACCTGGTGGCGGAGGACGTCAAGATCCGCCGCTACCTCGCCAAGACCCTTGAGCGGGCCGGCATCTCCAGCGTGGAGATCGAGCGCCGCAGCGAGCGGGTGACCATCTTCCTGTACGCAGCGCGTCCCGGGATCGTCATCGGCCGTAACGGTGCCGAGGCCGAGCGCGTCCGCGCCGAGCTGGAGAAGCTCTCCGGCAAGCAGGTGCAGCTGAACATCCTCGAGGTGAAGAACCCCGAGACCGATGCCCAGCTGGTCGCCCAGGGCGTTGCCGAGCAGCTCGGCGCCCGCGTGGCCTTCCGCCGCGCGATGCGCAAGGCCCAGCAGAGCGCCATGCGCGCCGGTGCCCTCGGCATCCGGATCCAGTGCTCCGGTCGTCTCGGCGGCGCCGAGATGAGCCGGTCGGAGTTCTACCGCGAGGGTCGCGTGCCGCTGCACACCCTTCGCGCGGACATCGACTACGGCTTCTACGAGGCCCGCACGACCTTCGGCCGGATCGGCGTGAAGGTCTGGATCTACAAGGGCGACGTTTCCGGCAACCGCGCCGAGCGCGCAGCCCAGAAGGCGGCCCGCCAGGCCGCCGGTGGCCAGCGTCGTCCGGCCCGTGGCGGCCCCCGTCGCGATGGCGCCGGAGCCGGTGCCGGTCGCGGTGATCGTCCCGAGCGTGGCGGACGCCGCCGCGCCGAAGGTGTCGCCCCCGACGCAGCTGGGCAGAGCGCAGCTGCGCCCGAGGCAGTCGAGAACGTAGGAGCCTGACCATGTTGATTCCCCGCAGACTCAAGCACCGGAAGCAGCACCACCCGAACCGGTCGGGTGCTGCCAAGGGCGGTACCAAGCTCGCTTTCGGCGAGTACGGCATCCAGGCCCTGGAGTCCTCCTACCTGACGAACCGTCAGATCGAGAGCGCCCGTATCGCGATGACCCGCCACATCAAGCGTGGCGGCAAGGTGTGGATCAACGTCTACCCCGACCGTCCGCTGACCAAGAAGCCGGCCGAGACCCGCATGGGTTCCGGCAAGGGTTCCCCGGAGTGGTGGATCGCGAACATCAAGCCCGGACGGATTCTGTTCGAACTGTCCGGCGTCGGCGAGGACGTGGCCCGCGAGGCCATGCGCCTGGCCATCCACAAGCTGCCGTTCAAGGCTCGCTTCATCAAGCGGGAAGCAGGTGAGATCTGATGGCAACGACTATCACGGCACACGAGCTGCGCGCCCTCAGTCGCGAGGAGCTCAACGCCAAGGTTGTTGAGCTGAAGGAAGAGCTGTTCGGGCTGCGGTTCGCCGCTGCCACGGGCCAGCTCGAGACCCACGGCCGGCTGCGCGAGGCCCGCAAGGACATCGCCCGCATCTACACGGTGATCCAGGAACGCAACCTCGGCATCGTGCCCGACCCTGATGAGGACAAGTGAGTCTGATGAGCGAGAACGACGAGAAGCGCGGTGCGCGCAAGGTCCGCGAGGGCGTTGTCGTGTCCGACAAGATGGACAAGACCGTCGTCGTGGCCGTCGAGCAGCGGGTCAAGCACCCGCTCTACGGCAAGGTCATGACGAAGTCCGAGCGGCTCAAGGCGCACGACGAGGCCAATGAGGCCGGCGTCGGCGACCGCGTCCGGGTTATGGAGACTCGACCCAGCTCTGCCACCAAGCGGTGGCGCCTGGTCGAGGTCCTCGAGAAGGCCAAGTGACCAGGAGATATTGCAGATGATCCAGCAGGAATCGCGACTGAAGGTCGCCGACAACACCGGTGCGAAGGAACTCCTCTGCATCCGGGTGCTCGGCGGCTCCAAGCGTCGCTACGCCGGCCTCGGGGACAAGATCGTCGCGACGGTCAAGGACGCCATCCCCGGTGGGGCTGTGAAGAAGGGCGAGGTCGTCAAGGCGGTCATCGTCCGTACGGTGAAGGAGACCCGTCGTCCCGACGGCTCCTACATCAAGTTCGATGAGAACGCCGCCGTGCTGCTGAAGAACGACGGGGAGCCCCGCGGCACCCGCATCTTCGGCCCGGTCGGCCGTGAGCTGCGCGAGAAGAAGTACATGCGGATCATCTCGCTCGCGCCGGAGGTGCTGTGAGCATGGGTAAGCCGATCGAGAAGACGCACGGCGTCCACGTCAAGAAGGGTGACCGCGTGAAGGTCATCGCCGGCAAGGACAAGGGCCGCATCGGGGAGATCATCTCCGTCGACCCCAAGGCCGGCCGCGTGATCGTCCAGGGCGTGAACCTGGTCAAGAAGCACCGTCGCGAGACTCAGAACAACCAGACCCGGCAGAACAACACTTCCGGGATCATCACCACCGAAGCCCCGATCGACGCGTCCAACGTGCAGCTCGTGGTCAAGGTGGACGGCAAGGACGTGGTCACCCGCGTCGGCCACGAACGCCAGGAGGTGTCCAAGCGCCGCCCCGACGGTACCGAGTACACCGCCGAGCGCAGCGTGCGGATTGCCCGCAAGACCGGGACGGAAATCTGATGGCCGCTACTGCGACCAAGGCCATGCCGCGACTCAAGGAGCGCTACCGCTCCGAGATCGCGCCTGCCCTGAACACCGAGTTCGGCTACGACAACGTCATGCAGATCCCCGGTCTGGTCAAGATCGTGGTGAACATGGGCGTCGGCGAGGCTGCCCGGGACTCGAAGGTGATCGACGCAGCAGTGCGCGACCTCACCGCGATCACCGGCCAGAAGCCCACCGTCACCAAGGCCCGCAAGTCCATCGCGCAGTTCAAGCTGCGCGAGGGCATGCCGATCGGCTGCCACGTCACCCTCCGCGGTGACCGCATGTGGGAGTTCGCCGACCGGCTGCTGAGCCTGGCGCTGCCCCGGATCCGCGACTTCCGCGGCCTCTCGGCCCGCCAGTTCGACGGCAAGGGGAACTACACCTTCGGCCTGACCGAACAGGTGATGTTCCACGAGATCGACCAGGACCGCATCGACAAGCTGCGCGGCATGGACATCACGTTCGTGACCACCGCAGCCAATGACGACGAGGGCCGCGCGCTGCTGAAGGCGCTCGGCTTCCCGTTCAAGGCTCCGGCCGACGAGGCCCCGAAGGTCACGAAGAAGCGTCCGGCATTCACCGGCAAGAAGAAGAAGTGAGCTGATCAGCCATGGCCAAGACCGCCCTGAAGGTGAAGCAGGCTCGCAAGCCCAAGTTCGCCGTCCGCGCCTACACCCGCTGCACGAAGTGCGGCCGGCCCAAGGCCGTCTTCCGCAAGTTCGGCCTGTGCCGGATCTGCGTCCGGGAACTCGCCCACAAGGGTGAACTGCCCGGCGTCACCAAGTCCTCCTGGTGAGTATCACCAAGACCAATATCAACCCGCTGAAGGTCCGCGATAACGCGGAAACCGTGGCGAGAAAGAGGCACCACACGTCATGACCATGACCGATCCGATCGCGGACATGCTGACCCGCTTGCGGAACGCCAATCAGGCGTACCACGAGACGACCAGCATGCCCCACAGCAAGATCAAGGTTGGCATCGCCGAGATCCTCAAGGCCCAGGGCTACATCGGTGGCTTCGAGGTTCTCGAGCCGAGCGCCGGCGAAGTCGGCAAGACCCTCAAGCTCACGCTCAAGTACGGCCAGAACCGCGAGCGCTCGCTCGCCGGCGTCCGGCGGATCTCGAAGCCGGGCCTGCGCGTCTACGCCAAGGCGACCGCGCTGCCCAAGGTGCTGGGCGGAATGGGAATCGCCATCATTTCCACCTCCCAAGGTCTGCTGACCGACAAAGAGGCCAACTCTCGAAGCGTCGGCGGGGAAGTCCTCGCCTTCGTCTGGTGAGCGAAAGGAGCATATAGATGTCACGAATTGGCAGGCTTCCGATCGCCATTCCGGCCGGAGTCGAAATCAACCTCGACGGCCAGACCGTTGCGGTGAAGGGCCCGAAGGGCACTTTGCAGCACACGGTCGCGGAGCCGATCAGGGTCGCACGCAACGAAGAGGGCCAGCTTGAGGTCACCCGTCCCGACGACGAGCGCGAAAGCCGCTCGCTGCACGGACTGACCCGGACCCTCGTCTCCAACATGGTCGTGGGCGTCACCACCGGCTATGAGAAGAAGCTCGAGATCGTGGGCGTCGGCTACCGGGTCATCTTCAAGGGCCCCGAGCAGCTGGAGTTCAACCTCGGCTTCTCCCACCCGGTGGTCGTCAACGCACCGGCAGGCATCACCTTCTCGGTGGAGAGCAACACCAAGTTCACCGTCTACGGAATCGACAAGCAGGCTGTGGGCGAAGTTGCCGCCAACATCCGCAAGATCCGCAAGCCGGAGCCCTACAAGGGCAAGGGCGTGCGCTACGCCGGCGAGCGGGTTCGCCGCAAGGTTGGAAAGGCGGGTAAGTGATGGCCATCTCACTTTCGACGAACAAGGGCATGGCCGACAAGGCCGCTGCCCGGCTGCGCCGCCAGGCGCGCGGTCGCAAGAAGATCGCCGGTACCTCCGAGCGTCCTCGGCTGGTGGTGTTCCGGTCCAGCCGGCACATCCAGGCCCAGGTGGTCGACGATGCTGCTGGCGTGACCCTGGCCTCGGCGTCCTCGCTCGAGCTCCGGTCCGCGGACGGCGACAAGTCGGCCAAGGCCAAGGAGGTCGGCAAGCTCGTCGCCGAACGCGCCAAGAAGGCCGGTGTCGAGAACGTTGTCTTCGACCGGGCCGGCAACAAGTACCACGGACGGATCGCGGCGCTGGCTGACAGCGCTCGCGAGGCCGGCCTCGGATTCTGACGGATAGCGGAAAGGTAAGCAGCGATGAATACAACCCAGCAGCGCCGCGGTGCCGGTGCGGCCGGTGGTGAGCAGCGTCGCGGCCGCGAAGACCGTCGTGGTCGTGAGGCATCTGCCGAGAAAGAGAAGAGCAACTACCTCGAGAAGGTAGTCGCCATCAACCGGGTCGCGAAGGTCGTCAAGGGCGGTCGTCGGTTCAGCTTCACCGCGCTGGTCGTGGTTGGCGACGGCGACGGCATGGTCGGCGTCGGCTACGGAAAGGCCAAGGAGGTGCCCGCGGCCATCGCCAAGGGTGTCGAGGAGGCCAAGAAGGGCTTCTTCCGCGTGCCCCGGATCCAGGGGACGATTCCCCACCCGGTGCAGGGCGAGAAGGCCGCCGGTGTCGTGATGCTCCGTCCGGCTTCTCCGGGTACCGGCGTCATCGCAGGTGGCTCGGCGCGGGCCGTCCTGGAGTGCGCGGGTGTGCACGACGTGCTGGCCAAGTCCCTTGGCTCGGACAACGCGATCAACGTTGTCCATGCCACGGTGGCCGCACTGCGCAGCCTCGAGGACCCGGAGTCGGTGGCCAAGCGCCGCGGGCTCACGGTAGAGGAAGTCACCCCTGCGGCCATCCTGCGAGCTCGCGAGGAGGGACGGCACTGATGGCAAGGCTGAAGGTCACCCAGGTCAAGTCTGGGATTGGTGGTAAGCAGAGTCAGCGCGACACCTTGCGTTCGCTGGGTCTGAAGCGCATCGGCGACGTCGTGGTGAAGGAGGACCGTCCGGAGATCCGGGGCATGGTCCTCGCCATTCCCCACCTGGTCGCCGTCGAGGAGGTCGAGTGATATGGCACTGAAAGTTCATCACCTGCGTCCTGCCCCGGGCGCCAAGACCGCCAAGACCCGTGTGGGTCGCGGTCAGGGCTCCAAGGGCAAGACCGCTGGCCGGGGCACCAAGGGCACCGGCGCACGCAAGAACACCCCGGAGAACTTCGAGGGTGGGCAGATGCCGCTGCACATGCGGCTGCCCAAGCTTCGCGGCTTCACCAACCCGTTCCGCGTCGAGTACCAGGTGGTCAACGTGGCCCGGCTCGAGGACCTGTTCCCCGAGGGCGGCGAGGTTACCCCCGCCGACCTGCTCGCCAAGGGTGCGGTGCGCGATGGCGAACTGGTCAAGATCCTCGGCAACGGTGATCTCACCGTCGCCCTGAAGGTCAGCGCGCACGCGTTCTCCGCGTCCGCGAAGGCCAAGATCGAGAAGGCCGGCGGCAGCGTCACCGAACTCTGATCGCTCCTGAGCAAGCAGGCCCCCGGCAAAGCCGGGGGCCTTCTGCGTCCCCGCCCCCGCCCCCCCGCCCGCCCCCCGCGCCCCCAGACCGTTCCCGCTCCCGAAACGCGCCCTTGCTCCCGGAATTCCGGGAGCAAGGGCGCGTTTCGGGAGCGGGAACGGTCTGGGGGCGCGGGGGGCGGGCGGGGGGGCGGGGGCGGGGACGCAGAAGGCCCCCGGCTTTGCCGGGGGCCTGCTTGCTCAGGAGCGATCAGAGTTCGGTGACGCTGCCGCCGGCCTTCTCGATCTTGGCCTTCGCGGACGCGGAGAACGCGTGCGCGCTGACCTTCAGGGCGACGGTGAGATCACCGTTGCCGAGGATCTTGACCAGTTCGCCATCGCGCACCGCACCCTTGGCGAGCAGGTCGGCGGGGGTAACCTCGCCGCCCTCGGGGAACAGGTCCTCGAGCCGGGCCACGTTGACCACCTGGTACTCGACGCGGAACGGGTTGGTGAAGCCGCGAAGCTTGGGCAGCCGCATGTGCAGCGGCATCTGCCCACCCTCGAAGTTCTCCGGGGTGTTCTTGCGTGCGCCGGTGCCCTTGGTGCCCCGGCCAGCGGTCTTGCCCTTGGAGCCCTGACCGCGACCCACACGGGTCTTGGCGGTCTTGGCGCCCGGGGCAGGACGCAGGTGATGAACTTTCAGTGCCATATCACTCGACCTCCTCGACGGCGACCAGGTGGGGAATGGCGAGGACCATGCCCCGGATCTCCGGACGGTCCTCCTTCACCACGACGTCGCCGATGCGCTTCAGACCCAGCGAACGCAAGGTGTCGCGCTGACTCTGCTTACCACCAATCCCAGACTTGACCTGGGTGACCTTCAGCCTTGCCATCAGTGCCGTCCCTCCTCGCGAGCTCGCAGGATGGCCGCAGGGGTGACTTCCTCTACCGTGAGCCCGCGGCGCTTGGCCACCGACTCCGGGTCCTCGAGGCTGCGCAGTGCGGCCACCGTGGCATGGACAACGTTGATCGCGTTGTCCGAGCCAAGGGACTTGGCCAGCACGTCGTGCACACCCGCGCACTCCAGGACGGCCCGCGCCGAGCCACCTGCGATGACGCCGGTACCCGGAGAAGCCGGACGGAGCATCACGACACCGGCGGCCTTCTCGCCCTGCACCGGGTGGGGAATCGTCCCCTGGATCCGGGGCACGCGGAAGAAGCCCTTCTTGGCCTCCTCGACACCCTTGGCGATGGCCGCGGGCACCTCCTTGGCCTTTCCGTAGCCGACGCCGACCATGCCGTCGCCGTCGCCAACCACGACCAGCGCGGTGAAGCTGAACCGACGACCGCCCTTGACGACCTTCGCGACCCGGTTGATGGCGACTACCTTCTCGAGGTAGTTGCTCTTCTCTTTCTCGGCAGATGCCTCACGACCACGACGGTCTTCGCGGCCGCGACGCTGCTCACCACCGGCCGCACCGGCACCGCGGCGCTGCTGGGTTGTATTCATCGCTGCTTACCTTTCCGCTATCCGTCAGAATCCGAGGCCGGCCTCGCGAGCGCTGTCAGCCAGCGCCGCGATCCGTCCGTGGTACTTGTTGCCGGCCCGGTCGAAGACAACGTTCTCGACACCGGCCTTCTTGGCGCGTTCGGCGACGAGCTTGCCGACCTCCTTGGCCTTGGCCGACTTGTCGCCGTCCGCGGACCGGAGCTCGAGCGAGGACGCCGAGGCCAGGGTCACGCCAGCAGCATCGTCGACCACCTGGGCCTGGATGTGCCGGCTGGACCGGAACACCACCAGCCGAGGACGCTCGGAGGTACCGGCGATCTTCTTGCGACCGCGCGCCTGGCGGCGCAGCCGGGCAGCGGCCTTGTCGGCCATGCCCTTGTTCGTCGAAAGTGAGATGGCCATCACTTACCCGCCTTTCCAACCTTGCGGCGAACCCGCTCGCCGGCGTAGCGCACGCCCTTGCCCTTGTAGGGCTCCGGCTTGCGGATCTTGCGGATGTTGGCGGCAACTTCGCCCACAGCCTGCTTGTCGATTCCGTAGACGGTGAACTTGGTGTTGCTCTCCACCGAGAAGGTGATGCCTGCCGGTGCGTTGACGACCACCGGGTGGGAGAAGCCGAGGTTGAACTCCAGCTGCTCGGGGCCCTTGAAGATGACCCGGTAGCCGACGCCCACGATCTCGAGCTTCTTCTCATAGCCGGTGGTGACGCCCACGACCATGTTGGAGACGAGGGTCCGGGTCAGTCCGTGCAGCGAGCGGCTTTCGCGCTCGTCGTCGGGACGGGTGACCTCAAGCTGGCCCTCTTCGTTGCGTGCGACCCTGATCGGCTCCGCGACCGTGTGCTGCAAAGTGCCCTTCGGGCCCTTCACCGCAACGGTCTGGCCGTCGAGGTTGATTTCGACTCCGGCCGGAATGGCGATCGGAAGCCTGCCAATTCGTGACATCTATATGCTCCTTTCGCTCACCAGACGAAGGCGAGGACTTCCCCGCCGACGCTTCGAGAGTTGGCCTCTTTGTCGGTCAGCAGACCTTGGGAGGTGGAAATGATGGCGATTCCCATTCCGCCCAGCACCTTGGGCAGCGCGGTCGCCTTGGCGTAGACGCGCAGGCCCGGCTTCGAGATCCGCCGGACGCCGGCGAGCGAGCGCTCGCGGTTCTGGCCGTACTTGAGCGTGAGCTTGAGGGTCTTGCCGACTTCGCCGGCGCTCGGCTCGAGAACCTCGAAGCCACCGATGTAGCCCTGGGCCTTGAGGATCTCGGCGATGCCAACCTTGATCTTGCTGTGGGGCATGCTGGTCGTCTCGTGGTACGCCTGATTGGCGTTCCGCAAGCGGGTCAGCATGTCCGCGATCGGATCGGTCATGGTCATGACGTGTGGTGCCTCTTTCTCGCCACGGTTTCCGCGTTATCGCGGACCTTCAGCGGGTTGATATTGGTCTTGGTGATACTCACCAGGAGGACTTGGTGACGCCGGGCAGTTCACCCTTGTGGGCGAGTTCCCGGACGCAGATCCGGCACAGGCCGAACTTGCGGAAGACGGCCTTGGGCCGGCCGCACTTCGTGCAGCGGGTGTAGGCGCGGACGGCGAACTTGGGCTTGCGAGCCTGCTTCACCTTCAGGGCGGTCTTGGCCATGGCTGATCAGCTCACTTCTTCTTCTTGCCGGTGAATGCCGGACGCTTCTTCGTGACCTTCGGGGCCTCGTCGGCCGGAGCCTTGAACGGGAAGCCGAGCGCCTTCAGCAGCGCGCGGCCCTCGTCGTCATTGGCTGCGGTGGTCACGAACGTGATGTCCATGCCGCGCAGCTTGTCGATGCGGTCCTGGTCGATCTCGTGGAACATCACCTGTTCGGTCAGGCCGAAGGTGTAGTTCCCCTTGCCGTCGAACTGGCGGGCCGAGAGGCCGCGGAAGTCGCGGATCCGGGGCAGCGCCAGGCTCAGCAGCCGGTCGGCGAACTCCCACATGCGGTCACCGCGGAGGGTGACGTGGCAGCCGATCGGCATGCCCTCGCGCAGCTTGAACTGCGCGATGGACTTGCGGGCCTTGGTGACGGTGGGCTTCTGGCCGGTGATCGCGGTGAGGTCGCGCACTGCTGCGTCGATCACCTTCGAGTCCCGGGCAGCCTCGCCGACGCCCATGTTCACCACGATCTTGACCAGACCGGGGATCTGCATGACGTTGTCGTAGCCGAACTCGGTGTTCAGGGCAGGCGCGATCTCGGAGCGGTAGCGCTCCTTGAGTCGCGGCATGGCCTTGGTCGCAGTAGCGGCCATCAGATTTCCGTCCCGGTCTTGCGGGCAATCCGCACGCTGCGCTCGGCGGTGTACTCGGTACCGTCGGGGCGGCGCTTGGACACCTCCTGGCGTTCGTGGCCGACGCGGGTGACCACGTCCTTGCCGTCCACCTTGACCACGAGCTGCACGTTGGACGCGTCGATCGGGGCTTCGGTGGTGATGATCCCGGAAGTGTTGTTCTGCCGGGTCTGGTTGTTCTGAGTCTCGCGACGGTGCTTCTTGACCAGGTTCACGCCCTGGACGATCACGCGGCCGGCCTTGGGGTCGACGGAGATGATCTCCCCGATGCGGCCCTTGTCCTTGCCGGCGATGACCTTCACGCGGTCACCCTTCTTGACGTGGACGCCGTGCGTCTTCTCGATCGGCTTACCCATGCTCACAGCACCTCCGGCGCGAGCGAGATGATCCGCATGTACTTCTTCTCGCGCAGCTCACGGCCGACCGGGCCGAAGATGCGGGTGCCGCGGGGCTCCCCGTCGTTCTTCAGCAGCACGGCGGCGTTCTCATCGAACTTGATGTAGGAGCCGTCGGGACGACGGGTCTCCTTCACCGTACGGACGATGACCGCCTTGACGACCTCGCCCTTCTTCACAGCCCCACCGGGGATGGCGTCCTTGACCGTCGCGACGATCTTGTCCCCGAGGCCGGCGTAGCGACGCTTGGAGCCGCCGAGCACCCGGATGCAGAGGAGTTCCTTCGCACCGGTGTTGTCGGCGACCTTCAGTCGCGATTCCTGCTGGATCATCTGCAATATCTCCTGGTCACTTGGCCTTCTCGAGGACCTCGACCAGGCGCCACCGCTTGGTGGCAGAGCTGGGTCGAGTCTCCATAACCCGGACGCGGTCGCCGACGCCGGCCTCATTGGCCTCGTCGTGCGCCTTGAGCCGCTCGGACTTCGTCATGACCTTGCCGTAGAGCGGGTGCTTGACCCGCTGCTCGACGGCCACGACGACGGTCTTGTCCATCTTGTCGGACACGACAACGCCCTCGCGGACCTTGCGCGCACCGCGCTTCTCGTCGTTCTCGCTCATCAGACTCACTTGTCCTCATCAGGGTCGGGCACGATGCCGAGGTTGCGTTCCTGGATCACCGTGTAGATGCGGGCGATGTCCTTGCGGGCCTCGCGCAGCCGGCCGTGGGTCTCGAGCTGGCCCGTGGCAGCGGCGAACCGCAGCCCGAACAGCTCTTCCTTCAGCTCAACAACCTTGGCGTTGAGCTCCTCGCGACTGAGGGCGCGCAGCTCGTGTGCCGTGATAGTCGTTGCCATCAGATCTCACCTGCTTCCCGCTTGATGAAGCGAGCCTTGAACGGCAGCTTGTGGATGGCCAGGCGCATGGCCTCGCGGGCCACGTCCTCGCCGACGCCGGACAGTTCGAACAGAATCCGTCCGGGCTTGATGTTCGCGATCCACCACTCCGGGGAACCCTTGCCGGAACCCATGCGGGTCTCGGCCGGCTTCTTGGTCAGCGGACGGTCGGGGTAGACGTTGATCCACACCTTGCCGCCACGCTTGATGTGGCGGGTCATCGCGATACGGGCGCTCTCGATCTGACGGTTCGTCAGGTAGGAGGACTCCAGGGCCTGGATGCCGTACTCGCCGAAAGCGAGCTTGGTACCGCCCTTGGCAGCACCCGACCGGTTCGGGTGGTGCTGCTTCCGGTGCTTGAGTCTGCGGGGAATCAACATGGTCAGGCTCCTACGTTCTCGACTGCCTCGGGCGCAGCTGCGCTCTGCCCAGCTGCGTCGGGGGCGACACCTTCGGCGCGGCGGCGTCCGCCACGCTCGGGACGATCACCGCGACCGGCACCGGCTCCGGCGCCATCGCGACGGGGGCCGCCACGGGCCGGACGACGCTGGCCACCGGCGGCCTGGCGGGCCGCCTTCTGGGCTGCGCGCTCGGCGCGGTTGCCGGAAACGTCGCCCTTGTAGATCCAGACCTTCACGCCGATCCGGCCGAAGGTCGTGCGGGCCTCGTAGAAGCCGTAGTCGATGTCCGCGCGAAGGGTGTGCAGCGGCACGCGACCCTCGCGGTAGAACTCCGACCGGCTCATCTCGGCGCCGCCGAGACGACCGGAGCACTGGATCCGGATGCCGAGGGCACCGGCGCGCATGGCGCTCTGCTGGGCCTTGCGCATCGCGCGGCGGAAGGCCACGCGGGCGCCGAGCTGCTCGGCAACGCCCTGGGCGACCAGCTGGGCATCGGTCTCGGGGTTCTTCACCTCGAGGATGTTCAGCTGCACCTGCTTGCCGGAGAGCTTCTCCAGCTCGGCGCGGACGCGCTCGGCCTCGGCACCGTTACGGCCGATGACGATCCCGGGACGCGCTGCGTACAGGAAGATGGTCACCCGCTCGCTGCGGCGCTCGATCTCCACGCTGGAGATGCCGGCCCGCTCAAGGGTCTTGGCGAGGTAGCGGCGGATCTTGACGTCCTCCGCCACCAGGTCGGCGTAGTTCTTGTCGGCATACCAACGGGTCTTGTGGTCCGTGGTGATCCCGAGGCGGAAGCCATGGGGGTTGATCTTCTGGCCCATACTCAGGCTCCCTTCTCGCTCTTCGGTTCGACTACGACGGTGATGTGGCTGGCTCGCTTCAGGATGCGGCTGGCAGAACCCTTGGCGCGCGGACGGATCCGGCGCAGGGTCATGCCCTCATCCACGAAGGCGGCCGAGACGAACAGCTCCTCGGCCCTCAGGCCCTCGGTGCTCTCGGCATTGGCGGTCGCGCTGGCGACCACCTTGTAGACCGGCTCAGAAGCCGCCTGGGGGGCGAACTTGAGCACGTTCAGGGCATCGGTGACGCTCAGGCCGCGGACCAGGTCGACGACGCGACGGACCTTCAGCGGAGACATCCGGACGTGACGCGCGATCGCGTACGAGCCAGGACGATCCCCGAGCAGGGCTGCGCGACGGGTGGGTCGCTCGTTTTTGCTCATGATGTGAATCAGTTCCTCTTCTCGCCCGCCTAGCGGCGGCGTGCCTTCTTGTCGTCCTTCACGTGTCCGCGGTAGGTGCGGGTCGGGGCGAACTCGCCCAGCTTGTGGCCGATCATCGAATCGGTGACGAACACCGGCACATGCTTGCGGCCGTCGTGCACCGCAATCGTGTGGCCGATCATGTCCGGGATGATCATTGAGCGCCGGGACCAGGTCTTGATGACCTGCTTGGTGCCCTTCTCGTTCTGTACGTCTACCTTCTTCGACAGATGGTCGTCGACGAAGGGGCCCTTCTTCAGGCTGCGTGGCATGTGTTATTCCACCTGTCCAATCAACGCTTCTTGCCGGACTTGCGGCGACGGATGATCAGGCGAGAACTCGCCTTGTTCTTGTCCCGGGTGCGGCCTTCCGGCTTGCCCCAGGGGGTGACCGGGTGACGTCCACCGGAGGTCTTGCCCTCGCCACCACCGTGCGGGTGGTCGATCGGGTTCATCGCAACACCGCGGACGGTCGGGCGGATGCCCTTCCAGCGGTTGCGGCCGGCCTTGCCCCAGTTGATGTTCGACTGCTCGGCGTTGCCGACCTCGCCGACGGTGGCGCGGCAACGCACGTCCACCAGCCGCATCTCGCCGGACGGGAGCCGCAGCGTGGCCATCTTGCCCTCACGGGCGACCAGCTGGATCTTGGCGCCGGCGGAGCGGCCCATCTTGGCCCCGCCACCGGGACGCAGCTCCACGGCGTGCACCGTGGTGCCGACCGGGATGTTGCGCAGCGGCAGGTTGTTGCCGGGCTTGATGTCGGCGGCTTCGCCGGCCTCGACGGAGGCACCCTGGACCAGGCCGTTCGGCGCGATGATGTAGCGCTTCTCGCCGTCGGCGTAGTGCAGCAGCGCGATCCGCGCAGTGCGGTTGGGGTCGTACTCGATGTGCGCGACCTTCGCCGGCACGCCGTCCTTGTCGTAGCGACGGAAGTCGACCAAGCGGTAGGCCTGCTTGTGGCCGCCACCGATGTGCCGGGTGGTGATCCGGCCGGAGCTGTTCCGACCACCCGTCTTCGGCTTGGGAGCCAGCAGGGACTTCTCCGGTGTGGAGCGAGTCAGTTCGACGAAGTCGGCCACCGACGAGCCACGACGGCCCGGTGTGGTCGGCTTGTACTTACGGATACCCATGAGTTCGTTTTCCTATCTCGGCTCGAGGCTCAGGCGAGGGGCCCGGAGAAGATGTCGATGCGCTGGCCTTCGGCGATGCTCACCACGGCCCGCTTGGTGTCGGGACGCTTGCCCCAGCCGGCCTTGGTGCGCTTGCGCTTACCGTTCCGGTTGATCGTGTTCACGCCGGTCACCTTGACGCCGAAGACTGCCTCGACCGCGATCTTGATCTCGGTCTTGTTGGCTGCGGTGGAAACCAGGAACGTGTACTTGTTCTCGTCAAGCAGGCCATAGCTCTTCTCGCTGACCACGGGGGCCAGCAGGATGTCGCGGTGGTCGCGGATCTTCAGGTCGCTCACTTGCCGGCCTCCTCGGACGTGGTCTCGGTCTCGGTCTCTTCGGCCTCGGCCACCGTGACGTCACCCTTGAGCGGGCCGCCGACGAAGGTGGCCAGCGCTGCGGTGGTGAACACCACGTCGTCGTTGACCAGCACGTCGTAGGCGTTCAGCTGGTCGACGGCGAGGGCGTGGACCCCGGCTGCGTTCCGCAGGCTCAGCCAGGCGACGTCCTCATCGCGGTCCAGGACGACCAGCAGCTTGGCGCTGCCGATCTGGGCCAGCGACTTCAGCGCTGCACTGGTGGAGGGGGTCTCGCCGGTGACGATGCTCTCGAGCACGTACACCCGGCCGTCCCTTGCCCGGTCCGACAGCGAGCCACGCAGGGCGGCGGCGATCATCTTCTTGGGCGTGCGCTGCGCGTAGCTGCGCGGGTGCGGGCCGTGGGCGATACCGCCGCCGGCCCACTGCGGGGAGCGGCGGGAACCCTGACGGGCGCGGCCGGTGCCCTTCTGGCGCCACGGCTTCGCACCACCGCCGGAGACATCGCCCCGGGTCTTGGTGGAGTGGGTGCCCTGGCGGGCTGCGGCCTGCTGGGCCACCACGACCTGGTGGATCAGCGGGATGTTGGTCTGAACGTCGAACAGTTCGGCGGGCAGCTCAGCGGTGGCGTCGGTGCCGAGCACCTTCACGCTGCGGGTCTCGCTCATGCCACGACTCCCTTCTTGGCAGCCGTGCGCACGACGACGAGGGCGCCCTTGGGTCCGGGCACTGAGCCCTTGACCAGGATCAGCCCGCGCTCGGCATCGACGGCATGGATGGTGAGGTTCTGGACGGTCACCTTCTCGACGCCCATCCGGCCGGCCATCTTTGTGCCCTTGAACACGTGGCCGGGGGTGGCGCAGGCGCCGATGGAGCCCGGCGAGCGGTGCTTGCGGTGCACACCGTGGCTGGCGCGCAGGCCGTGGAAGCCGTGCCGCTTCATGACGCCTGCGGTGCCCTTGCCCTTGGTGACGCCGGTCACGTCCACGATCTCGTCGGCCGCGAAGACCTCAGCGGTCAGCTCCTGCCCGAGGGTGTACTCGCTGGCGTCACCGGTGCGCAGCTCGACGAGGTGCTTGCGGGGGGTGACCCCGGCGCGCTCGAAGTGCCCGGCAGCCGGCTTGGTGACCTTCTTGGCCTTGACCGCGCCGAACCCGAGCTGGACGGCGGAGTAGCCGTCGTTGTCGGGGGTGCGGACCTGGGTGACCACGCAGGGGCCGGCCAGGATGACGGTTACGGGGACGACCTTGTTGGCCTCGTCCCAGACCTGGGTCATGCCGAGCTTGGTGCCCAGCAGGCCCTTCACGTTACGGTCGCTCATCGCAGGTGACCTCACGGAAGCTTGATCTCGATGTCGACACCGGCCGGAAGGTCGAGCCGCATCAGCGAGTCAACGGTCTTCGGCGTCGGGTCGAGGATGTCAATGAGCCGCTTGTGGGTGCGCATCTCGAAGTGCTCGCGGCTGTCCTTGTACTTGTGGGGAGAACGGATCACGCAGAACACGTTCTTCTCGGTCGGCAGGGGCACGGGGCCCGCCACCTTGGCGCCGGTACGGGTCACAGTGTCGACGATCTTCTTCGCCGAGGAGTCAATGACCTCGTGGTCGTAGGCCCGGAGTCGGATCCGGATCTTCTGTCCCGCCACTGGTTCGTCCTTCTTCTCGTCGGGCTCCTCCGGTGCATCTCCGATGGAGCTGTTACTCCGACCCCCGGGGTCGGGCGTGTCGGACCGTTCAGGGCCGCGCATGACCAATCTTTTGCAGAGGTCGTGGTAGGGCCCGGTACTCGAACACCAGACTTGCCGGAGGGGCCGCCTGTGCAGGCGTCCCCGTCGGAGCAACCTGTCGATTCTTTCATGGTGGGCGAGAAGTTGCCAAATCATCGTTCTGGGGCAGCATTGCGGACGTGATCCCGACCGAAACCGGCCCCGGCAGGCCTGTCGAGCCTAGCCGCGCCGGGCTCGGGGTGCTGCTCGGCCTGGCCGCCTCCCTGGCCTTCGCGACTTCCGGGACGTTCGTCCGCCCGCTGTTCAACGCCGGCTGGTCGCCGGGGGCCGCGGTGCTCTGGCGCGTGACCTGCGCGGCTGTGCTCCTGCTGCCGGTCGGGCTCTGGGTGATGCGGGGGCGACTGCGGGTGGTGCTGGCCGAATGGCGCATCATCCTCGCGTTCGGGGCGCTCGCCGTTGCGACGGCCCAGCTGATGTACTTCGCAGCGGTGTCCCGGATGAGCGTGAGTATCGCCCTGCTCATCGAGTACATGGCGCCGGTGCTGCTGGTGCTCCTCGCCTGGGCGCGGACCCGGCGCGCACCGTCCCGCCTGGTGCTCGCCGGGACGCTGGCCAGCGTCCTCGGCCTGGTCTGCGTCCTCGACCTGACCGGGGCCCGGCTGGACGCGCTCGGCGTGGTCTTCGGCTTCGGTGCGATGATCGGCGCGGCAGCCTACTTCGTGCTCGGCGCCCACCCGACCCGGTTGCACCCCCTTGCCCTGCCCGGGTTCGGGCTGCCGGTGGGCGCGCTGGTTCTCGGCCTGGCGACCCTGGCCGGCGCCCTCCCCTACTCGGCGCCGTTCGTAGCGGTCGAGTTGATGGGCGCCCTGGTGCCGTGGTGGCTGCCGCTGGGCATCGTGGTGCTGGCCGCGACAGCTCTTGCCTATGCGCTCGGGGTTGCCGGGATCAACCTGATGGGCGAGCGGCTCTCGTCGTTCGTCAGCCTGTCGGAGGTGCTGTTCGCTGCCCTGCTGGCCGGGGTGATCCTCGGCGAGATCCCCAGCCCGATCCAGCTGTTGGGCGGCGGGTTGATCGTCGCCGGCGTGGTGCTGATCCGGCTCTCCAGCGGCAACGCCCCGGCCGGGATTCCCAGTCTTCCCGACGAGCTCGCAGCCGCCGTCCAGCTGGAGGACCAGCGGTAGGCAGCACTGCCCCGGCGGGCGAAACGAACCCGACAGGGATGACTGCCGGCCACCTCGTCCTCCTTCCGACGCGCGGCTCACCGCGGTGCTAACGTGAAATTGCGGCACCTGTTCGATGGAGCCGAGGGCTCCCAGTGCTGAGCAGCCCCGCGGGTGCCGCCGAGCACTAGGTGGTAGCCATGAAGCCCATTCGAATCACCCTGCTGGCCGTCCTGGTCGCCTGTGGCGGTCTGGGTACTCCAGGGGTAGCGGTCGCGGCCGAACCCGCAGCCGTCGCACCGTGCGCCGCGGGCGTCCCGGTGGCCTCGGACTTCGACGGCGACACCGCCCCTGAGCTGGTCGTGGGCGCGGAGCGCTGGACGGGCACTGAGTCAGTCCGTGAGCAGTACCTCCAGCCGGGAGACGGTGGTGCCGCCACCTGGATCCTCGACACCGGCGAACTCCGGTCCGCCGACCTCAACGGGGACGTGTGCGCAGACGCCCTCCTGTTCCGCGGCGGCCACGTACCGTGGCTGAAGCTCGCTCTCGGCACGCCGGACGGTCTGGACGTGGCCGGCGCCACCGAGGTCACGATCCCGCAGGCCGCCGACATCGCCGGCCGGGGCGAGGACTACGAGCTCGCATTCGAGGCGGCCGGCCTGCGCCACGACGGCTTCAGCCAGGTCGCGATCTCCGGCCACCATTCCTGGGAATGGGGCGGCGAGCGGTACCGCGGCTACGTGGACGTCCTCACCGTGGACACTTCCCTTGCGGTCACGCACACCCAGATCTTCGAGTTCCCCGGCGTCGAGGGCCCGATCATCGGTTTCGGCAAGGCGCTGGCCACCTCTGGTGGCACCATCGCGGTCGGCGCCCCGGGCACCGTGGTGAAAGGTCACGCCGATGCGGGGGCTGTGTATCTCTACACCCCCGACACCAGCGACCCGGTCACGATGGTGCAGCGCTTGGTGCTCACGCAGAACAGCCCTGGCGTCCCTGGCTCGGCCGAGGGCGGGGACCGCTTCGGGCGCACTCTCGCGATGCGCGACGGCCGCCTGGCCATCGGCGCCCCCTACGAGGTCGACGGCGACGGGCACCGGGCCGGCCTCGTGCAACCGATCCGGTGGAACGAGGCCACGCGCACCTACACCGCCTACCGGGCGATCACCCAGAACACCAGGGGTGTGCCCGGCAGGAACCAGTCGGGTGACGCCTTCGGCGAGAGCGTCGCCATTGCCCGCGGGCTCACCGCCAGCAACTCCTACGACATCCTGATCGGTGCAGTGGAGCGGCACGGCAGCCTGAGTGCCGCCGGCTCGGTGACCGTGGCGAACTTCACCCGCGCGCTCTACCGGGTCTACACCCAGTCGACGAAGGGCATCCCCGGTTCCTCCGAGGCCGGCGACTACTTCTGCCACCTCGGGGTGCTGCAGACCTCGCCAACGGTCGACACCGTCCTGATCGGAGCACCGGGTGAGGACACCGGCGGCGTCAAGGGAGTCGGACGGGCCCTGCGCAGCGACGGCAGGAAGCTGGTCTCGACAACGACGTGGACCAACATCCCGATCCCCGCCGACGCACCGGCCGGCATGTCCGAATGGGGCCTCGACTTCGCAATGATCAGCCCGCAGTAGGGGTTCGCGGAAACTGACCCCGGCGACTCCCTCCGGGGGTGGCGGTCCGAGGGCGAGCGCTTCGGCGCAGTGGAATCCGACGGCATGGGCGCCACCGACTTCAGCACTCGGTGAATTGCTACCCGCCGGCTCGGCGCCGGTGCTAGCGTCGAAACCAGCGACGCCGCATCCGGCGAAGCGAATGGGTCGGTGCGCGGCAACCACCGCGGGTGCCACGCACTCATTGGGGGTACGGAATGAAGCTTTT
>JADLEH010000428.1 GCA_020846255.1 Propionibacteriaceae bacterium
CCCGCATCTTCTGCAGGCACTGCTCCAGGGCGCTCTCAGTCATGGCGACGATGCTATCTGCGAGCGGTGCCGCGCCCCCAGCGGAGCGGTCCAGCGGACGTGGGACGGTGGCCCTTGGGGATTCATCAAGGGACTCTTCAAATGCGTCCGGGCATAGAGAGAGTGACGCACCACGAAGGGCTTAAAGCCGTCTACCCACCCCCAGGAGACAACATCGAGTGCGTCACTCTCAACGCAGACTCTATCGGACGCCGCGGCCAAATCAAACCAAATCAACGAACTCTGGGTGACCTCACAGGAATGCCGGAAGAGTGCCCCGGAGACGGTCACCCGGCAGGGGGACCGGGTGGGAGGCGGTAGGCTGGTGCGGCCCCGTTGCCGGGGTGAGGCCCCATAGCTCAGGGGATAGAGCAGAGGTTTCCTAAACCTTGTGTCGCAAGTTCGAATCTTGCTGGGGTCGCCAAGCACGCTGAGCGTGACATATGCTTCTGACAAGCAGAAACGCAGGCTCCGCGAGGAGCGCCCAAGTGATCAGAAGACGACACAGATGGTCGCTCACATCCAGAGATGTAGCACGTATGCAGCACGCCGTGCGATATCTCAGGGCTCCCGGAACCTCCCGGTCAGGAGGCGAGATGGGCAGAAGAGGCTTCGGCTACCTCAGGAGGCTGCCTTCCAAGCGCTACCAGGCGAGCTACGTCGGCCCGGATCTCGCCCGGCACGTCGGCCCAACAACCTTCAGAACCAAGGGCGACGCTGAGACCTGGCTGGCTGATGAGCGACGCATTGTCGAGTCCGGCCAGTGGAGGTCGCCGGTCCGGCGACAGGCGGAACTGACGCGAACAACGCAGACCGAGACGCTCGAGCAGTACTCCAAGCGGTGGCTCCCCCAACGGCGCGTCAAAGGCGAACCTCTGCGGGCCAGCACCGTCGTTGACTACGAACGGGCGCTGCGGCTCTACATCAACCCCTACCTCGGCGATCGGGCGGTCGGAGACATCACTCGCTCCGACGTACGCCGCTGGCACAACGTCCAACTGCAGAAGGTCTCGGATCGGCCCAAGTCCAAGGCCTACTCCGTACTCCGGACGATCATGAACGCCGCCGTAGAGGACGAACTGATCGACGTCAGCCCCGTGAGCATCCGCGGCGCCGGCGTGACACGACGCAAGCACAGCGTCGAACCCGCGACGCTGGACGAGCTAAGGATCATCATCGAGGCCATGCCGGAACGGCTGTGCCTGATGGTTCAGCTGGCCGCCTGGTGCGCCTTGCGCTACGGCGAACTGGCCGAACTCCGCCGCAAGGACGTCGACCTGGCCAACGGCGTCGTCAAGGTCCGCAGAGCCGTCAGCTTCACACCCGGTGGCGCGACCGTAGGTCCGCCGAAGACCGATGCCGGCATCCGCGACGTAGCCATCCCCCCACACCTTTACGACATTGTCCGCGACCACCTCGAAGACCACGTCCGACCTGCCCAAGACAGCCTTCTGTTTCGCAGCGACTCCGGTGGCCACCTGCACGAGTCGGTGGTCTACAAGCGGTGGAACGCGGCCAGACAAGTTGCAGGACGCCGCGACCTTCGCTTCCACGACCTTCGCCACACGGGGGCAACTCTCGCTGCTCAAGCCGGAGCCACCACCGCCGAACTGCAGGCGCGCCTGGGCCACACCACGTCCGACGCAGCCATGATCTACCAGCACGCCGCCAAGGGCCGAGACAAGCAACTGGCGCGAGAGCTCTCGAAACTGGCCGCGGGCGACTGAAAACGCACGATCATGGCGAATAGCGCGCATTTTGGGAGGCTGGGCTAGACCCTCTTGGGGGGAGGCAGTCAGGGTGTCCAGCGGACGGAGCCTCCGGCGCAGGGCAGGGTGCTGACCGCGTCGCCTTCCAGACAGGAAGCGTCGAGCAGGTCTCTGTTTCCGATGGGTTCGTCGAGTGTCAGTGTCACTGGTACTGAGTTATTGCCGGGACACCTGGCTCCCCCGGTGGCTGCTGGCTTCACGTTTGCTCGGATGATGATTTGAGTGTCGGAGATCGAGAAGGTGGGTTCCAGGACCGTGCCAGTCTTGCCCCCGGCACAGCCGAGTCGCGTGACGTCCATTGTGAAGCTGGTGGACGCAGGGTTGACTCTGTCGGGCTCGGCCAAGGTCCAAGTTGCGGTATCACCGAGGTTCGCCGGCATCGGTGCCGTGAGGTTCGGAATGGTTGGTGTTGTTGTTGGGCGGGCCTCGGGGACTGCTTCAGGTAGCTGTGGTCCTAGCGCGTGATAGACGCGGGTGTAAAAGTTCTCGTCGAAGTCGTCGAACTTTTCGTAGGTGCCGCCTTGGACTGAATAGACGGTCTTGGGCAGGATCCGAAGCACCGGCATGGACGTGTCCGAGGGAGTCACAACGAAGCCCCGAAACCCGAGGTTGAGGCTCGGTGGGTCGCTGGGCTTCACGAGCCCGGCGGCGTCGATGTCCTCGAGCATCAGATACAACCCTCTCGCGATCGACGGATCCAAAGGCAGTTCCGGGTTCTCTCGTCCCGAGTAGATGTCGACCTCAACCATGTACTTAATGCCTGGGCTTGGAGCTGCCGGCACAGTGTCACTTCTTCCGTACCACGACCACCCTGCCAGCCCGACGCCGGCGAGCAGAACGACGGATGCGGCCAGGGCGAGCACGCGGCGAACCGTTCCAGACCCGAGCCTCGCCCGGTGGTCCTCCGATGCCAGAGCCGCTACTTCGTCGGGGTCTACCGGCCTTACTGGGATCGTCATCGAATCCGCTCGACGTAGTGCGTCTCGGATCTCCTGCTCGAAATCATTCCTCATGCTCGATCTCCCTCACCCCGTGCACGCAAAGCGTTGACCGCCCGATGGACGTGCGATCGCGCCGTGGCCTCGCGACATCCGAGTACTTCACCGATCTCGGCGAAGCTCAGGTCCCGATAGAAGCGCAGCACAACCGCCGCACGCTGCACCGGGGGTAGCTCACCGCACCACCGCGACAGCTGGTCCGCCTGCACGACCCCGATTGCCGGATCCGCGCCAATTGGCGCTTCATGGAGCATCGACACGTCGGCCATCGACCGGGTCCGCCGTCGCCGTAACACCGCCAGACACGCGTTAACAACACACCTGGACACATACGCGTCGAGTCCGCTACCGGTGGGAAGCCGCGACCATCGGGGGTACACCGACACGAACGCATCCTGAACCGAATCCCGGGCGTCCTCCCAGTCCCGGGTGATCAACCAGGCCAGCCGCAGAAGACCACTGGAACGTGCCCGGACGTAGCCGTCGAACGAAACCACATCGTCCGCCTCCACAGCCGCTCCCGCCCGCCCAGCGCTCAATACACTCACACTAGGAAGAAGTCTCCAGCAGACTGATTCGTTGCACAGCTTCGCCGCACAACCAGGACGCTGGGGACGTCTGCCCCCGTAACCTCGTACTCGTCGCTGGCCCCGTGGCCATCGTGGAAGTAGACACCATGGGCCGGCTGGGGGTCGTCCCAGCCTTGGTCCACTGGATCGATGTGGGCAACGTGCACATCCACAGCGTGCCGGAGCTGGCGTGATCCGGCCACCTCCAGAACATCTGACTCTGCCGCGCTGCGTGCGGGGCGGGTCTGCCAGATGAAACCCCACCCAAGCCCGCCCTGCCGCACCGTTCGAGGTGGCGAAGCGTTCAGTGCACCGGGTGGTCCGACTCCTCGGGCCACCCAGTTACCGAACGGCTACGCCGCAATCAAGACGTAGCCTCGCCGTCGGGATTCCTGGAAGTTCTCCCTGAGTTCGTACTCAACTCGGGAGACGAGGTCGGCCGGGAAGTGGCACACCGGCCCGCCGCCTGATCCGAGGTCCACGGGCGTTCCAGTCGACTGGCAGCGCAGGGACTCCGGAATTTGGCGGCTCACCAGAACGCAAAGCGCGTGATCGTGGCCGTGGTCGCAGGTCAAATGGGTCGTGACGGCGAAGGCAGGCCTCGGCATCTCACTTCCCCCTTGTGCCGTAAGGCGACTGGTTGGTCGGCTTGAGGCTGACCTTTGCATCTGAGGCATGCGACTGGACCGCCTCAGGCGTGCGGCCCATCTTCAGACCGATCAAACGCGTCGGGGTGTTTTGGTCGGCCAGCTGCTTCAGCTGCCTGTCGTCAGACGCGGTCCACGGCGTGCCGTGATTCTTCGGATTGGACATGGCTGTCCTGTCTGCGGCGAGCGAATGGCCGGCACGCCCTGTGTCCACGATCTCAAGCCCCTTATGGGCCGCGCTCGCGGGGTGCGCTACCGTGGCCGCACAAGTTTGGACGCTTGAACGTGTGGCCCCGATCTGTCGGCTGACCCCGATGGTCGGGGCTTCGCTTTGTCGTACCGCTGGTTACAACCACAACATGTAGTGGAAAT
Organism: Propionibacteriaceae bacterium; assembly: GCA_020846255.1. GTDB lineage: Bacteria > Actinomycetota > Actinomycetes > Propionibacteriales > Propionibacteriaceae > Propionicimonas. The sequence continues at coordinate 4,395 of JADLEH010000428.1, forward strand.
ACACTGCTGTAACTACAACCACTGGATATCGTAGCAAGGCACGCTGACACTTCGCAGGCCACCTAGCGGCGAGGCGTCCCGCTTGGGTCCTGATCCACAAGTAGGAGTGGCGAAGGCACTGGATTCGCCGAGACCTCGCGTGCACTCGTCCTTGAAAACACCCGCATCTGGCTCCCTTCTGTGTCAAGACGCCTTGGGCAGGTCGGTCGTAGGCTTTGTGGTGACGGGTCCGGGAAGTGACTTTTCC
>JADLEH010000429.1 GCA_020846255.1 Propionibacteriaceae bacterium
CCGCATCCAAGCTAGCCAGGAAGCACCTGATCGACATGCCGGGCCTGACCTCGCCACGCGTCCTGCAGGCGATCCGCTCGGTCATGGTGCCCGACACCTTCCCGGCCCTCGACCTGATGGAGAGCCCCGATGGCGTCCTGCCGGTGCAGACCGAACTCGTGGCTGCTGCCGGTCTCGAACTGGAGGAGGCGCGCATGGTCGAACGCTTCGCCTTCTACGACCTGGCCGCACAGGCCGAGTTGATCATCCGTACCGGGGAGACCCGGGTCTACGGCAACGCACTCTTCCGCAAGGGGGTCACACCGGTGATGTCGGCATGACCGCAACGCACGCCCCGACCGCTGTGGGCACCCACGACCCGAACCTACTGCTGCAGGTCGAGAACGTCGACAAGAGCTTCCCCGGCGTGAAGGCCCTTGAGGGCATGCGCTTCGACCTGCGCAAGGGCGAAGTGCTCGGCCTGGTCGGCGAGAACGGCGCGGGCAAATCGACGCTGATGAAGTTGCTCACCGGCATCTACACCCGGGAAACCGGGAGCTTCTGGCTGAACGGCCAGCCGCTCGAGGTGCACAACCCACGCGAGGCGCAGGAAGCCGGCCTCGCGATCATCCACCAGGAACTGAACCTGGTCTCGCACCTGACCGTTGCGGAGAACATCTGGCTCGGCCGTGAGCCCGTCTCCGGCCGCTTCTTCACCCGGCCCGGCGAGCAGGTACGCAAGACCCGTGAACTGCTGGAGCGCCTGGGTCTTGCCCTTGACCCCAAGACGGTGGTGTCCCACCTGAGCGTCGCGCAGCAACAGATGGTCGAGATCGCGAAGGCGCTGTCCTTCGAGGCCACCAAGGTCCTGATCATGGACGAGCCGACCGCAGCCCTGAACGATGCAGAGGTCGACCAGCTCCACGAGCTGATCCGCCGGTTCATCACCCCCGAGACCGGCGTCGTGTACATCTCCCACCGGATGGCCGAACTGAAGCGCATCGCCGACCGCATCACCGTGATCCGCGACGGTCACTACATCGACACCATGCCGATGGCCGAGACAAGCCTCGACGAGGTCATTTCCAAAATGGTCGGACGCGCGATCAATACCGGCGCCAAGCCGCACAACGTCCGCGACGACCGACCGATCGTGCTCAGCGTCTCCGGGCTGTCCACCAAGGCCCTCCTGAAGGACATCACCTTCGACCTGCACCGCGGCGAGGTCCTCGGCTTCGCCGGCCTCATGGGTGCCGGCCGCACCGAGGTCGCCCGGGCTCTGGTCGGCGCCGACCCGATCACCTCTGGCCAGATCCTCCTGAACAGCAACCCGGTCACCATCCACAGCCCGGCGCAGGCCGCCGCACTCGGCATCGGGTACCTCTCCGAGGACCGCAAGCGCCTGGGCCTGATGCTGCAGCTGTCGGTGGTCCACAACGTGGCCATCAGCTCGATGAGCAGCAAGTTCTCCAAGGCGTTCTTCGTCAACGAGAAGGCGATGAAGGAAGCCGCAGAAGGGTCCCGAAAGCTGCTCAGCATCAAGACCCCCTCGGTGAACCAGCTGGTCAAGTACCTGTCCGGCGGCAACCAGCAGAAGGCGATCATCGCCCGCTGGCTGGTCAAGGACTGCGACATCCTGATCTTCGATGAACCCACTCGCGGCATCGACGTGGGCGCGAAAGAGGAGATCTACCAGCTGCTCAACGCGCTGGCCGAGCAGGGCAAGACGATCATCATGATCTCCTCCGAGCTCCCGGAGATCCTCCGGATGTCCCACCGCGTCGTCGTCATGGCCGACGGCAGGATCAAGGGCGTCCTTTCGGCCGGCGAAGCCAGCCAGGAGTCGATCATGCGGCTCGCTACCCACAGCGGTGAAGTCATTACCCAAACGACCGAGAAAGCAGGACGATGATGTCGACCGATAGCGCAACGACGGAAACCGTCGCCAAGTCAGTTGCGAAGGGCAGTTCGTGGCGCGAACGTGTCCAGCAGCTGATGGCACTGGCCGGCCTCGTGCTGATCTTCATCGTCTTCACGGTCGCCAGCCCGGAGATCTTCCCCAGTTACTCCAACGTCACCGCGATCCTGTTCTCCACCACGGTGGTGGGCCTGCTGGCCCTCGGCGCGACGCTGGTCATCATCACCGGCGGCATCGACCTGTCGGTGGGCACGGCCATGACGCTGTCCGCAGTGATGTCGGCGACCTTCATCGTGAACTGGCAGATGCCGGTCTGGCTCGGCATCATCATGACGATCGCCTTCGGCGGCCTGGTCGGACTGATCAACGGCCTGAACATCGCCATCCTCGGCCTGCCCCCGTTCATCGCCACCCTTGCGATGATGCTCGTGGCCCAGGGCCTCGCGCTGGTCATCTCCAACGCCCGGCCGATCTACTTCGATCCCACAGCACACGCGGGCTACATCTGGCTGTCGACCGGCAGCATCATTCCTGGGGCGAGGTTCCCGAATGCCGTGATCGTGCTGGCCCTCGCGGCGGTGGTGGCCTTTGTCCTGCTCAACAAGACCCTTCTCGGGCGCTATGACATCTCCATCGGCAGCAACGAGGAGGCGACGGCGCTGTCGGGCATCAACACCAAGAAGTGGCTGATCATCATCTACGCCGTGGCCGGCGCGTTCGTGGGACTCGCCGCGATCATGATCTCGGCCCGGCTCGGTTCAGCTCAACCGGCCACCGGCGCCGGCTATGAACTGCAGGCGATCGCGGCCGTGGTCATCGGCGGCACGTCGCTCTCGGGCGGCAAAGGCACGATCGTCGGCACCATCATCGGCGCCCTGATCATCTCGGTCATCAACAACGGCCTCCAGATCATCTCCGTCCGCCAGGAGTGGCAGAACGTGATCCTCGGCCTCGTGATCCTGGTCGTCGTCTTCATCGACCAACTGCGCGCCCGTCGCGCAGCCACCACCTAGACCCATCCCCCTCAAGTACTCCCGCACCAACCCAACGAAGGAGAAAAAATGCGGAAGATTTCAATGGGGCTCGTCGCGCTTGGCGCGGCAGCCTCGATGGCCCTCGCGGCCTGCAGCACCCCGGCCGCACCGGCAGCGTCGGGTTCGGCCCCGGCAAGCTCGGCGGCAGAGAAGCCGTACATCGCCATCATCTCCAAGGGCTTCCAGCACCAGTTCTGGCAAGCCGTGAAGCTGGGCGCCGAGCAGCAGGCGGCCAAGGACGGCGTGACCATCACCTTCGAGGGTCCCGCCACCGAGGCTGAGGTCGAGAACCAGATGACCATGCTGAGCAACGCCCTGGCGAAGAAGCCCGCAGCCCTGGGCTTCGCAGCCCTGGACAGCAAGGCGGCAGCCCCGGTGCTCCAGCAGTTCAAGGACGCCAATATCCCGGTCGTCGCGTTCGACTCCGGTGTCGACTCCGACATCCCGGTGGCGACCGCCGCCACCGACAACAAGGCTGCTGCCGGTGAGGCCGCGAAGCACATGTGCGAGCTCGTCGGTGGTGCAGGCACCGTGGGTGTCATGGTCCACGACCAGACCTCCCGCACCGGCATCGACCGCCGTGACGGCTTCCTCGAGGGCATGAAGGCGACCTGCCCGGACGTGAAGGTGCTCGAGCCGCAGTACGGCAAGGGCGACGCCAACATCAGCGCCGACATTGCGTCCTCGATCATCGAGGCCAACAAGGACCTGAAGGGCATCTTCCTGGCCAATGAGGGCACCGCCATCGGTGGCATCAAGGCCGCCCAGCAGAAGGGCGTTGCAGGCAAGCTCGTCCTGATCGGCTTCGACTCCGGTACCGACCAGATCAACGCGATCAACGACGGCACCATGGCCGGCGCCATCACCCAGAACCC
>JADLEH010000430.1 GCA_020846255.1 Propionibacteriaceae bacterium
GCGGAGTGGCGCCGGCTGGTCGGGGAGGACCAACCGGGGGCGCCCGGTTGCCGGTGAGCCGGAGTCATCGACGACCTTGGCCGGTGGGGTGAGCCGTCCAGAACTCGCGCACGCTGCTGCTGAAGGCGGTGGGGGCTTCCAGCGGCACGAGGTAGGCGGTCCCGTCGACGACCTGGGTCGAGCCGTGCGGGAGGAGCGCGGCCGCCGCCCGCATCTGGTCCGGCGACCAGTCCGGGTGCGCCGAGCCGGTGATGAAGAGCGTTGGGGCCTGCACGTCCGGCAGCACGGGCTTGAGGTCAAGTCGGCTCAGCGAGACCGAGACGACGGCGTTGGTCAGACGCTTCCGGTCCGCGCCCGCGAAGCACTCGCGGACCAGGTCGGCTGCGGACGGGTCCGTCCCGCGGGTGTGTTCGGACAGCAGGGCCGAGGCCACCGCCTCCCCGAGGTAGCCGATCGGCCCGAACCAGCGGTAGACGACCAGCAGGAGCGAGGTACGCAGCCGGTCGGCGAGCCGGTAGGGGTGGACGGGGGTACCGGCCGCGACCAGCGTGCGCAGCCGATCCGGGTGCTGCGCCGCAACGATGATCCCGACGTGGCCTCCCCACGCGTTCCCGACCCAGTCGACGGGCCCCTCGACCCCGATCGCATCGAGTACCTCCAGCGCGGCGCCGGCGCAGTCCGCCATCGTGTACCGGTGGCCGGGGTCGCCACTCGTGCCGTGGCCAGGGCCGGTCACGATCACCAGCTGCCGGTCACGCGCAAGGTCGGGGACGACCCGCGCCCAGGTGCGTTCATCGACGAAGAGGCTGTGCCACAGCACAGCGGTCGGTCGCTGTGGCTCGCCATGCACAGCCACCTTGAGCCTGCCGACCCGGGTGGTCACCATGCGTTCGGACATCCTTGCTCCCTTCACCTCGATTGCGTCCCGCCGGACGGTTGCCGAAGCGCGGCCACCGTGCGGAGCGCCAGCGGCACCTGCCCCACCGCATAGACGAAGTGGGCCAGGTAGTGGCTCAGCGACTGCTGGCCACCCAGGAGACGGCGAACGCGAGGCCATACGGCCCGGAGTGGCTCTCGTGGCGCTGCAGGCACCCCGGTAATGCGGTGATGGCTGGCGGCTCATCGTCCACATGGCTCGTGCCCTCCTTGACGGCCTGCGTACGCCAGAATACGATGAACGCTATATTCAGTCAATATCTCATTCACCCAAATGTCAGGCCAGTGCCAGCGAGGAGCGAACGGGAACGATGCCACCGCGGCGCTATTCGATGGAGGTCAGGTCCGAGCAGGCTGCCCGAACCCGGGAACGGATCCTGGACGCCGCCTTGGCGAGCTATCGCGAACGCGGCATCGCCTCGACGAGCCTGCAGGCCGTCGCGCGACGGGCTGACGTCTCGGCAGCGACCGTCCTGAACCATTTCGGGTCGGCCGATGAACTGGCTCGGGTCGTGGTCGGGCGGCTCGCCGACGCCCTCCGGGTCCCCGACGATCGCGAGTGGCCCGAACAAGGCCGCACGCAGCGGGTACGACGCCTCGTCGGCGAGATGTTCGCTTTCTATGACCGCAGCGCACCCTGGTTCGAAATCTTCCGGTCCGAGCTGGGCCACGATCCGGCCCTGCGCGAGGGCGAAGGAGCCTTCTGGCAATCGATCGGAGAGCTGTACAGCCGGGTCTTCGGCGATGCCCTGGCCGACGACCGCGTCCGCGGTGCAGCCTTCGGCCTGACCCATCCGGGGACGTTCACCAGCCTGCGGGACTCGGGCCTTTCACTTGAGGACGCGAGCGAGCTGGTCGCCGAGGCTCTCGTCCGGCTGCTGCCGAATGGGGCATGACCCGGTCCGAGACCGACCGGATCAACGGCGAACAACTCCTTCAGGGCCGGCCCCGCTGCCGGGCGTGATTCCTGGGTTGGCGCGACGCTCCAGGGCTTCGATGACGATGGGGGCGACGTCCATGTTGTACAGCCTCTCCACGCTCTGGAACCCGCCCGGACTCTCCGCGTTGATCTCCACGACCGTGCCGCCGATCACATCAATGCCGACGAAGAACATCCCGTCAGCCACAAGCTTGGGGCCCATGGCGTCGATGATGCCTCGTTCCAGGTCCCCTACCTCGAGCGGAACCGAGCGACCCCCCACGCTGATGTTCGCCCGAGGGTCGTTGCCCGAGGGCACCCGCCGGAACGCCGCTGGTTTTCCGTGGCACTCGAGGAGCTCTCCCTCGAGCAGGAAGATCCGGACGTCGCCGTCCTCACCGCCGGCCACGAACTCTTGAACGACCGCGTAGCCGTCGCGCAGCACGGCCTCCGTCATCTGCGCGAGGTTCGCCTCGCCGTGGTCCTCGATCATGAACACGTTCCGACCCTTGGCTCCGTACAGCGGCTTGACCACGGAGTGGCCGACCTCTCGGACGAACTGCTCGATGGCGTCCGGGTCGCGGGTCACGAGCGAACGCGGCCGGATCCTCTCGGGGAACTCCTCCAGATAGAGCTTGCTCGTGGCCCGCAACAATGACATCGGGTCGTTCACCACCGTGACGCCTCGCGCCTTGAGCATCTGGCCGAAGACCAGACCCAGGGGACTCGCCCAGGGCCGCTCCTGCAGGTCGTCGATCGACTCGTTCCTCAGGAAGAGGGCGTCGAGATCGTCCAGAACCATCCGCTCGGCGTCGCCCGCCTGAATCCGCTCCATGAAGCTGGCAAGCGTGTCGTGCGCCCTGAACTCGGCCGCATGCGCCCGCGCCACGAGCTGCCCGTCGCCGTCGGAGAGCTCGACGTCTCCGATCCCGACGTACCAGACGTCGTGCCCCCTCTGCGACGCCGCCCTCGCAAGCCGCGTCGTCGCATACTCATCGATCTCGGTTGCCACGTCGTTGACGAGAAACGCGAGCTTCATACCGACCCCCCTTGTTTCAGCTGGAACGGCTCTGGTTCACACAGTTCCGTGACCGATACCCCCGCGCGCAGCCTCTCCAACCGCTCCTGGGCGCCAGGCACGTCCAGCCACCGAGGGCGGATCCACGGCGGCTGGAGCACCTCGCGGTCGAGAAGTTCCTGCACCAACGGGACGTGATCCAGGGCAAGCTTGCCGACCAGGAGCACGTCCATGCTGCAGCCCTCCGCGAGGGCCTCGAGCAGGCGCGTGATCCCACGAAGGTAGATCGCGTCCTTCACCGAACCTCCCCCGACGATGACCCGGATGGCGATCGACCACGCGGTCTTTGTTGGAATTCCGTGGTCGGCCCGTAGCGATTCGAAGATGTCCAGGAATCCGGCGCCGTCCAGCATCTTCTCGATCGCCACGACCCTGGCCGCGAGCACCCTGAGGCGTCGCGGATCCAGTCCGCCGGCCAGGTACTCGGCGAGCACCGCGAGACCCTCCTGGGTCTCGTCATAGCCGGGCAGTCCGATCGTCAGCAGCGTCAGCGGCTGTCTGGCGCCGTTCTGGTACGTCACCACATGGGTGCCGACCTCGTGATGCAGCAAGGCCTCGACGCGCTCCGCCCTGATGGCGGCCGCCTCGGGAATGAGCAGCGTGCCGAACGACACCATCAGTTCGGAGACGTCGTCGCGCACCTCGATGCGAACCGGGAAGTCCGGATACCCGGCGCGGTACCGCTCGAACTCCGCACGGGCCGCCTCGGCGAACGCCCCGGCGGTAACGCTGCTCGTGCTGGGAGCCTGGGTCGGGATGGTCTCCAGCAACTCCTGCGCGGCGTGCGCGAGTGGCTCCGAGATCCCGCCGTAGAGCTGAAGTGACCCGTAGACGAACCGCGAAGTGTCGCGATCTTCCAGGGCGGTGATCTGACGAGCGATCTCGTCCCGCTTCGCCAGCAGCAGAGCGTGCAGCGCGGGGTCAGTGACGATCTCGAGCTCGAGGTTGTAGAGGTCACGTCGCACCAGATCCGGCTCGAACTCCAGCGGTCGGAGCCTCAACATGGGAACGGTCGTGAAGTCGCTGTGCGCGAAATCAGCCCAAGCATCTGCCGCGTTGACCGGCGTCAGATTGACCAGCATGCTCACCCGACGCTCGAGCTCGGTGAGGTGGAGGTCGATGTCGAGCGCTGGCGCAAGGTCGTGGGTTGACGTTGTCACGTGGCAGACATACCCGCCAGCGTGGTGAGTACAACCCTTCGTCCCGGACCGCCCGCCCATCGCGTTTCGATGAAAGAGCCCCAGCCTGGAGTGGAATCGGCATCGGCTACTCGCAAGATTCACAACGGTGTACGCCTACGGCCCGCGTGGTCCGCATGAGGCTGCCGGCACCATCCACTTCGCAGATGATCCTGGTCGTAGCAGGTGCACATCCTCGACGAGCGGGCGCACCTGTTCGGTCGGAAGGTGTCTGACAAGGGGTTTCAGTGGAGCGGATGACGGGAATCGAACCCGCACTGTCAGCTTGGGAAGCTGATGTTCTGCCATTGAACTACATCCGCCCGCAGCCGCCTCGGCGACCGCGCGAGAGGCAGTCTAGCCGCAGCCCA
>JADLEH010000431.1 GCA_020846255.1 Propionibacteriaceae bacterium
AAGCCCCTGGGTCATCCCACTTACCTGGAGGCGAAAGCCGAAGGGGACCATCGCATGTGGGAGAAGTGGAGGACGAACCGAAGGCGTTTAGGGCGTGGCTCCGCAAGACCCGCGTGATATGGCGAAGGCTGGATTGCTTGAACCTCAGCTTCCTGCGATGCAAGAAGACGTCCCTCGCTCACAACGCCTAAACCGCGAGGCCACCAGGTTACCGGCCGTGTAACCGCAACCGGGAGCTCCTGACTGGTGGGCAGTGGGAAACGATCCCACTCAAGGAAGCGAACGAGGCGCCTACGTCACGCTGTTACGTCAGTTACCTGGGAACGTCGGATCGCCTACGGGGCGCGAGCCCTATGGCGACGGAGCCTCCGTAGTAGTCCGAGGCCGGGAAAGCCGGCCACATGGCGAAGGGAGGCAGGTGTCTACGAGACCCAGAAGGGGAGGTGCGCGAGATGCGCAATGCCGCAACCATCCTGGGAATCATCCGCGAGCGAGGCACACGGGGACTGCCCGTGGACGACCTCTACCGACAACTCTGGAACCCCGACCTGTACCTGCTGGCCTACGGGCGCATCGCGCGCAATCGCGGTGCGCTGACGCCGGGCGCGACGTCGGAGACCGTCGACGGGATGGCCCTGGAGAAGATCGGTGCGATCATCGAAGCCCTGCGTTTCGAGCGTTACCGATGGACCCCGGTCCGGCGGACGTACATTCCCAAGGCGAATGGGAAGATGCGGCCACTCGGCATCCCATCGTGGTCGGACAAGCTGCTGCAGGAAGCGATGCGGCTCCTCCTGGAGGCGTACTACGAACCGCAGTTCAGCAACTGGTCGCACGGCTTCCGGCCGAACCGTGGCTGCCACACGGCACTCACAGACGTCAAGCGCACCTGGACGGGTACGACCTGGTTCATCGAAGGGGACATCTCGGGCTGCTTCGACAGCATCGACCACGAGGTCCTGTTGGCGATCCTGCGCGAGAAGATCCACGACAACCGGTTCCTGCGGCTGATCGACCAGCTCCTCAAGGCCGGCTACCTTGAGAACTGGAAGCTCAATGCCACGCACAGTGGCACGCCGCAGGGCGGGAACGTGAGCCCCATCCTCGCCAACGTCTATCTGGACCAGCAGGACAGATTCGTGGAGAACGTGCTCTTGCCCGCTTACAACCGCGGCAGGGTGCGCCGGCCGAACCCGGAGTACACCAGGCTCGCCTGCAAGATGCGCTATCTGAAGAGGACGGGACGTAGGCGCGAGGCAGCAGCGCTCCGCCTGCGCATGCGGTCGCTCCCTTCGAGCGACACGCACGACCCGGACTATCGGCGCCTGCGGTATATCCGGTACGCCGACGACTTCCTGCTCGGCTTCGTGGGGCCACGGGCCGAGGCCGAGGAGATCAAGCGCCAGATCGGCGAGTTCCTTCGCGACACCCTCAAGTTGGAGCTTGCCGACGCCAAGACGCTGGTGACCCACGGCCGCACCGAGGCGGCACGGTTCCTCGGGTACGAGGTCTCCGTCCAAGGGAGCGACACCAAGCTCGACGCCCGTGGCCGGCGTTCGGTCAATGGCATCATCGGCTTGCGTGTCCCGACGGACGTGGTTCGCGCCAAATGCGCCCGCTACATGCGCGCCGATAAACCGATCCATCGCGGGGAGCGGCTGTACGACACGCCCTTCAGCATCGTCAGCCAGTACCAGGCGGAGTATCGGGGCATCGTCGCGTACTACCAGTTGGCCCACAACCTGGGCACACTCCAGCGCCTGCGCTGGGTCATGGAGCTGTCGCTCGCCAAGACGCTCGCCGGGAAGCTGCGTACCAGCGTCTCCCGAGTGTTCAAGCGATTCAAGACGGTCATCCAGACCGAGCGGGGACCCCGCAAGGTTCTGCTGGTGCAGGTGGAACGTCCTGGCAAGGACCCGCTGGTAGCGTACTGGGGAGGCATCTCCCTGGCGCGGAACGAATTGGCACCCCTGGTCGACGAACTCCCCCCGTTCGTCAACGGTCGGACGGAGCTCGTCCAGCGCCTGTTGGCAGACACCTGCGAGTTGTGCGGCTCGACGGTGAACGTCCAGGTGCATCACATCCGGGCTCTCAAGGACTTGCGACGCAAAGGTCGGGCTCGACAGCCCGGCTGGGTGGAGGTCATGGCGGCGCGGCGGCGCAAGACGCTCGTCGTCTGTGCCTCCTGCCACGCGGACATCCACGCCGGACGTCCGACGCGGCAGCCAGGAGACGTCGCGTGAGTGCCGATACGCGGATCGATAGACACTGGAGAGCCGGGTGCTTGGAAACCTTGCACGCCCGGTTCGGTGGGGGGCCGACGGAAAAGTGACGACCGCATGGTCGGCAACTCGCCGGCGGCCTACCCGACACAGCTCGACGCTGTTCTATTTGCTCTGGCGGTTCTCTCCGGGTGTGCGTCGCGAGTTCGGTTACCGTGACGAGTCGAAGTGGGTCAGCCGCTACGGCATCGTCGAACGTATCACGAGACGCAGTCCGGATGCGTACGCTGAGGACGGCCGCCACTCAAAGCGCCGGACCTACCTGACGCGAACAGTCGAGAAGCCAGGCGTCACGCCGTCGGTTCTCTTCCATCTGATCGGCAACACTGTCTTCCTCCGCCTTGCGGACGTGGCCCGTGATCTGCCGACGTACACCGAACACGTTGCTGTGATGGCACTCAGTGAAAGCGCCGATACGGGTGTGCCATCCCAGGCGAGCTGCTACGAGAGGCTCCAGCGCGATCTTCGCCAGGCGACGGTAGCCGCCCTGGCCGCTGGGTCGAAGCGGCTGCTCGCAGGCTACCTGCAGGCTCTGCTGGCTTACCCCGACGCATGCACTCGGGGCGAGACGGTATTGGATCCTGCGACGGGAAGTGTCATCGCCGATGCGCCGCCGCTCCCCGATGACATGCTGTACCCGAAGGAGCGGGCGCTGCTAGCGTTGGCAGCTCGTGAAAGGGCACGTGGGCGCCGCCTGCTGGTCTACATCACCCACACCGAGCGGCGTGACATCAGCCCACGACTGCGGACGATCCTGGAGCAGGCAGGCCTGATGATCGCGATCCTCAAGTCCGACACCGTCGCCGCCGACCGGCGTGAGGAGTGGCTCACGGCGCGGGTGCGCGAGGGCGCTGACGTGCTGATCTGTCACCCGCGTCTGGTGCAGACGGGCCTGGATCTCATCGACTGGCCGTCTATCTGCTGGTACGAGACCGAGTACAGCATCTACGTTCTGCGTCAAGCCAGCCGCCGATCGTGGCGAATCGGTCAGCGCCAGGACGTCGAGGTCACGCACCTGGTCTACGCTGGGACACTCCAGGCCGAAGCGCTGGCACTGATGTCCTCGAAGATGCGCTCATCCCTGATGATCGAGGGTGAGCTGCCGGAAGACGGACTCGCCGCCCTGGAAGGAAACGACCAGGACGTGTTGCTTGTGCTGGCTCGCCGCCTGACCGACCAATCCGATGGTGCAAGGCACTCGCTCGAGGCTCTCTTCGCGCAGCGACGAGAGTCCGAAGCGGCGAGCGCCGAGTACCTCCTTGGCGAAGACGGGTTCGCTACGACGGTGGAACCCGGACAACACGAGCGTACTCTCAGCACCGCTGCTCTACCCAACCAGGGGCAGACTGAACGGATGCCAGCCTGTATTGGCGCCGCAGGATCGGCCAACCCGAGCCTCACCGCGCAAGCGTTCAGTTTTACAGAGCTTGCGCGGCACATGCGACGGCCGCGGCCTCGCCGGAAGGACGTTCCGACCGAGCAGCTCCAGCTCTTCAGCGATGAGGTCGAATAGTCTGAGATGATCGAGGCCCATGCAGGAAGCCCTACGGCGCTCCCTGCATGGGCCTCGATTTTTGTTGCCCATCGCCATGTTGGATCCAACCTCTTGTGACATATGAGGGAGAGCTTGTTCCCGGCGTGCTGCATTGACCTGTCTGTCTCGGCCATCAAAACTGCGTATCCTGGACCATATGGACCGGTCGGGCGGATGCTCGAAACTGGCTGTTGGTCCGCATCTCACTCCGAGGACGGCAACGCTGAGTCGGTCGGATGGGCCAGTGCTCCGAGCCCGGCGGTGGTGGCGTCCCAGACGCGCATGAACCGGTGCGCGGCGGTGGTCTTGCCGAAGCTTAACCGGCGTCGAGCGCAACGGTCTGCCCGGCGTCAATCGAGAACGTCACATCCTGACGCGCTGGCGTCTCGCCGACACCGTAGGAGAAGGTCACGCTCTCGAAGGTGACCGACGGCACTGACCAGACGGCCGCTGGCAGTTGCCGGACGGGGCCGTCGTGGGGCAGCACCGGCTCATCGTGGACTGCGAAGACGCGCCGCGACGCCGTTAGCGGCTCGGCAATCTGCTTGGCGACCTTCGCGATGTCCGTGACCGGGCCGAACGAGGACAGCATCGCCAGCGGCACAAGCGTCGGCGCCAGCTGTCCGCTCTGCGCGAGGTGGCGGCCCACCACCATCACGGCCAACCCGCCGAGCATCGTCACGATCTCGATGATGCCGCTCTGGATGGCTTGCAGGTGCAGGAGAAATGCAGATAGTCCTCGCTGAGCAAGCGACCATTGGCGGTGATCCCGTTCAATCAACCGGGGCCGTATAAGGCTGCCACCCTGCGTGGTCCCTGGACGCCGACCACGAAATCGCTAACGAACGCCGCGTAGCGTTCAAAGCGCGGGGTCGTCGGCAAGAATAGTTGACGTTCAACACTTCCTGCAACGCGGATCGGAATGCCACGCTGCGGCGTGCGCGGCTGCCTGCCAGCCCCGGCATCTGCTCGGCAAAGATGCGTTGCGGACAGCCTGATGCTGGACAGCGAAATCGGCGTACGCGCAGGTGCAGCGTGACAACGCGGCTGGTGATGGAAAGATCGGCGATCCGACGGGAGTACGAACTGTGCACCCGTCGTGAGCGTCGGTGGCAACGCGGACACCTGCCGGTGACAGCGGCACAGCGGAGATCGATCTGGACAGCATGATCAGCGATGACGACGCGCTCGACGCGCGTACCAGCAAGATGTGGCATGGGGATGGGGACGCGCAGGGGGACCTCCGCCGGGCTCACCCTCCTCTGGAGGTGCCTCCTTCAGTATTACGTCTACCCTGCTGGCTGCACCGAGAATGAGCCAGCGCCCATTCCGGGTTGACAAACACAAGAGCCAGCGCGCACTGAGGTGACGGCTTCTGCGTCGGGATCAGCGCGGTGCGCGAGGTGGACACCAGGGCTGCAGGGCCTGGTGCAGCGAGGATCGGCTACCAGGGTAGCCCTGGGCCTCGAGCTCGCGGAACAGGTGGGCGACGTTGTGGCAGCCTTGCTGCCGAGCGATCCATTGGATTCTGCCACCCGCATCCCGAAGATCGCGGACCTGCTGCCACCGCGCGCGCCGGTGCGCCCGGTGTGCGAGCTGCTCGTGCTTGGTGTGGCTCAACGGCGGCTCTGGGACGATTGGTGGCGTGTCGATCGCGTCGGCCGGTTCGGCGTACTCCACACGACGGCGTCGGCTTCTGACCACCTCATCCAGCGCCTCGCTCCCGTTCTTGACGAGCTGGAACCGATCCGTCACTTGAACGGTGTCGGGCGCACCGGCGCGCGCCATCGGCATACGCGTCCGAGCGATTTCGGACGATGATCTCAACGCCGGGGTGCGACCGCAGCCAGTCGGCCAGCAACGCGGCCGTGCGATCCAGCAGCAGCTCCAGCACCTCGTGGAGCTCCAGGTCTACCAGGATCGTCCCGTAGCGGTGGCCGCACCAAAGCGCATAGTCGTCGACCCCAAGAACGCGCGGCGTCACTCCATCACCTGAGACCGTTCGACGCAAGAGGCGAAGCAAGGTGTCCGGGCTCGTGGGCACGCCGGCCGCGCGTGCCAGGCGGGCGCCACCTTCACCACCAGCCGTCCATGCCAGACTCACCAGCAACGTGTCCGCCTCGGCGGTGCGTTGACCGCGCCGTGCCAGGTGCGGACCGAACGGCTCCGTGAACGTGCGCCGTGGACAGCTTCGCGTCAGGCACCGGAATCGGCGGACTGTTAGCACGAACCGGACCACGCACCCTCGCCAGGGCAGGTCGAGCGGCCGATGCATGTACCGGTCATGGACCGAAGCACTGCTCGCACCACACGCGGGGCACTGGCCCGTCTCGCCAGATCCTTGCCCCTCCAGGATGACCGTCTGTCCATCAAGGACGATCCGATTGATGAGCAGCGGGGAGGCACCCTCGGTTCGGCAGCATGGCGGCCACCTCCCTCCGAGACGACCGACCCTACTTCCCTACTCCTAACCTGGCCACGGTCCCCGCTTCCTGCGGAAGAGTTGAACTAAGCCGGCCGGTCGCCCGACCGGCTTGTCTGCAAAACCGAACGTGCCAATTTCTCGGCATTCGGCTCCTCGGTCACGCGGTTCTTGGCATGAATACCTTGTTGGCGCCGACGGGTCGCTGATCCATCACGCGCCGACTTCTGGTCGTGGCAGGTCCGGTGCAGGAGCTGCAGGTTGGCCAAATCCGCTGCTCCCCCACACACGCGCGGAAGCAGATGATCGACTTCGATGTCGGTCCTGTCGGTGAAGAGCAGCCCACACCAGGCACACCTCCCCTGTTGTCGCTTGAGCAGGATTGCGATCCTGCCCGTGGTCAGCGGATGCTGACCCAACCGTTGGGACCAGTACACGAGGTCGCCATTGAATTGGCTGGCGGTGCCGCGCACTTTGACGTGACGCTGGATGGGCATATCAGCATGGTGCACAAGGCGCTGACCGGCCGGCGTGGAGAACTCCAGGCGGCCGGTTGCTCCACAGCGCCAGTACTTCTGAATGACCCATCGAAGCCCCTTGTGGCCGTGGCGGCGACCAGCCCAGTGCGTGAGCGTGCTCATCAGGCGGTAGTCGCACGAAGCGAAGATGCGTTTGGCGACGACGGTGCGGTAGTACGCTGCCCATCCGCGGATGACCGGGTTGAGCGCGATCAGCAAAGCTTGCTGGGACGCGGCTTTACGACCACGAACCACTGCCCGGAGCGCCTGATGATGACGCTTGATGGCTTCAGTACTGGGCTTGATGAGCAGCACGTGCGAGCGAGGCTGTTGTCCGTCGCGTCGCGGCCGGGTCTTGCCGGTCGGGTAGTGGCGGATCGAAAAGCCGAGGAAGTCGAACCCGGCGCGCCCGTCGACGGCGTGCAGGGTGTGACCGATCCGCGTCTTACTCGCCTTGAGCTGCAACCCGATCCCGCTCAGCCACTCCCCGACGATCTGTCGTGCTCGCTCGACCCCGGCACGGGTCGGATGCAGCACCACGAAGTCGTCCGCATAGACCACCACATGCGGGCGGTCAGCGCGCGGGAACGCGGTCGTGATGGCGGTCTCCAACCCGTGCAGGGCGATGAGCGCGAGCAATGGGGACACGACCCCGCCTTGCGGGCTGCCCCGCTCGGTCGGTTGCCAGGCCCCGTCGGCCAACACCCGGCCTTGAGCCAGCCCTTGATGGTCCGTCTCAGGGTCGGGAAGGTGGCCAGTTTGCCGAGGAGGGGGGAGTGCGCGATGTTGTCGAAGCAGCCCTGGATGTCCGCGTCGAGGACGTACTTGTCCTTGTGGCAGAGCATCACGAAGAGCGCGCCGATGGCATCGTGCACCGAGCGTCCGGGGCGGAAGCCGTAGCTGTTTGGCTCGCACCTGGCCTCCCACTCTGGCTCAAGGGCCAGCTTCACCAGGGCCTGGTGGGCCCGATCGAGCATGACGGGAATGCCTAACGGTCGTTTCTCCGTCTTGCCCGGCTTGGGAATCCAGACCCGTCGGGTTGGTCGTGGTTTGATCGCGTCGGGCCGACCGAGGGCCGTGACCAGGAGCGAGCGCTGCGCGGGTGGGACGGCTTTGATCCCGTCGACCCCGGCCGTGTTCTTTCCTCGGTTGTCCTGGGTGACCCGTCGGACTGCCAAGCAGCGCGCAGCCT
This sequence comes from Propionibacteriaceae bacterium, assembly GCA_020846255.1. Classification (GTDB taxonomy): domain Bacteria; phylum Actinomycetota; class Actinomycetes; order Propionibacteriales; family Propionibacteriaceae; genus Propionicimonas. Next base: position 7,949 of record JADLEH010000431.1, read on the forward strand.
CCGATTTCATCAGGAGGCGTTGCAAGCTGTGGACTGCCCGGACGTTGCCACGCTCAGAGGCTCGGAAGATGCGCGTTTGCAGGCGGTACACCACCCTCTCCAGCTTACGCCAGGGAAGATGGGCCCAGTCTTCGATTGGCTGTGTGGCCATCGCGTCCGTTGCTTTCCCGCTACTGACTCCTCTTCCATCCGCTTGACCGTGCCTGCGTCAGCGTATCCCTCGGCTTTCCCGAGGGCGTTGGCTTCTCAGGCAATCCTCCCCGCGTTGGGCATGCGGCCTGGTCGCCTGCTCACCGTATCGACCACCGATGAGAGCACCAGCGCGGGTTCCCCCGTTCCGACTCTCCGTTTGGCGCTGCCGGTAGGTCCGCACTTTCTGCCGGGTGTCACTGGGTGCACGGATGGACGCCTGAGAACTCGTCCATCCCGACGGTCCGTGTCCGTTTGGACCAGGCCCGTGACCTCGCGTGGGCCTGTCTCTGGTGTCGACAGTTCAGACATGCGTACGTCGCCTAACCCTGGGCAGCTTGCTAGAGGCGTCACGACGTCGAGGTCGTCGATGATCCCCGTTACACCCCGCTTTGCCACGATGACGACCAGTCACCATCACAGAGGTGTCGCTTTTCCTCCATGCACCGGGAGGGGTCGGGAGTGCACCGACCATCGGATGAGCCAGTTGTGATCAGGACTTCTCCTTTCCTGACCCCCCTCGTCCCCCGCTGTCGCTGTCGCCAGCGGTTTGGAGAGAACGGGTCGCACGCCCAGACCAGAATATCGAACATACGGTTGAACCGCCCGGGACGTTCCTATAGATTGTCAAGTCGGAACGTCAGGTGTCGGCCGACCTGTGTAACGTGCATCGGAAGGTGCAGCCGCGCTTCGCGCGGGGCGCCGTCGCTGTGCTCGGCGCGGTGGTCAGGCGGCCGTGGCCACGTCGAGGTGGGCCAGGTCGGCGAACAGGGTTCGATAGACCTCGCGGGCGATGTACCGCTTCAGGCAGCGGAGGATCTCGCGCTTGGAGCGTCCCTCGGCGATTCGCCGTTTCGCGTACTTCTGCGTCCGCTCGCAGTAGCGCAGCCGCACGACGGCGATCATGTGGAGGGCCGAGTTGGCAGCCCGATCGCCACCGGGGTTGAGGCGATGGGGGTGGTCTTGCCGGACGAGGCCGGGATCGGGGCGACGCCGCAGAGGTGGGCGAAGGCGGCGTCACCTTGGAGTCGGGTGATGTTCTGGCCGGCGGTGACCAGCAGCTGGCCGGCGTGCTGGGGGCCGATGCCGAGCAGGACGATCGTTCGCGGCACGGTCGCACGGACGAGCTGCTCCAGGTGCTCGTCCAGTTGGGCGATCTCCGCGTCGAGAGCCGCGATTCGTCGGGCCAGGGTGCGCAGCGCCAGCTTGGCGGCCTGCACCGGGTCCGTCAGCCTCTGACGATCCGGACGGAAGCGGGCGCAGATGGCCGCCTGCCCCGGCAGCGTCTTGCGGGACAGCGGCTCGCGGAGCTTGGCCGGGGCGGTCACGATGAGGTCGCCAAGCTGGCGCAGAGCGACGGCGCGGGCCTTGACGGCACTGCGGCGCGTGAGCCGAAGCTGCCGGATCGCCTCGACCGCACCGGTCGTCTCCGTGGGAGCAGCCGTCGCCTCCCCGGAGAGGACCTTGCGAGCGGCAGCCTCGGCGTCCACTGCGTCGGTCTTGCCGCGCCGATGGCGGAGATGGGCGTGGGGCTGGTTGATCTCCACCACCCGCACACCAGCCTGTACGAGGAACCGGGTCAAGCCGGCACCATAGCTCCCGGTTGACTCCACGCCGACCGCGATGACCGGGCCGAAGCCCCGCAGCCAGACAAGAAGCTGCGCATAGCCATGACCAGTCGCTGGGAACGCTCGCTCTCCGAGACGCCGCCCCGTCCTGTCCAAGTCGGCCGCGTGGTGCACCTGGGAGTGACAATCCACCCCGCCGACCACCGTCGGTTCGTCGCTTGCAGTCATGCCGTCCTCAAGGGGCGGAACGGTCGAGAAGCGCACGGACATAACAGTCAGGGGCACCAGCGGGCGCATGTTCGTATGAGGTCACGTCGCTTCAGTCCGACCGCACCGGGATCGATGTGCGCCGGTCGGGTCGACAAGTCTAGGGCAGGATATCACCATCGAGTCGGTTTCGTAGTAGGTCAGGCCCGGCCGGCGCACTTCCACATGTTGAATGTTTCGTAGAGCCTCCAGGACTGCGGGGGCGGTTCAGGACTTCCTTCCATTGACAAGAACCCAATCACATCACGATTCAACGTGGAAGCAACACAAATCTGCCATTTTCAGCAGCAGAGCAAGTTAGGGTGAGTTCGTGCAGCGGCGTGGGTACCAGCCATACCGCCGTACGCTCGGAGCGTTGGGTTTGCGGTCCCCCCGAGACCCAGCGCTCCTACTTACTGTACTCGGCGCATGGGCGAGACGTAGTAGGCTATGGGTTGCATTCTCGTTTCTGATCCCATGACATACCTCACGAGGCTCGCGCCAATGCGTTGCCGTGGTAGGTAGGCCCGGCCTTATGTCTTAGTTTGCTGGGCTACTGTCTAATCATTGCAGATGCGGCACGGCCTTGTTCAATGTGCATTGGAGACAGGTTCGATCGTGTTCGGCCGGCTTCATGCTGCCACCCAACGCAGCCCGGCCTCACCGCCGCGCTCGTAGATGCAGTCCGTAGTGGCCGGGAGTGGATTTCTCTAGACCGGATATCAATGAGACATTCGCTCGATGTCTTCCAGAGCCAGGTCTCAACCTGACAACCGATGGAGTCCGCGATTTGCAGCACGATTCAACGTGGTGGAAGAGCGCAGCAAACACAACGAGCCCCA
>JADLEH010000432.1 GCA_020846255.1 Propionibacteriaceae bacterium
GATGTTGGAGGCAGACGCGCCACCGGCATTGGTGACCGTCACCGTGTAGTTGGCCGTGGTGGCACCCGCCGTCACGATGGCCGGGCCGGTCTTCGAGATCGTCAGGTCTGGCGCGATGACCCCGGTAGTTTCTGTGTCACTGGGGCCCGAGCCATCTGGGTCAGGCGTGTTGCTGGCAACGGTTGCCGTCGCGGAGATCGTCGATCCATTCAGGGTCGTCGGGTTCACGTTGACCACCACCGTGAACGTCTCAGAGCCCACTGCCACCGTCGGTTTGGAGAAGACGATGTTGCCAGTCGCGCCGACCGCTGGTGCCGAAGTGCTCCAGCCGACCCCGTTCGGCGTCGCCGACACGAACGTGGTATTTGCGGGCACCGCCATGGTGACATTCACGGTGTCCGCGGGGTCCGGACCGCCGTTCGTCAGGGTAATCGTGTAGGTGATGTTGCTTCCGGAGACCACTGGGTCCGGACTGTCAGACAGCGTGACGCTGAGGTCCGCGCTGGTGACGACCTGGGCTCGGGCCTGCGGTGGCGGAGCGAGCAGCACGGCCAGTACCACCAGGATGACCGCGGAACGAAGTGACAGAACCCAGCGTGTAGACCGTAGCATTGACGTCCCCGGTGCCTTTTCTGGAGCGCCCGCCCCTCAACAGAAGAGGATTCGGGCTGCGCCAGTCTAACAAGTAGCCTCGGTCATTACAAGCGCATATCAGGCGTGCTACCGCGTCAAGCATGGCCAACTGATGCGCACACCGCTGTCACTTCGCGCAGACGACACGGTGCGACCCATCTCCCCAGCCGGTCGGTCGCCTGTCGAGATTAGCACTCGTTCTAATACATTGCTAACACTCGTCATACGAGGCTCTTACAGCCCGGCCGGTACAACTCCACAGACCAATCAGGCGCGCGGCGTATCGCCGAGGTGTGACCGCGTGCCGTCCCGACAATCAACTCCCGCGATGGCGGTGGGCGTCCCGGCAACCAGGGGGACGGCTGCCATGGGTCGGGAGCGGAGGTGCCAATGAGCCATCCCGAAGACCAGCGCGGCCCGGAGTCTGGCGCTCGTGAAGGAGCGTCAGGCTCTGACGAAGCGTTGAGCCCGGCGGCCCAGCTCGACCAGGCGCGCTCCGAGGCGGACGAGCAGCGCCGCAAGGCTGAGACGTACCTCGACCTGGCCCAGCGCACCCAGGCCGACTTCCTCAACTACAAGCGACGGACCACCCAGGAGCTCGAGCAGAAGGTCAAGGACGCCAATGCCGGCCTCCTGACCCAGCTCCTCCCGATCTTCGACGATCTGCAGCGTGCGCTCACCAGTGTGCCGGCGGACCTTGCGGAGCACTCCTGGGCGCAAGGCATTGGACTGATCGGCCAGAAGCTGGAGCACGTGCTGCAGCTCCAGGGCCTCGAGCGTATCGGTGGAGAGGGTGACGTCTTCGACCCGCGCGTCCACGAGGCCGTGGCGTACGAGGAGCACCCCGTCTACGACGAGGGGCAGGTGGCCAGCGTCTACCGCGTGGGGTACCGCCTCAACGATCGGGTGCTGCGGCCCGCCCAGGTGGTGGTGGCGCGTGGGTCAGCCCGTCCGCCGGCATCGGCCGGAGGCGAGTCCAGGTCTGTTGGCGAGGGGACCGCGCACCCCTAGCATCGCCTGCGCGGAACACCACTGACTGTGTACGAACACCCCGCCGCGGCAAGAGCTTGCATGCTCCCACGGCACTACGGAGGCACAACCCACTATGGCCAAAGTCCTGGGCATTGACCTCGGAACGACCAACTCGGTCATGGCAGTGATCGAGGCCGGCGATCCGACCATCCTCGAGAACGCTGAAGGCAACCGGCTGACCCCGTCAGTCGTCGCCGTCAATATCAAGACCGGCGAGCAGATCGTCGGCCAGGTGGCTCGCCGCCAGGCGATCACCAACCCGGAGAACACCATCTTCTCCGTCAAGCGCTTCATGGGCCGCAAGTTCGCGGACCAGGAGGTCCAGGAGGCGCTGAAGCACGTCCCATACAAGGTGAAGGCCGCCGCCAACGGCGACGTTCGCGTGGTGATGGGCGACAAGGAGTTCTCGCCGCCAGAGGTCTCCGCGATGATCCTGCGTAAGCTGAAGCAGGATGCTGAGGCCAAGCTAGGCGAGAAGATCTCCCAGGCCGTCATCACCGTGCCGGCCTACTTCAACGACAGCCAGCGCCAGGCGACCAAGGACGCCGGGCAGATCGCGGGGCTGGAAGTCCTGCGTATCATCAACGAGCCCACGGCGGCTTCCCTCGCGTACGGGCTGGACAAGAAGGGCGCCGAGCAGACCATCGCCGTCTACGACCTTGGCGGTGGCACGTTCGACATCTCCGTCCTGCGTGTTGGCGATGGCGTCTTCGAGGTGGTCTCCACCAACGGCGACACCTACCTCGGGGGCGACGACTTCGACCTGCGGATCATCGAGTGGGCGGTTGACGAGTTCCGCAAGGACCAGGGCATCGACCTGCGGCAGGACAAGATGGC
>JADLEH010000433.1 GCA_020846255.1 Propionibacteriaceae bacterium
CGCTGGCAGGTCTTCGGCGGATCCTGGGGCAGTGCCCTCGCCCTCGCCTACGCCGAGTCGCATCCCGACCGGGTGACCGAGCTGGTGCTGCGAGGGATCTTCACCCTTCGCCGTTCGGAACTCGACTGGTACTACAACGGTGGTGCCGGGCACATCAGCCCGGAGTGGTGGCGCTCCTTCATGGCCCCGCTCGGCGGTGAGCCCTTCGCCGGCGACCGGATGGCCGCCTATCACGAGTTGTTGTCCGACCCCGATCCGGCGGTGCACCGGCCGGCCGGGGTGGCCTGGACGACCTGGGAGGCAGCGACCACGACGCTCGCCTTCTCCCAGGAGGCGGTCGACGAGTTCTCCGTGCCGGAGTTCGCCCTGGCGTTCGCCCGCATCGAGAACCACTACTTCGTGAACGCAGGCTGGATGCGCGAGGGCCAGCTGATCGATGAGGTCGACAGGATCCGGCACATCCCGACCGTGATGGTGCAGGGCCGCTACGACCTGGCCTGCCCGGTGGTCACCGCCGACGACCTGCACCGCGCCTGGCCGGAGGCCGACTACCGGGTGGTGCTGGCCGGCCATTCCGCGCTGGAGCCGGCGATCGCAGCTGAGCTGGTTGCAGCCACCGATCGGTTCGCCACCGGCTGACGAGCGGGTCAGGCCGGGATGGTGACGAAGAAGTCGAACAGGTGCGGGTTGTGCGCATGCACCAGCACCAGGAACACGATCGCATCGAACAGCAGGTGGACGGTCACGACGTAGCCCAGCGATGCTGTGGTGGCGAAGATCCAGCCCTGGACCAGCGCGAACGGGATCGTCAGCAGCGGCCCCCAGGAGCGGTAGCCCAGTTCCCAGAGGAACGAGACGAACACGATCGCCTGCAGCACGTTCGCCGTCCACAGGGGCACGTGCCGGCGGTAGAGCGCGAACACGATGCAGACGAAGAAGAGTTCGTCCCAGATCCCCACGGCGTTGACCCCGACGAACAGCCGGCCGATCTCGTTGGCTGTCGCCACCGCCGGCCAGTTGGCGTAGGCGCCGGAGCCGACGAAGTAGAACGGCAGCAGCAGGTAGGCGATCACCACGACAGCTCCGAGGTACCACCACTGGAGTCCGGTCCAGGGCCGGCCGCGGACCGGGAAGCTGACCGCGTCCGGACTGATCAGGCGCCGGGCCAGGAGGGTGGGCACCAGGACGGCACCGCCGAGCACCAGGGTGAAGCGCAGCATGCCCAGGTCGCTGAGATCGGCTTCGAGCGAGGTCACCGAGAGGATCACCAACCCGCAGGCCACGATCCCGAGCGTGCGGGCGAGCCGCCGGTCGACCCACAGTGCCAGGGCCAGTCCGGCGGCGAGCACGCCGAGCCCGATGACCGGTTGCTGCAGGGCGATCAACCAGACGGCGCTGGCGCTGGTGATCGCCATCGCGGCCACGCCGGCCGGGCCGGTCGGGGCGATCGGCTCGCTCGGTGCTGGCATCTACGGCTCCTCCGGAGTCCAGGGGTGGCGCCATTGTCGCCGGTGTTGCGGCGCAGCGGAACCTCACCGGAGGCGGCGGTCGTTGGCCTGGGGGTGGCGCTGGGTAGGATGAATGCCTGACAACCAGGAGGAACCCTGAACCAACCACAGACGGCGGCAGCGGAACGCCGGGTCGCCGTACCAGCGTCGATCGCCATGGTTTCGGTCCTCGGTCCGCGTGACGAGTTCCTGCGAATCCTTGAAGCCGGCCTCGCCTCCGACATCCACGTCCGCGGCAACGAGATCACTTTCACCGGCAGCCCGGAGCAGGTGACGACGGCAGCCGATGTCCTCACCGAGCTGATCACCATCGTCCGCACCGGCCAGGGACTCGCCGCCGACACCGTGGAACGGGTACTCGGCATGGCCATGAACCCGGACGTGAGCGCAGCGGAGGTGCTCACCCAGAACATCCTCTCCAGCCGCGGCAAGACGATCCGGCCCAAGACCCTGAACCAGAAGCGTTACGTGGACGCCATCGACGCCCACACGGTCGTCTTCGGGATCGGGCCGGCCGGCACCGGGAAGACCTACCTGGCGATGGCCAAGGCGGTCCAGGCGCTGCAGGCCAAGGAGGTCAACCGGATCATCCTCACCCGTCCGGCCATCGAGGCGGGGGAGCGGCTGGGCTTCCTGCCCGGCACACTGAACGACAAGATCGATCCGTACCTGCGTCCGCTCTACGACGCCCTGCACGACATGATCGACCCGGAGTCCGTGCCCAGGCTGCTGACGGCCGGCACGATCGAGGTGGCGCCGCTGGCCTACATGCGGGGACGAACGCTCAACGACGCGTTCATCATCCTCGACGAGGCGCAGAACACCTCGATGGAGCAGATGAAGATGTTCCTGACCCGGCTCGGGTTCGGGTCGCGCATCGTGGTCACCGGCGACGTGACCCAGATCGACCTGCCCACCGGCACCCGCAGCGGGCTGACCGTGGTCGAGGAGATCCTCGACGGCGTGCACGACATCGCGTTCTGCCGGCTGACCAGCCACGATGTGGTTCGCCACCGCCTGGTGGGCCGGATCGTGGCAGCCTACGACCGCTTCGAGGCGACGCTGCCAACCACGAGGAAGAACCGATGATCGAACTGAACAACGAGTCCGGGGAGACCGTCGACACCGAACGGCTGGTCCAGCTGGCCACCTTCGCCCTCGACGCGCTGCGGATCCATCCCCAGGCCGAGCTGTCGATCGTCCTGGTGGACGCGGACACCATGAGTGCCTATCACCAGAAGTTCATGGGCGAACCGGGACCGACCGACGTGCTCAGCTTCCCGATGGACGAGCTGCGCTCCCCGGAACCGGACGAGGAGCCCCCGCTCGGGCTGCTCGGCGACATCGTGTTGTGCCCGACCGTCACAGCTGCCCAGGCTGCGGACAGCGGCCGGACGCCGGAGGAGGAGGCCGACTACCTGCTGATCCACGGCCTGCTGCACCTGCTCGGCCACGACCATGCCGAGCCTGCGGAGAAGAAGGTCATGTTCGACCTCAACGACAAGGTCATCGCTGCCTGGGGCGCCAGCCGCGCCTGACCGGCGCTCCGCACCAGCGCCGGGTCGGGGTTGAACCGACTCTGGTCGGGCTGAACCAGCGGTGAGTGGGCCCGAACCCACCTCCAGTAGACTTAGGCCTCCAATGACCAGAGCAAGGCGAGTGAAAACCCGTTGACCCAGACCCAGTGGATCCTGCTGGTCGTCGCGACCGTCTGCGTCCTGTTCGCTGCCCTGATGACGACTGCGGACGCAGCCTTGTCCTCGGTATCGAAGTCGCGGGCCCAGAACCTTGTCGGTGAGGGCCGCGCTGGTGCCAACCGGCTGCTGCAGATGGCCCAGGACCCGGCCCCCTACCTGAACACCTCGCTGTTCCTGCGGATCCTGCTCGAAGTGATCGCGATCGTGCTGGTCACCCTGGTGTTCTTCGAGCACTTCACGCAGACCTGGGAACGGATCCTCTACCCCTCGGCCACCATGCTGGCAGTCTCGTTCATCGTGCTCGGCGTGGCGCCGCGGACGCTGGGCCGCCAGCACGCAGAGTCGGTGGCCCTCGGTGCCGCCGTCCCGCTCTCGGTGCTGACCACGGTGCTTGGACCGATCCCGCAGCTGATGATCGTGATCGGCAACGTCCTCACCCCCGGCCGTGGGTTCACCGACGGTCCGTTCACTTCCGAGGCCGAGCTGCGCGAACTGGTCGACATGGCCGAGGCGCGCGAAGTGATCGAGGCCGGCGAACGGCGGATGATCCACTCGGTCTTCGAGCTCGGCGACACGATCGTCAAGGAAGTCATGGTGCCACGCACCGAGATGGTCTACATCGAGCGCAACAAGACCCTGCGGCAAGGGGTTTCGCTGGCCCTGCGGTCGGGCTTCAGCCGCATCCCGGTGATCGGCGAGGACGTCGACGACGTGGTCGGCGTGCTCTACCTCAAGGACGTCATCCGGCGGATGTACGACAACCCGAAGGCCCAGACCAACGAGAACGTGGACACCCTGATGCGTCCGCCGAGCTTCTGCCCCGACTCCAAGCCGGTCGACGAGCTGCTGCGCGAGATGCAGCTGACCCGCAGCCACGTGGTGATCGTGATCGACGAGTTCGGCGGCACCGCAGGGCTGGCGACCATCGAGGACGTCCTCGAGGAGATCGTCGGCGAGATCGTCGATGAGTACGACGATGAAGTACCGCCGGTGACAGAGCTCGGTGAGAGCCGCTTCCGCGTGTGGGCCCGGCTGCCGATCGACGACCTGGGTGAGCTGTTCGGCCTCAAGGTCGACGACGAGGACGTGGACACCGTGCTCGGGCTGATGGCGAAGGAGCTCAACAAGGTCCCGATCCCCGGATCGGTGGTGCAATGGGAGGGCATCGAGCTGGTGGCCGAACGGGGCAGCGATCGCCGGCACACGATCCAGACCGTGCTGGCGTCCCCGGTGCCAGAAGACGAAGACCCCGCCGCTGAGGCCGCGGCCAAACTAGCCCAGGAATCGGCGGTACGAGCGACATGAGTGAACCCACCATCAAGTCAGGCTTCGCCTGCTTCGTCGGCCGGCCCAACGCCGGCAAGTCGACCCTCACCAATGCGCTGGTCGGGACCAAGATCGTGATCGCATCTTCGAAGCCGCAGACCACGCGGCACGC
>JADLEH010000434.1 GCA_020846255.1 Propionibacteriaceae bacterium
CCCGCGCCTGGCCCTCGATCCGCTTCAGGCGGCGCAGGTACTCGCTCTTGTTGTCCAGGTAGCCGTGCCCGGCGTCATGGTGACAATCGGACTGGTGTGACAGCTGTTCATCGTGGTTCATCGGCATTGTCGTCCTCCCTTGTCAGGATACCCCCCAAGGGTATGTCTGGCAACCGGGCGGGCTGTGGACATTGTGTGCATAACCGCTGAGCGGGCGGCCCCCATACACCCCCCCAAGCATTGGCTGTCAAGTCGGTGACCGCCCCTCCGGGAAGTGCTCAAAGTTCTTTGCGTCCACACGTGTACGAGATCGTATGCCCTTGTCAGAGACCTGTTGCAGGGGTTTCAGGGGTGGCGTCCACAGCTACGACACCCCGTCGTACACAGGGCTACCGGCGTGGCGTCGCAGTTGTCCCCAAATGATCCACAGGCCCTGTGGATGACTCCGTTGAGAGCACGTCAAGAAGGGTCTAGGTTGGCGGACGGTCGAAGCGTTGGAGTCGACCGGCCACAGACTGTCGGAGGGGCGTCCTAGTGTGCTCGACAGAGCTCGTCAGACGCTCCTGGAGGAACCATGTCGCTTGCTGAGGTGATGCCGTACGGCTCCCAGGCCGACTATGCCGGTCCTGACCGCACTCCGCCCCAGGACGTGGCAGCAGAGCAGAGCGTGCTCGGGGCGATGCTGCTCAGCAAGGATGCCATCGGCGACGTCGCCGAACTGCTGAAGGGCCGCGACTTCTACCGCCCGGCGCACGAAACGGTCTACGAGGCGATCATCAACCTGTACGGCCGCGGCGAGCCGGCTGACGCCATCACCGTGGCCGACGAGCTGGCCAAGCAGGGTGAACTGGGCCGGGTGGGTGGCCACATCTACCTGCACGAACTCCTCTCCACGGTCTCGATCGCCTCCAACGCCGGCTACTACGCCGAGATCGTGCGCGAGAAGGCGATCCTGCGTCGGCTGGTCGAGGCATCGATCAAGATCTCCCAGCTCGGCTACGCCGGTCAGGGCGATGTGGCCGGCATCGTTGACGCGGCCCAGCAGGCCATCTACGAGGTGGCCGAAGGCAAGGCCTCTGAGGACTACGAGCCGCTGTCGGCCCTGATGGAGTCCACCCTCGACGAGATCGAGGCGCTCAGCGCCCACGGGATCATGGCCGGGGTGCCGACCGGGTTCGTGGAGCTGGACGAGTTGACCAACGGGCTGCACCCCGGCCAGATGGTGATCGTTGCTGCCCGCCCCGGTGTCGGCAAGTCAACGCTCGGCCTCGACCTGGCGCGGGCAGCCTCGATCCAGCACGGCCTGTGCTCGGCCTTCTTCAGCCTGGAAATGACGAAGACCGAGATCGTCATGCGACTCATCTCGGCAGAGGCGCAGGTGCCGCTGCATGACATCCGCAAGGGCCGGATGAGCGATGAGAACTGGGGCCGGATCGCGCGAAAGACCGCGGACGTCTCCTCCGCCCCGCTCTACATCGACGACTCGCCCAACCTCACCATGATGGAGATCCGGGCGAAGGCGCGGCGGCTGAAGCAGCGCCAGGACCTCAAGCTGGTGATCGTCGACTACATGCAGCTGATGAGCTCGGGGAAGCGGGTCGAGAGCCGCCAGCTGGAGGTCTCGGAGTTCTCCCGGCAGATGAAGCTGCTGGCGAAGGAGCTGGAAGTGCCGGTGGTTGCGCTGTCGCAGCTGAACCGAGGTCCGGAGCAGCGCACCGACAAGAAGCCGATGCTGTCCGACCTGCGTGAGTCCGGCTCACTGGAGCAGGACGCCGACGTCGTCATCCTGCTGCACCGTGACGACATGTACAACAACGCCTCCGAACGTTCCGGGGAGGCCGACTTCATCGTGGCCAAGCACCGAAACGGCCAGACCAAGACCGTCACCGTCGCCTTCCAGGGTCACTACAGCCGCTTCGTCGACATGCAGCACTGAGCGGACGAACCGGCGCCTCACCGCTCCGGGAGGGCGAGGCGACCGGCCAGCACGAGGTAGGTGGCTGCGAAGGTGCGCCGCAGCCAGGCGACCACCGACGGCCGCTGGAGCACGTGCGAGCGGACGGCCGCGGCCAGCACCCCGTACCCGGCGAACACCAGCAGCGTCACAGCCATGAAGACCAGGCCGAGCACGGTCATCTGCACCCAGCCCTCGCCGGCGCCAGGCTGGACGAAGAGCGGCAGGAACGCGAAGAAGAAGATCGTCAGCTTCGGGTTGAGCAGGTTGATCAGGACGGCCTCACGGACTATCGACCGGGCCGTGCGGGTCTCGGCCGAGTCGTCTGCGACCAGCGGGGTCCGGTCGCGCCAGGTCTGCCAGGCCAGGAACACCAAGTAGGCCACGCCTGCGTACTTCAGGGTCTGGAAGGCGAGCGCACTCGCGTGCAGCAGGGCAGCGAGCCCGGTGATGGCAGCCAGCAGGTGCGGCAGCACGCCGAGGGTGCAGCCGACAGCGGCCACCAGGCTTGCCCGCCGGCCCTGGCCGAGCCCCATCGAGACGGTGTAGACCGCACCAGTGCCGGGCGTCGCCACAACGACCAGCGTGGTCAACCAGAACGCCAGGTCCATCAGTGGCCTCCTCCGCAGCTCCCGACTCCGGCAAGCGTTCCATCGCTTCGGGAGTCTGTCGACACCGGTCCGAGGGCCGGCCGAGGCGTCGACCGGCGCCGGGTGCCGGAAGAGCTGCCGGGCCCGCGACTCACCAGCTGCTGCGAACCTGCTCCAGGGCAGCAGGGAACTCCAGCGGCGGCCGGCCGGTGAGCCGGGCGAGGGTTCCGGTGCACTCGGCGAAGGCACCGAGTTCGATCGCCGCGAACATGGTCTGGAAGGCGTAGCGCCACCACGGCGACGCCTCGCGCCGCAGCAGCGCTTCGGCGAAGGCGTCCGGTGCGCAGGGGCTCGACCTGACCGGTCGGCCGGCCAGACCTGTGGCCACCTCGGCGAGCTGGTCGTGGCCGAAGGGCCTCGGCCCGGTGAGCACCTGGGGCTCCCGCGGGCACCCTGGCCCGGTGACCGCGGCCACCAGGGCCGCTGCCACGTCGCTGCGGGCGATCGGCGCCACCGAGCCGGCCCCCATCGGCAGCGA
>JADLEH010000435.1 GCA_020846255.1 Propionibacteriaceae bacterium
AGTCGAAGTCGGCCGAGTTCTTCGGCTTCTGGGGGCTGTTCGGCAAGCTGGCCTCGATCTTCGGCCTGCTCTCGCTGGGCCTGCTGCAGGCCTGGCTGGGGCTGCGCTTCGCCATCCTGCTGTGCTCGGTGTTCTTCTTCGTGGCCCTGCTGCTGACCCTGCTGGTGCACGAGGGCCGCGGGCGCCAGGCCGCGGCGGAGTTCGCGGGCTAGAATTGAGTCCAGCCCCCCGTCGAGGACCCATGCGCATCACCCAAGAGCACCTCGACCTCATCGCTCGCACCTACGACGTCGTGCTCGAGCCCAAGGCCTGGCCCGAGGTGTTGCAGGTTTTTTCGGACCAGGTCCGGGCCCGAGCCACGAACGTCATCGTGGCCGACCACGCCAACCCCGAGGTGCGCATCGCAGCCGTCTCGGGCGGCATCCCGACCGCCCTCACCGAAGAGTTCCAGCGCGACTGGGCCCACTACGAGGCCTCCGCGGTGGCCCGGCTGCTGACCTACCCCGCGCGCGAGCTCGTACCGGTCGAGGAGCTGACCGGACCGAGCGAGGAGCTGCCCTCCGCGCGCTGGTTGCGGAGCCGGGTCGGGATCGGGGGCCGCGTGTGCACCCGGCTCAACGACCACCCGGCCTGGGCGGACGCCCTCACGATCAACCTGGGCGTGGAGCGCCCCGAGACCCTCAGCCCCGAAGAGGCCGAGGTCTGCCACGTGCTGCTGCCCCACCTGGCCAACGCGGTCGAGGTGAGCCGCCCCTTCCAGGTGCTGCAGGCCCGCTTCCGGGCGGCCATCGCCGCGCTGGACCGCCTGCAGCTCGGGGTGCTGATCCTGAGCGAGCGGGGCCAGGTGGCGATCCGCAACCGGGAGGCGAGCCGCATCCTGGAGCTGGGCGACGGCCTGTGCGTCGACCGCAGCGACCGGCCGCGGGCGGGCGCCCAGGACGGCGAGCTCCAGGCGGCCATCCAGCGGGCCGTGGCCACGTCCTGCGCCCAGGGGCAGGCCCGCGAGTCCGCCATGATGATCGCCCGCCGCTCGGGCGCCGACCCCTTCGTGGTCGAGGTCAGCCCGCTCCACACGAGCGCGCAGGCCTTCGAGCCCCACCTGCGGGGCGCGCTGGTGCTGGTGGTGGACCCGGCCCACCGCGGCGTGGTCTCGACGCGCGGCATGGAGCAGCTCTACGACCTCACGGCGGCCGAGGCCCAGGTCCTATCGCTGCTGGTCGAGGGCTTCGGCACCCAGGACATCGCCGACCGCGCAACACCTCGTCCGAGACCGTGCGCTCGCAGCTCAAGGCCGTCTACTCGAAGACCGGCCTGGGCACGCGCGCCGCCCTGGTGCGCCTGGCGCTCACCGTCAACTTGCCAGTGGATGCGCCCGACACGCCCGGGGAGAAGGGTCCCGGGAGCTAGACAGGGCCGGCGGCTCGCGACGCTCCCCCGCAGTGGCGGTCAGGCGTCACGCAACCAGCCTCCACGACTGGGCTCTCGGCGCCGGGCCGTCGTCACCCAATCGGGTGATGACGGCCAGCGGCCTGGCCTCTACGCTCGCGCCCACGCTCCAGGTCTGACAGGCGGAGGACGGCCGCTCGAACCCGGTGCGGGGTGTTGGTCAGCGATGCCGTCCCTGGCGGTGGCTCCCTCCGGGCTCTCCGCCAGGTGGGGGATCTTGGCCGGTGGTGTACGCGCTCGGGGGCGGTGTCTCCCGGCGCGGTGACATGGGGACGTGCCGGGGGAGGGTGTCATGGCCGCTTGCAGGCGAGCGTGGCTGTCGGTGCTGGTGGTGGTCGGGCTGGGGTTGGCTGGGTCGGCAAGGGCGCAGGTGCAGGCCTGGGCCACGCGCTACGACAGCGGGCCGGTCGTGGCGCAGGACGCGCGGCCGGGCGCGGGAGACCAGATCCTCGGCAAGCGCGCCCTCGCGCTCGACTCGGCCGGCAACTCCTACGTCACCGGCACGATCGGGAAGGGAAGCGACACCGACTGCCTGACGGTCAAGTACGACGCCTCGGGTGCGGTGGTCTGGTCGGTCACTCACGACAGCGGCAGCGCCGACTACTGCTTCGCGCTGGCGCTGGACGGCTCCGGCGGGCTCTACGTCACGGTGAGCTACCAGGCCGTCCTCAAGTACGACACGACGAACGGCAGCCAGCAGTGGTCGAGGGCGCCCGGTGGGACCGCGCTGGCCTGGGATGGGAACGGCATCGTCGTGGGCGGGTCCTACTTCGTGGCCAAGTGGGATGCCGCCGGCACGCAACTCTGGTACCGGCCCTCGAGCACGACTCCCTATGCCATCCGACCCGACGCCAGCGGGAACGTCTACGTGGGAGGTTACGAGTCCAACGGCGCCAACTACGACTACAGCGTGCGCAAGTACGATTCCGGTGGGACGCTCCAGTGGGCCAGGCTCTACAACGGTCCCGGCAACAACTACGACTATGCCTACGACATCGGTGTCGATGGCGCCGGCAGCGTCTACGCGACCGGCTGGTGCCACAACGGTTCCGACTACGACGCCTGCACGGTCAAGTACGACGCCGCCGGGACGCAGCAGTGGGTCAGGGCCTACCACGCCGGTGGTGACACCGCTTACGCCATAGCCGTGGACGCAACGGGCAACGCCCACGTCACGGGCAGCTCGTACCTGGGTGCCGCCACGGGCAGCGACTACCTGACGATCAAGTACGACTCCGCCGGGACGCAGCAGTGGGCCGCGCTCCATCACGGCGGTTTCGGCTACGACTACGCGTACGCCATCGAGCTCGACGGCGCCGGCAATGCCTACGTCACGGGCACATCGCCCCAGGGTGCTTCCGGCCAGGACTTCCGGACGGTCAAGTACAGCCCGACGGGAGCGCAACTCTGGGCCGTTTCGTACGGCGTTGCGCCCAACCGCGTGGACTCGGCCTACGCCATCGCCCGGGACGGTGCGGGGAACCTGTTGGTGGCGGGGGAGTCGCGGGAGACCTCCAACAACGAGAGCTACCAGTACCGCGTCGTCAAGTACGACGGGGGCGGTACGCAGCAGTGGGCTGCCACGAACCCGGCGGTCGTCATCGACCCTGACGACAGGCCCCTGGAGCGCGGGATGGCCGTCGACGGGGCGGGCAACACCTACGTCCTCGGCCGCTCCTATAACGGGAAGGACTGGGACTACAAGACGGTCAAGCACGATCCGACCGGGGCGGTCGCGTGGGCCCGCACCTACTCGGGGCCCGGGGGCTACGATGAACCCCGGGCCCTGGCCCTGGATGCCTCGGGCAACGTCTACGTCACGGGCACCTCGAGCACCTCATCGAGCGGAGGCGCGTATCGCTACCTCACGATCAAGTACGACCCAGCCGGCGTGCAGCAGTGGGCCGTGGCGGACGCCCCTGAAGGATACGCGTGGGCGCTGGCGGTGGACGGGGCCGGCAACGTGTACGTCACCGGAGAGTCGCCCTCCGGCGGACCCACTGGATGGGACTACCGGACAGTGAAGTACAACTCGGCGGGCGTGCCGCAATGGGCCGCCGCCGCGGGCGGTCTTAGCAGTGACAGGCCGCAGGCCATCGCCCTTGACGCGACAGGCAATGTCCACGTGACTGGCTGGACGGTGAGCGCCTCGCAGCTGGACTACAGGACCGTGAAGCACGCGGCCGCCAATGGCGCACCGTTGTGGAACGTGACGTACAACGGATCGGGCAACGGCAACGACGAGCCGGAGGCCATCGCCGTGGATGCGCTCGGCAACGTCTACGTCACGGGCACCTCCACCGGGAGCGGCTCGACCGGGGATTTCCTCACGATCAAGTACGACGCGGGTGGGGTTCAGCAGTGGGCCGTACCATACAGCGGGTCCGGCAACTACTGGGACTTCGTATCGGACCTGGCTGTGGACGGCTCCGGGAACGTCTACGTCACGGGCGCCAGCATCCAACCGGCGACCGGATCCGACTTCGCGACCATCAAGTACGACACCGCTGGAACCCAGCTCTGGGCCGCAACCCACAGCTTCGGCGGCGGTGACGGAGCGGTCGACCTGGCGCTCGACGCGGCAGGCAACGCGTACGTCACAGGCTACGCCTATCCCACTTCTTCCAACTACCAGACCGTCAAGCTCGACGGCAACGGCGTCGAGCAGTGGGCGGTGACCTTCGACGCTCCAGGCAACCGCGAAGACCGAGGGGCGGGAGCAGCGGTAGACGCCACGGGCAGCGTCTACGTCACCGGCCATTCCCGCGATGGCGAGGGCTACGACTTCGTCACGATCAAGTACACGCCCGACACCACGGCCCCTACCAACGCGACCGTCTCGAGCACTTCGCACACCGCCTCGACCTGGAGCAACGTCGGCACGCTGGCCATGCAGTGGTCGGGGGCGGCGGACGACTCCGGGGGGATCGGCCTCAAGGGCTACTCGCGCGACTTCGACACCAATGTCGGGACGACCCCCGACACGACCGTGGACACGCCCCACGGCAGCGATCCCCACTCGGCCAGCAGCGGTCTTCTGGCCGACGGCAACAGCCACTACTTCCACCTGCGCACCTGCGACCTGGCCTCGAACTGCTCCACCGCGGTCCACGCCGGACCCTACTGGATCGACCGCACCAACCCCGGCGCGCCACCCAGCCTGTCGAGCACCAGCCATACGCCTTCGACGCCCTCCGGCGACCGCACGATCGACATCCAGTGGGACGCGGCCAGCGATCCGCTCAGCAACGGCGTGGCCTCGGGCGTGGACGGCTACAGCTACTTCTTCGACGGCAACGCCGGCCCGA
>JADLEH010000436.1 GCA_020846255.1 Propionibacteriaceae bacterium
ATGGTCACCGAGCTGACCAGGCCCTCCAGCGCCATCTGGGTGTCGTACTCCAGCCGGTCGGTGAGCGGGCAGGTCGGCGAGGTGAGGGTCATGTCGATGGTGGCGTTGTTCCCGTCATCGATCGTCACGCCGTAGACGAGGCCGAGGTCGACGACGTTGACCATCAGCTCCGGGTCGACGACGTCCTTCATCGCCTCGAGGACGTCCTCCTCGCTCGGGCGGGCAGCGCCGAGCTCGTCTGGGAAGGTGTCCTGCACGAGGTCCGATGGGCGGGTGTTCTGGGTCATCTTCATTCCTTCCCGGCGCCGGCAGCTGCCAGCGCCTGCGCGGCGGCGTCCTTGAACGCCGACCAGCCCAGCAGGGCGCATTTCACCCTGGCCGGGAATTGGGCCACCCCGATGAACGCGACCGCATCCTCGAGCCGGTCCTCGTCGGGCTCGATCCGGCCCTGGGAGTGCATCATCTCGGTGAAGTCGGCATGCAGTCCGAGGGCCTCGGTCACGGTCTTGCCGATCACCAGGTCGGCCATCACCGAGGTGGAGGCCTGGGAGATCGAGCAGCCGACTCCTTCGTAGGAGACGTCGGCGACCCGGTCACCGTCGAGCGCCACCCGCAGCAGCACCTCGTCACCGCAGGTCGGGTTCACGTGGGCCACCTGGGCCTGGTAGGGCTCCCGCAGCCCGCTGTGATGCTTGGCCTTGTAGTGGTCGAGGATGATCTCCTGGTACATCGCCTCAACACTCATCGCTTGCCTCCGAAGAAGTCCCGGACGTACTCCAGGCCGTCGGCCAGGGCGTCGATCTCCGCCAGGGTGGTGTACAGGTACCCGGAAGCGCGGCTGGTTGCACCCAGCCCGACCCGGTCGTGCAGTGGCCGCGCACAGTGGTGCCCGCCACGGACGGCCACGCCGTGGGAGTCGAGCAGTTGCATCACGTCGTGCGGGTGCACCTCGAGGCCGTCGGCTGTGGTGAGGGTGAACGCGATCGCTCCCCCACGGTCGACCGCCTCGGTCGGCCCCAGGATCGTGACCCCGTCGAGCGCTGCCAGCCGACTGAGGGCGTAGGCGGTGATCCGCTGCTCGTGCGCGGCGACTTTCTCCATGCCGACAGCCGTCAGGTAGTCGATGGCAGCGCCGAGCCCGACGGCTTGGGCGATCGGCGGCGTGCCTGCCTCGAAGCGCCGCGGCGGTGGCGCGAAGGTCGAGCCGGTGAGCCGCACCACCTCGATCATCTCCCCGCCCCCGAGGAACGGCGGCAGGGTGTCCAGCAGCTCGTAGCGACCCCAGAGCACCCCGATCCCGGTCGGCCCGAGCATCTTGTGGCCGGTGAAGGCCATCAGGTCGGCCCCAAGTGCCGCAACGTCGGTGGGCAGCTGGGGCACGCCCTGCGAGCCGTCGACGACAACGTGCGCACCGACCCGGTGGGCCATCGCAGCGATCTCGGGAACCGGGTTCACGGTGCCGAGGACGTTGGAGACCCAGGCGATCGACACGATCCGGGTGCGCTCGTTGATGAGGTGGTTCGCCGCGGCCGCAGCCAGGTCGAGCCGGCCGTCCGGGGTGATGTCGAACCAGCGGAGCACGGCACCGGTGCGCTGGGCCAGGAGCTGCCAGGGCACGATGTTGGAGTGGTGCTCGAGCACGGAGATGACGATCTCGTCACCTGCGGACAGGCGCCCGCCGAGGCTGTGCGCGACCAGGTTGAGGGCCTCGGTCGCGTTCTTGGTGAACACGATCTCCTCAGGTCCAGCAGCACCGATGAAGTCGGCGACCTTGGCGCGGGCGCCCTCGAAGGACTCGGTGGCCTCACTGCCGAGGGTGTGCATGGCCCGCGCGACGTTGGCGTTGTGCTGGAGGTAGTGCTCCTCGAGCGCGTCGATCACCTGGACGGGCTTCTGCGAGGTGTTCGCAGAATCCAGGTAGACCAGGGGCCACCTCCCGACGGTGCGCCTCAGGATCGGGAAGTCCTCCCGGATCCGTTCGACGTCATAGCCGTCGGTGACCTGAGCCGACGGGGGCTCGGTCAGCTTGAGGGCCCGGAGCGGTTCAGGCATCGACCTTGGCGGCCTTCACGAACCGGTCGTAACCCTCGACCTCAAGGCGGTCGGCCAGCTCCGCGCCGCCCTCAGCCACGATGTGGCCATCGACGAAGACGTGCACGAAGTCGGGCTTGATGTAGTTCAGGATCCGCGTGTAGTGAGTGATCAGCAGCAGCCCGCGGTCCCCCTGGGCGGTGTAGCGGTTCACGCCCTCCGACACGATCCGCAGGGCGTCGATGTCGAGGCCGGAGTCGGTCTCGTCGAGGATCGCGAACTTCGGGTTCAGCAGCTCCAGCTGGGCGATCTCGTTGCGCTTCTTCTCCCCACCGGAGAACCCCTCGTTCAGCGAGCGGGCCGCGAAGGTGCCGTCCAGCCCGATGCGATCGAGGGCTGCGTTGACCTCCTTCACCCAGGTGCGCACCTTCGGCGCCTCACCGGAGAGGGCGGTCTTGGCCGTGCGCAGGAAGTTGGCCACCGAGACCCCGGGCACCTCGATCGGGTACTGCATCGCGAGGAAGAGACCGGCCTTCGCCCGCTCGTCCACCTTCAGGTGGGTGAGCTCGACGCCGTCGAGGGTGACCGACCCGGAGGTGATGACGTACTTCGGGTGGCCGGCGATGGAGTAGGCGAGGGTCGACTTGCCGGACCCGTTCGGACCCATGATCGCGTGCACCTCGCCGCTGCGGACGGTGAGGTTGACCCCCTTGAGGATCTCCTTCGGCCCGCTCTCGGTCAAGACGTCGACGCGCAGGTCGCTGATGCGGAGTTCTGACATTGGTTACTGCTCCTGGGAATCGATTGGGTTGTCTGGGTCTACGAATACGTGGTCACCATCCACCCGGACGGGGTAGACGGGGACGCGGGTTGTGGCCGGGAGCTCCAGCGGGAAGCCGGTGCGCAGGTCGAAGCGGGAGCCGTGCATGTAGCACTCGAGAGTGCAGCCGTCGATGTCACCGTCGCTCAGCGGCACCTCGCCGTGGGAGCAGACGTCCCGGATGGCGAAGAAGCCGTCCTCGGTGTTCACGACGGCGATGTCGGCGTCGCCGCCGAGGTCGATCCCGATCGCCGAACCGACCGGTACCTCGGCCACCGAGCAGGCACGGACGAAGCTCACTTGGCGACCCCCAGCGCTTCGGTGGCTGTCGACGGGCCGACGATGATCTCCAGTTCCTTCTCCACCGCGGCGAGCAGGCGGCTCTCCACGTCGGGGACGCCGATCCTGCGGATGATGTCGGCGAAGAAGCCGTGCACCACCAGCCGGCGGGCCTCGTCCTCGGGGATGCCGCGGGACCGCAGGTAGAACAGCTGCTCGTCGTCGAAGCGGCCGGTGGTCGAGGAGTGCCCGGCACCCTCGATCTCGCCGGTCTCGATCTCGAGGTTGGGCACCGAGTCGGCGCGGCAACCATCGGTGAGCACCAGGTTCTTGTTGGTCTCGTAGGTGTTGATGCCCTCGGCCACCTTGCGGATCAGCACGTCGCCCACCCAGACCGAGTGCGCGCCCTCGCCCTGCAGGGCGCCCCGGTAGTCGACCCGGCTGCGGGTGTGCGGCTCGTTGTGGTCGACGAACAGGCGGTGCTCGATGTGCTGCCCGGCGTTGACGAAGTACAGCCCGAACTGCTCCAGCTCGCCGCCGGGACCGTCGTACTCTGCGGTCTCGACCAGGCGAACCAGGTTGCCCCCGAGGCTGGCGGTAACGGTGCGGACCCGGGCGTCGCGGCCGATCCGGAGCCCGACGTGGCCGAGGTGGACGGAGTCGTCGTCCCAGTCCTGCAGCCCGACGAAGTTGAGCTGCGCGCCGTCGCCGACCAGCACGGAGACGCTGGAGTCGTAGCGGGCCGAACCGGTGTGCCGCAGCACGATGGTCGCGTCGGCGTGGGCACCGATCCTGAACACCACCTGCCCGTAGGTGGTCTGTTCCACCCCGTGCCCGGCGAGTTCGATCACCAGCGGCTCAGCCAGCCGGCTGCCGGGCGCGATCTCGAAGACCATTGCGCCACCGGCGTTGGCGACAGCCAGCGCGGAGGGCCGGTCGACCGGCGCGGGCACGCCGAGCGCGACCGCCTCAGCAGTGGTCACCTCGGTGCGGGTCACCCCGGCCGGGAGGTTGGAGTGCCAGTCGAGGTGGGCGTCGCTTGCGGCACCGTCGAGCAGCCCGCGCAGGCGGCGCAGCGGGGTGAACCGCCACACCTCCTCGCGTCCGTTCGGAACCGGATGGTCGGCGAGGTCGAAGGAGGGAACCGGGTGCAGGTGGGAGGCGACGGTCGCCTCCACGGCTTCGGCCAGGTTGGGCACAGCAGTCGTCACAGTCATCTTTTCTTTCGGTCGCTTAGCCGCAGGCCTCAGCCCACGGCCCCTTCCATCTGGAGCTCGATCAGCCGGTTCAGTTCGAGCGCGTACTCCATCGGCAGTTCCCTGGCGATCGGCTCGACGAAGCCGCGGACGATCATGGCCATCGCCTCGTCCTCGCCCATGCCCCGGCTCATCAGGTAGAACAGCTGGTCGTCGCTCACCTTGGAGACGGTCGCCTCGTGGGCCATCGAGACCTCGTCCTCGCGGACGTCGACGTAGGGGTAGGTGTCGGACCGGGAGATGGTGTCGACCAGCAGCGCGTCGCACTTCACCGATGAGGCCGAGTGGTGCGCACCCTCCTGCACCTGGACCAGGCCCCGGTAGGACGCCCGGCCGCCGGAACGAGCAACCGACTTCGAGATGATCGAGGACGAGGTGTAGGGGGCCGCGTGCACCATCTTCGAGCCGGCGTCCTGGTGCTGGCCCTCGCCGGCGAAGGCGATGGAGAGCGTCTCACAGCGGGAGTGCTCGCCGAGCAGGTAGACGGCCGGGTACTTCATGGTGACCTTGGAGCCGATGTTGCCGTCGATCCACTCCATGGTCGCGCCCTCGTCACAGGTGGCGCGCTTGGTGACCAGGTTGTACACGTTCGTCGACCAGTTCTGGATGGTCGTGTACCGGACGCGGGCGTTCTTCTTCA
>JADLEH010000437.1 GCA_020846255.1 Propionibacteriaceae bacterium
ACCCGGCGACGGCTCACCGGAGGCGGCTTGGGGCGACCGGTTCTTCTACTACGCCCCGGACGGGGTCGTACCCAACAGCCAGCCGTTCGCGACCGTCGTGACCAAGGACTACCCGGGGGAACCAGAGTCCGGTTTGGGGAACGGGATCTTCCGGGTCAACGTCGAGGCCGGCCGCAGGGACCAGGGCCCGGTGGCCGATCCGGGGGTTCGCGATCTCGTGCTGCCGCACTCCGTCTACGGACACCTGGGCTGGGTGGCCGTCGTCCAGCCGGGCGAAGGAGCCACGGCAGAACTGAAGGACCTGCTTCGGGAGGCCCACGCCGCCGCAAGGCGTCGCTGGGACCGGCGACGCGCGTGAAGTGAGCATCCGGGCCCGCGCGGGATCCGTGGGGCGCGACGAGCGCCGGCCGTCGCTCGCTGACGACCTGGGGGAATCGCATGCGGAAGACGATCGCGACGGCGACTCTGCTCGTCCTGGGTGGCCATCTCGCAGCGTGCGGCGGCGGTGGCAGCACAGCCCGGCTGACCGACAGCGCGGGTGGGCGCAGAGGGACTCGAACGAGCACGTGCCCTGTGCGTGACTCTCGTGGCTGCCGGCCCAGCGGTGGTGCGTCCCGCATCGTGGTCGCTCCCACGGGGACTATCGGCTGTCAGTGGGTCCGAGTTACCCTCGGACTGCTCCTCCGGGAGTCCGCGAGCCCCGGAAGCCCGCCGCACGCCGACCCACTTGAGCCGGTGAAACTGGGTAGGCATCGCCGATGCACGAACGGCAGATCGAGGGGTTCGACATGGAGGACACCAGCCGCATCCGCAGCGCTCACTCGAGCGCCCCTGACGCACGTGATGCGGCACGTGAGTTTCACGCCGCGGTCACCCAGTCGAACATGGCGTTGGTGGTCTTCTTCTGCTCGGTTCACTACGATCTCGACACCCTGGCTGCAGAGATCCGGCGCCTGTTCGCGGGCGTCCAGGTCATCGGCTGCACAACGGCAGGCGAGATCGGGACCAGGGGCTACCTCGATCGCACCATCTCCGGAGCGAGTTTCCCGGCAGAGAGCTTCACTGCCGCGTGCGGCCGGATCGATGGATTGCAGGGATTCCAATCCATCGAGGCGCGCTCCCTGGCGCAGGACCTCATGCAACGGCTGGAAACCCTGGAGCCTCGAGCCGATGCGAGCAACAGCTTCGCGCTGCTCCTGATCGATGGGCTGTCCGTGCGCGAAGAGCCGGTGACGCGAGCCCTACAGAATGCCCTCGGGAGACTTCCGCTGGTGGGGGGGTCGGCTGGTGACGGCCTCAGTTTCGGCACAACCCAGGTCTATTCTGACGGAACCTTCCATACCGACAGTGCTGTTCTGGCGCTGGTCACCACGCACGTGCCGTTCAAGATCTTCAAGACCCAGCATTTCGTCCCCACCGAACAGCGATTCGTGGTCACGGGTGCGGATTCCGCACACAGGGTCGTCAGTGAGATCGACGGTTGGCCGGCCGCCGACAGATACGCAGAAGTCCTTGGGCTGGACGTGGCCAGCCTGGACCCCAGTCGCTTCGCCGAGCAGCCGATAGTGGTCGTCATCGATGGTACGAACTACGTCCGCTCGATCCAGAAAGTGAACCCCGACGGCAGCCTGACGTTCTTCTGCGCCATCGAGGAGGGCCTTGTCCTGCGGGGGGCGCGCGGCGTGGATCTCGTGGGGAATCTCGAAGAAGCGTTCGCGGAGATTCGTGGCGCGATCGGCCAGCCGCAACTGGTGATTGGCTGCGACTGCATCCTGCGAAAGCTGGAGATGACCCAGCGTGGCCTCATTGACAGCGTCTCGAAGGTGTTCCGCGACAACAATGTCGTCGGTTTCAGTAGCTACGGCGAGCAGCACCTCGGAGTGCATGTCAACCAGACCCTGACCGGCATTGCCTTCGGCGGTGTCCCCCATGAGTGAGCCCGGGTCCGCGCCCATCCCGGGTCAGCCCGCGGGCTCGGCCGAGTCCGTCCGCCTGAACAAGATCATCCAGGCGCTGATGGATCGCGCCGAACGAAACACGAGTGCTCAGGGATCCGACTTCAGCATCTTCCAGACAACAGTCATGTTGGAGGAGCAAGTGCGCCTCCGCACAGCTGAGCTGGAAGCGGCGCTGCGCGAGAACGAGAAGATGAACCGCGCATTGCGCGAATCGGAGGCGAAGTTCCGGGGGCTGGTGAGTCAGTCCCTGGTCGGTATCGTCCTGATCGAGGATGGCAAGTTCAGCTACTCCAACGCCAAGTTCGACGAGATCTTCGGCTACAGCTCGGATGAAGTCCGAAGGATGGGGCCGCTCCAGGTCGCGGCCGAAGTCGATCGCGCACTCGTTGCGGAGAACATCGACAGGCGTCTGAGTGGCGAGACCGACCACCTCGAGTACACCTTCCGCGGGCTGCGCAAGAATCAGGCAGTCATAGATATCGAGTGCCACAGCAGCGTGATGCACGTCGGGGAGCGGCAGCTCCTCATCAGCCTGCTCATGGACATCTCCGAACGCACCCGGGCCGAACGTGCGGTCCAGGTCCTGCAGGAAGAACTCCGCGAGCTGTCCACGCGTGACGCGCTGACCGGCCTCCACAACCGCCGATTCCTCGAGGAGAGCTTCAGTCGCGAGTTGCTCCTTGCCGAGCGCACGCAGGTTCCGGTGAGCGTGATCATGGGTGATCTGGATCACTTCAAGGCGATCAACGACCGTTGCGGGCATCTTGCCGGTGACGAGGTACTGCGGGTCTTCGGATCGCTGATGAAGCATCACTCGCGTGCCAGCGACATCACCTGCCGCTACGGTGGCGAGGAGTTCCTCCTGATCCTTCCCGGGCTGACCGAGGAAGGTGCCATCGAACGCGCCGAACTGCTGCGGCTCACGATGGAAGCCACGCGCGTCGGCCACGGCGCAGCCCAGATCGCGGTCACCGCCTCGTTCGGCGTGGCCTGCTTCCCCCGACATGGCCGAACCATAGACGAGCTGATCGCCGCCGCGGACAGCGCCTTGTACTCGGCGAAGGCCGGCGGCCGTAACCGCGTCGGCGCCTGCCCTGAGCCCCGCAACGTGGGAGATCGTCTTGCGACCGGTGAACGAGCGACCGTCGGATCGAGCAACTCTCGCGCGTGAACCGGCGGCGCCACTCGGCCCGATCACCAGAGGCGGTGGACCCATGACGCACACCGTCCGGCAAGGTACGACACGAGGCTGAAAGACCTTGTCAAGCAGCATTTCGAAGGGTGGGCGCAGAGGGACTCGAACC
>JADLEH010000438.1 GCA_020846255.1 Propionibacteriaceae bacterium
GGGAAACCGTACAGCGGCATCGGCGTGACCAGGTCGTTGCCGATGCTGCGCTGGTGGTCGAGGAACTCCCGCGTCACCACTGCGCAGATGGTGTGGCTGCCCACGTCCTCGGCACTGGTTCGGCAGCAGCCGTCCCGGAAGAACCCCGTGACCGGGTCGGTACCGCACGGCTGGAGCTCACCCCCGAGAACGTTGCGGTCCATCAGATGCCCACGTCCTCCAGCAGGTCGGTGACGAGCGCCGCGATCGGCGAGCGTTCCGAGCGGGTCAGGGTGACGTGCGCGAACAGCTGGTGGCCCTTCAGCCGCTCGACCACGGCTACCACGCCGTCGTGCCGGCCCACCCGCAGGTTGTCGCGCTGCGCCACGTCGTGGGTGAGCACCACCCGGGAGTTCTGCCCGATCCGGCTGAGCACAGTCAGGAGCACATTGCGTTCCAGGGACTGCGCCTCGTCGACGATCACGAAGGCGTCGTGGAGCGACCGGCCGCGGATGTGGGTCAGCGGCAGGACCTCGAGGAGTTCCTGCGCCAGGATCTCGTCGATGACGTTCTTGCTCGCCACCGAGCCGAGCGTGTCGAACACGGCCTGACCCCAGGGCGACATCTTCTCGCTCTCGCTGCCGGGCAGGTAGCCCAGCTCCTGGCCACCGACGGCGTACAGCGGCCGGAACACGATCACCTTTGAGTGTTGGCGGCGTTCCAGGACGGCCTCCAGGCCGGCGCACAGGGCGAGGGCCGACTTGCCGGTGCCGGCCCGTCCCCCCATCGAGACGATGCCGATCTCCGGGTCGAGCAGCAGGTCGAGGGCCACCCGCTGCTCGGCCGACCGGCCGTGGATGCCGAACACCTCACGGTCCTTGACCAGGCGGACGGAGCCGTCGGGCAACATCCTGCCGAGCGCGGAGGAGCTGGCGCCGTGCAGGACAACGCCGGTGTGGCAGGGCAGGTCCACCGCCTCCGGCACGACAGCGCTGCCCTCGCCGTACAGCTGTTCGATCGTGGCCGTCGGCACGTCCACCTCGGCCATTCCGGTCCAGCCGGAGTCCGGGGTGATCTCGTGGCGGTACTCCTCGGCGGTCAACCCGACGGCCGAGGCCTTCACCCGCAGCGGCAGGTCCTTGCTGACCAGGACGACGTCGTTGCCCTCCGCGCGGTAGTTCAGCGCCACGGCGAGGATGCGGGAGTCGTTGTCGCCGAGCCGGAAGCCCGGCGGCAGCACCTCCGGATCGGTGTGGTTCAGTTCCACCCGCAGGGTGCCCTCCACCTCGTTCACCGGTACCGGTGAGTCCAGGCGGCCGAACTTGATCCGCAGGTCGTCGAGGTCACGCAACGCTGCCCTGGCGAAGTAGCCGAGCTCGGGATGGTGGCGTTTGGCTTCGAGTTCGGTGATCACCACCACCGGGACGATCACACTGTGCTCGGCGAAGTTCCGCAGGGCGTGCGGATCGCTCAGCAGCACCGAAGTGTCGATGACATAGGTCTTCAGGGCCAGCGCGGACTCACGGGTGCCGGTGAACGCCGTCCGGGTCGAAGGCATGTCGATCCTTGTCCGAGCCGCACGTCACCAACGCCCGGCTCACGTGGGTGGTCAGCCGGAGGGGCTCGGGCCTGGTGCGGGCCCGCGGGTTGCGCAGTGGCAACGGCGCATCTGGTGCCTCTCGACAGGCGGGGGTTCCCGCCCGATGTCCCGAGAGTAGGACGGTCGATTGCTGCCCCAGCCAGCGACACGCCGCCCGGGTGGTGGGGCTGACCGAGTCGTAATGTTGCTGCCAGCCCGGGGTTCGGCCGGCCACCCTAGACTCCTTCCCATGCCCGCAGAGTCGCGACTTCAGACTGCCCCGATCGCCTCCGACGCCAACCAGGTGACCGGCGACCACTACCGGATCACCGTCCTGACCACGCGAATGCTCCGCCTCGAGTACTCCCCGTCCGGGCAGTTCGAGGACCGCGCCACCCAGATGGTGCTCAACCGCGCCCTCGGGCCGGTGGACTTCCAGGTGGTCCGAGACGACGCGGGGCTGCACCTGTTCACCCAGGACCTGGTGCTCGACTACGACGAGGGCCCGTTCACGGCTTCCGGCCTGACCATCCGCCTGACCGGCGGCTTCGGCTACCACAGCCAGTGGCGCTACGGCGTCCGCTTCGAGCGCAACGTGTGGCAGGCCGGCAACCTTGGTGGCACGGCGCGCACCCTCGACGGGGTCGACGGTGCCGTCGCCCTCGAGGACGGGCTGGCCTCGACCACCGGCTACGCGGTGATCGACGACTCCACGACGCTGGCGCTGGCCGACGACGGCTGGGTGGCCCCCCGCATCCAGGGGAACACCGATCTCTACTTCTTCGGCTACGGCTACGCAGCTGCCGACGCCGTCCGCGACTTCTACCGGCTGACCGGCCCGCAGCCGCTCCTGCCGCGGTGGGCACTGGGTAACTGGTGGAGCCGCTACTACGCCTACTCCGCGGCCGAGTACCGGCAGCTGGTCGAGCGGTTCGAGTCCGAGGACCTGCCGTTCAGCGTGGCAGTGGTCGACATGGACTGGCACTGGGTCGATGTCGACCCCAGGTATGGGTCGGGCTGGACCGGCTACTCCTGGAACACCGACCTGTTCCCCGACCCCCCGGGTTTCCTCGACTGGCTGCACGACCACGGGCTGAAGGTGTCGCTGAACGTGCACCCGGCGGACGGGGTGCGGGCCTACGAGGACCGTTACGCCGCCTTCGCGGCCCGGATGGGCATCGACCCGGCAACGGAGCAGCCGGTGAACTTCGACATCGCGAACCGGGACTTCCTGCGGCCCTACTTCGAGGAGCTGCACCACCCGCTCGAGGAACAGGGAGTCGACTTCTGGTGGCTGGACTGGCAGCAGGGCAGCTACACGACCATGCCCGGGCTCGACCCACTGTGGATGCTGAACCACTTCCACTACCTGGATTCCGGCCGGGACGGGAAACGCCCGCTGACCTTCTCCCGGTACGCCGGGCCCGGCTCGCACCGCTACCCGGTCGGCTTCTCCGGGGACAGCATCACCACCTGGGCGAGCCTCGACTTCCAGCCCTACTTCACCGCGACCGCTGCCAACATCGGCTACGGGTGGTGGAGCCACGACATCGGCGGCCACTGCTTCGGCGTCCGTGACGACGAGCTCGCCACCCGCTGGTTCCAGCTCGGCACCTTCTCGCCGATCAACCGGCTGCACTCGACCAAGGACGTCTTCGCCGGCAAGGAGCCGTGGAAGTACAACCCGGTGGCGCGGGCGGCCATGAACGCGAGCCTGCGCCTGCGGCACCGGCTGATCCCCTACCTGTACACGATGGCCGAGCGTGCCCACCGCCTGGGTGAGCCGCTGGTGCGGCCGCTCTACCACCTCGACCCGCGCCCGGAGGCACTGGCGTCGAAGAACACCTTCTGCTTCGGCAGCGAGTTGCTCGTCGCCCCGATCACGAGCCCGGCAGACCGGCGCACGACCCTCGCCCAGGTGGTCACCTGGCTCCCCGCAGGGGAGTGGATCGACTTCTTCACCGGCCTGCGCTACACCGGCGGACGGACCGTGCAGCTGCACCGGCCGATCGACGGCTACCCCGTGCTGGCCAGGGCCGGCGCGATCGTCCCGCTGACCGTTCAGCACGAGTACGCCACGGACAACCCCGAAGCCCTTGAGGTGCACGTGTTCGCCGGCGCCGACGGCGACTTCACCCTCTACGAGGACGACGACGCGGCCGAGCCGAAGGTGGTGACCACCCGGTTGCGGTACACCCTCGACGCGATCACCGTCGACGCGGCCGAAGGTGCCCTGGAACTGCTCCCGGAGACCCGGCGGTACCGGTTCGTGCTCCACGGGCTGGACGATGTGGCTGCAGCCGGGCTGGCCGAGGCGGTGGCCTCCGGCCCGCTGGTGATCGAGCTCGCTGTGCCGACGGCCGGCGGAGCTGTCATCCACCTCACCGGCAGCCGCCGCCCCGCCAACAACCAGGTGGAGTCCCGGGTGTTCGCCCTGCTGGAGGCGGCCCAGGTCGAGTACGAGACCAAGGACCTCATCTGGCGCCTGATGGACGCCGTGGATCCGCTGGCCCGGCTGGCCGGACTGCAGGCGCTGTCCCTGGAGGCGCCGTTGCACGCCGCTATCTCGGAGCTGCTACTCGCCGACGCCTGACCGCGCGCAGCCGACATCGACAAGGCCTCAGCGGCCGTAGCGGCGTTCCCGCTGGGCGTAGGAGCGCAGCGCCCGGATGAAGTCGACCTTGCGGAAATCCGGCCAGAGGGCCTCGCAGAAGTAGTACTCGCTGTGCGCGGACTGCCAGATCAGGAAACCGGACATCCGCTGCTCCCCCGACGTCCGGATGATCAGGTCCGGGTCGGGCTGGCCGGCGGTGTAGAGGTGTTCGGAGATGTGGTCGATCTCGAGCGTCTCCGCGAGCTCGTCGAGCGAAGTGCCCTTGGCTGCCTCGCTGGCCAGTAGTGAGCGGAAGGCATCCCGCAGTTCCCGCCGTCCGCCGTAGGCGACGGCAACGTTGACGTGGATGCCCGGCCGCTCCTGCAGTTCGACCTTCCGCAGCCGTTCGGCCATCTGGTCGGGCAGGAGGTTGAGGTCACCGACCACCTGCACCCGATAGCTGGCCGAGAGGTCCGCCACCAGGTTCTCGATCACCGTGAGCAGCGGGGACAGCTCTTCCGCCCCGGACCTGGTCAGGTTGTCCGTTGAGAGCACCCAGAGGGTGACGACGCCGATGCCGAGGTCGGAGCACCAGTCGACGAACTCGCGCAGCTTGTCCGCACCGGCCTGGTAGCCGACGACCAGCGGCTGGTCAGGGGCATTGGTCCGGGCCCACCGGCGGTTGCCGTCCGCCAGCACGGCGACGTGGCGGGGCAGGGCGGCACGGTCGAGTTGCGCCAGCACCTGGGTCTCGTAGGCGGAGTAGAGGAAGCCCAGCGGCTGCAGCTTGTTCAGCCTCTCGCGGACCCGCAGCCTCATGCCAGCACCATATCGCCGCCGGGTGCAGCACACACGGGGGCGGGCCTGCCAAGGGTGGTTTCGGTCCCACCGGGGGTAGGGCGCGCCCGGCTTGCCCCAGCTCAGTAACCTACGTTAACGTAGGTTACTGAACCGTAGGTTTGGGGGGCGAGAGATGACTCAGCAGGCTGTGGGAGTTCCGGTGACCCCGGACAGGCCACGTCTTCGCGGCTGGCTGCACCTGGGGATGACCCCCCTGGCTGTCGTCGGCGGCGTGTTGCTGGTGATCCTCGCCCCCGACCCTTCGGGCAAGGTCGGCGCAGCAGTCTGGGTCGGCGGGGCGCTGCTGCTGTTCGGCACCAGCGCCGCCTATCACCTCGGCGACTGGGACCCCCGCACCAAGGCACTGCTGCGGCGGTGGGACCACGCCAACATCTTCATCTTCATCGCAGCCACCTACACGCCCCTGGCGCTCACCCTGCTGCCGGACGGCGAGGCGCTGAAGCTGTTGGTGCTGATCTGGTCGGTTGCAGTGGTCGGCCTCTCCGCCCGGGTCTTCTGGCAGGGGGCGCCCCGCTGGCTCGACGTGGCCTGCTACCTGGGCATGGGCTGGGCCGGACTGGCATGGCTGCCGGCCTTCTGGGTGAACGGCGGCCCGCTGGTCGTCGGCCTGATCGGCCTCGGTGGCCTGTTCTACACCGTCGGCGCCGTCATCTACGGCCGCAAGTCGCCGAACCCGTCCCCGACCTGGTTCGGTTTCCACGAGATCTTCCACGCCTGCACCATCGCAGCAGCCCTCTGCCACTTCGCCGCCATCGCGGTCGCCATCTTCAGCTGACCCCTCCCCCCTTCCCGCTCTCCTCCCGACGTTGCGTGGAAGAAGCAGGGGAGGGTGGGGAACGTGGCCTCAGTTGACGCGGCTCCAGAGGGCTGTGCGCAGTTCGGTCAGGTCGGAGGTCGGCGGGAAGCAGGTGGTGCCGCGGCAGACGTAGACGCCGGGCTCCACCCGATCCTCGAAGTGGTGGGCGAAGCCCTCGGTCCCGGCAGGGCCGGCGAGCACGGCCGTGCCGATCGGGGCCATCCGCCAGGTCGCCCTGGCGTCCTGCCCGAGCGGCTCGCCGATCACCACCACCACCGCCGGACGCAGCCCGGTGCGCGCCTCGTCCGCGACCAGGGCGTCGAGCAGGGCTGAGCCGGCGAACCGTGGAGCCTGCTCCAGCAGCCCCCGGGTGGTCCGGCTGGCCAGGTCGGCCCGCACGATCAGGGCTTCGTCGGCAGCCAGCAGCCCGACCAGCCGCAGGGCTGCGATCAGCGCGCTCGTTCCGGAGGGGGTCGGGTTGTCACTCACGTCGCGGGCCCGGGCGAACAACCGCTCGGCGTCAGCGGCAGCGTCGTGGAAGCCGCCGTCCTCGGCATCGAAGAGGCCAAGGGCCTGGGCGAGCACGGCCTGGGCACGGCTGAGCCATTCGGCCTCGCCCGTCGCCCCGGCGAGGCGCGCGAAACCGAGCGCGACCGCGCCGTAGTCCTCGGCGAACCCCGCAACGGAGGAGGCCTGGCCGCCGAGCGAACTGCGCCGCAGCCGGCCGTCCCAGTGGTCGCGCCACAGGCACTCGGCCGCGCCCCGGGCGAGCTCGAGCCAGCCCGGCTCATCGAAGACCCCGGCGGCCCAGACCAGGGAGTCGATGGCCCACCCGTTCCAGGCCGCCACCACCTTGTCGTCCCTTGCCGGGGCGAACCGGAGCTGCCGCTCGGCGAGCAGCTTCGCCGAAACCGCCGCCAGCCGGGCCGCGTCCGGGTTGCCCCGCAGCTGGAGCGTGGACAGGCCGTGCTCGAAGGTGCCGGTGGTCGTGACGTGGAACACCTCGGCCGCCCAGTCGCCGTCCTCCGCGCCGAGGGCGTCGGTGAGCAGGCCGGGCGTCCAGCAGTAGTAGATGCCCTCGTGCTGCATGCCGCGGCTGTCCAGGCTGTCGGCGTCAAGGCTGGACGCGAACCCGCCGGACGGCAGCAGCAGTTCCCGCTCCAGCCAGCCGGCGATGCCGCGGACCACCCGCTCGAACTGGGCGCGCAGCAGCGGGTCGTGGTCGGGGACCCGCCGCCAGCCGCGGGTGTAGCTGCCGAGCAGCAGCGCGTTGTCGTAGAGCATCTTCTCGAAGTGCGGCACCACCCAGCCCGGATCGACGCTGTAGCGGGCGAAGCCGCCACCGATCTGGTCGTGGATGCCACCTCGCGCCATGGCGTCCAGCGTGCGCTGGGCGACGTCGAGCGAGCCGGGTTCGCCCTTCACCAGCAGGGCGTCGATGAGCAGTGGTGCCGGGAACTTCGGCGCCGTGCCGAAGCCACCGTGGATCGGGTCGAACTCCCCGCTCAGCCGGTCGAGCACAGCCCACACGTCCACCTTGCCCTCCGTGGCGGGCAGCGGTTCGAACGCGTCGGCCAGGTGGGCCGTGATCGCCGCTGCGCTGGCGTCGGCCTCGTCGCGCCGTTGCCGCCAGGCGGTGTCGATGGCGCTGACCACCTCGCCGAAGCCCGGCATGCCGGCAGTGCGCACCGGCGGGTAGTAGGTGCCGGCGAAGAACGGCAGGCCCTCCGGGGTGAGGAAGACGGTCATCGGCCAGCCGCCCGAGCCGGTGAGCGCCTGGGTCGCCTTCATGAACACCGCGTCCAGGTCGGGCCGCTCCTCCCGGTCCACCTTGATCGCGATGAAGTTCGGGTTGACCAGTTCGGCGATCGCCGGGTCCGAGAACGACTCGTGGGCCATTACGTGGCACCAGTGGCAGGCCGCGTAGCCGACCGAGAGCAGGATCGGGCGATCGTTCGCCCGGGCCTCGGCCAGCGCCTCCTCGCCCCATTCGCGCCAGTCGATCGGGTTGTCGGCATGCATCCGCAGGTACGGGGACGTGGCCTCAGCTAGGCGATTCACACCGGCAGCATAGGTCAGGCGGCAGCGGTCGCAGCCCGCAGGGTCTCCACCAGCGGGGTCGTCGGCCGGCCGATCAGGGCGCTCAACTCCCCCGTGACCTCGGCGAGCGCACCCTGGGCGATGTCCACGTCCATCGCTGCGACGAACTCTGCAGTGCCGCGGGGCACGCCGCCGGCGACCATGCCGGCCACCAGGATCGACGGTTCCACCGGCTCGTAGGCCACCGGCCTGCCGAGCACCTCGGCATAGGCGGCGGCCAGTTCGTAGTGGTCCCACGCGACGTCCCCGCCGAACTCGCGGATCGCGCCGTCCCGCCACGCTCCAGTTAGCGCTTCGACCGCACCGGCGGCCAGGTCGGCGCGGCTGGCCGAGGCCACCCTGCCGGAGCCGGCCGCAGCCACAAGCACCCCCGACTGCGCGAGTTCCGGCAGCCGCTGGAGGTAGTTCTCGTTGTACCAGTTGTTCCGGGCCACCGACCAGGCCAGCCCGGACGCGGCCAGGTACTCCTCGGTGGCCTTGTGGTCGGGAGCCAGCACGAGGGAGGTGGTGGCTGCCCTTGGCGCGGAGGTGTAGACGATCCGGGCCACGCCCGCGGCCCTGGCGGCATCGATCACGTTGCGGTGCTGTTGGACGCGCTTGCCGGGCTGGTTGCCGGACACCAGCAACACCCCGGTCACGCCCGCCAGGGCTGCCGTCATGGCGGCCGGGTCGTCGTAGTCGGCGCCGCGTACCTCGACCCCTGGCCGCCCGGCGACCCGACCGGGATCGCGCGCGATCGCGACGACCTCCTGCCCTGAACGGACGGCTGCTTCGACGGCGAGGGCGCCGAAGTGGCCGCTGGCTGCTGTGATGGCGATGGTCATTGGTGCCTCCAGAAAGAGTGGTTGAACTCTAAACTAGGAGGTGGAGTCAAACCCTCACTCGGCGGGCGGGGCCGGGGGAACCGGCGAAGTCGGCGAGGCCGGCGCTGCGGCATCGTCGAAGTCGATCCGGTTCAGGTTGCGCCGCATGCTCCAGTAGAGGAAGCCAAGCAGCGCCAGCAGGACGACGACCATCAGCAGCGGCAGCCACGGCGGCGTTGCCGGCCCCGGGCCTAGATCGAGTAGCACCATGCCCCAAGGCTATCCCGGGGCGCGTCCCGCAGCCCTGCGAACAGATCCGACTCGGGCAGCTCCACCGGCACGGCCGAGCGGACCAGCTCGAAGTCCTCGGTCGGCCAGCCCGCCCGCTGGATCTCCAGCGGCACGGCGAACCACGACCCGTCCGGGTCGATCTGGGTGGCGTGGGCCAGCAGCGCGGCGTTGCGGACCTCGAAGTAGTCCGAGCACGGCACGAAGGTGGTCAGGCGGCTCTCGTTCGACTCCTCCGACGGCAGCTCCTTCAGCCAGTCGGAGTACGGCCGGCCGAGTCCAGCCTCGTGCATGGCAGCATCGAGCGCGGCGAACCGGCCACGGTGCAGCGAGCGGTCGTAGTAGACCTTCGCCACCCGCCACGGTTCACCGTGCTCGGGCCAGGCCCCGGGGTCGGCAGCAGCGGTCACCGCAGCCATCGAGATCCGGTGGCACATGATGTGATCGGGGTGGGGGTAGCCGCCGTTCTCGTCGTAGGTGGTCATGACCTGCGGCCTGAACTCCCGGATCACCTTCACCAGAGGACCGGCCGCGACCTCCGGATCGAGTCGCGCGAACGCCTCCGGCGGCAGCTCCTCCCCCGCCTCCGGCAGCCCGGAGTCGACGTAGCCGAGCCAGACCTGCTCGATGCCGAGGATCCGGGCGGCCCTGGCCATCTCGGCACGGCGCAGCTCTGGCAGGTTCGCCCGGTTCTCCGGGCTCTCGAGCTTCGCGTTGAGGATCGATCCGCGCTCGCCCCCGGTGCACGTCGCCAC
Organism: Propionibacteriaceae bacterium; assembly: GCA_020846255.1. Lineage (GTDB taxonomy): Bacteria > Actinomycetota > Actinomycetes > Propionibacteriales > Propionibacteriaceae > Propionicimonas. Next base: position 9,755 of record JADLEH010000438.1, read on the forward strand.
CATCACCTGGACGCCCTGGGCCACGTAGTAGGCGGTGGTCGCGGCACCCTTGCTCGACTCGTCGTCCGGGTGGGCGTGGACGTGGAGGAGCCGGAGGTTCATGGCACCATTCTGGACACCCCGGGACGCCCGGCCAATCCGGGCAGTGGAGAATGGACGTCGTGACCGAAGAAGCCGCTGAGCGCCTTGCCCGCAGGTATCCACCCGCGAGGCCGAACCGCTGGTGGATCCCGGTCGCCCTCGCCCTCGCGGCCGCCGGCGCCGCCTGGCTGGTCTGGGCCGGAACCTACGGAGCCACCGGCATCACGGCCAGGGTGGATGCCTTCGACGTCCGCTCCGACACCGTCATAGCCGTCACCGTCACCGTTGACCGCCCCGATCCACGAAGCGGCGCCGACTGCCTCCTCTTCGCCCAGGCGGTCACCTATGACCGGGTCGGCGAGACCCACATCCGGGTCGAGCCGGGCGGCGCACCGCTGACCACGGTCGAGCTGGAACTGCGCACTTTCAAGCGAGCCACCACCGCAGCGGTCGAATCGTGCCGGGCGACCCCCTGACGGGATCGGATAGCCTGCAAGCATGACTGAACTTCCGACCACCTGGCTGACCCAGGAGGCGTTCGACCGCCTTACCGACGAACTGGCCTTCCTCAAGTCCGAGGGCAGGGCGAAGGTGACAGCCAAGATCGCCCAGGCCCGCGAAGAAGGCGACCTCAGTGAGAACGGCGGCTACCACGCCGCCCGCGAGGAGCAGGGCCACCAGGAGGCCCGCATCCGGCAGCTCACAGCGATGCTCGAGAACGTCCAGGTCGGCGAGGCCCCCGTGGGATCGGAGCAGGTGACCCCCGGCTCAGAGGTGACGGTCTACTACGACGACGATCCGGACGACACCGACACCTTCCTGCTCGGCTCCCGGGAACTGATGAACCTCGACGACTCCGTCAACCTCGAGGTCTTCTCCCCGCAGTCCCCACTGGGCAAGGCCATCCTCGGCCACAAGGTCGGCGACACCGTGCGCTACAACGCGCCCAACGGACGCAAGATCGACGTCACCGTCGCCAGGGTGGCAGCCTTCGGCCTCTAGTCCGTCAGGCCGGCGATCAGCGCCGCAGCCTCGGCCGGCGACAACGCCCCGGAGGCGACCTCGCTGAGCACCTGGTCGCGGGTCATCACGGTGTTCGGCTCGGCCTCCCCGGCCAGGCCGAGCTTCATCAGCAGCGCGGTGAACCGCAGCCGGGCCGTCGGATAGGACACCCCGAGGTGCTTCTCGACCTCGCGCATGTTGCCGCGGGAGGCAAGGAAGACGCGCAGCAGTTCGATGTCGCGCGCCTCGAGGGCGCAGAAGTCGCAGTGCCCGAACTCGCCGGCGAGTTCCGAGCCGCAGTTGCGGCAGCCGAGCCTCGTGGTGATCAGCTCGCCGCCGCAGACCGGACAGTCGGCAGGGGCGCGGTACCTGGGTTCGGTCGTCACCGCTGCTCTTCGCTTCCGGCGACGATGTTCGCCCAGCCCATCACTACGCCGACGTCGAGGCGGGCGGAGCCGTTGCCGAGGACCACCTCGTCGATCTGGCCGGTGTGTGCGCCGCTCCAGCTCACCTTGCCGAGTTGCGCCTCGCCGTGGACCGTGACGTTGGAGTCGTCGGCGAGCTCGATGGTCAGCTGGCCGGACTCGACCCGCACCCGGGAGCGGCCGGTGGCGATGGTGCCCTTCAGGGTCGCCGACCCGGCCTGCACCAGCACGTCGTTCGCCTCGGCCACTCCGGACAGCTCAGCGCCACCGGCCGTGACCCGCACCTTGCCGAGGTAGGGCACGTCGGCGCAGCTGAGGTGGCCCGCCGTGACCTCCACATCGACGATGATCGCCGGGTTGATGCGCAGGTAGAGCTCCTTGCCGAGGCCCATCGCCCGCAGTTCGTCCAGGCTCCGCGGGGGACGCAGGATGCTGAAGCCGTCCAGGTTGGGCCCGATCTCGCCGTCGCTGGTGACCTCGAGGACCGAACCGTTGCGGCGCAGCACATGTGGCCCCTCGGCCGATGCCGTGGCAACTCCCGGGTCCCCGACGATCCGGACGCGGCGGCCGACGGCATGCACCGAGATCCGGTCGACGCCCTTGCTGCCCGTCGGCCGGCGGCGGCCGGTGGTCTGGGTCGGCTCCGGACCGGGCTGGCCGAAGACCTCACGGGCGTAGGGCGGGAACTGGCGGCGGCCGGGCTCGTAGTCGTCGGCCTCCTCGCCGAGCTCCTCGTTGGTCGGCTCGACCGGCTTGGTTTCGAGGCTTGCTGCATCGATCCGCCGCGCGGCCTCGGACGCGTCGATCCGGCCGGCGGCGAGGTCCTCAAGGATGGGACCAAGATCAGGAGTAGTCATGCCCTGATTCTAGGTCGAACTTTCGAATAACGAAAGCCCTTCTTTCTATTCTGGCAACTCTTCAGCAACTTCGTCGGGTTCAGCCTCCGGTGGGTCGGCCCCGAAGCGCTCCGGGTCGAGGCCGCGGATGAACGCCACCGAGAAGGCCAGGACCGGGATGACCAGCAGCGCCCCGACGATGCCGGCCATGGTCGCGCCAACGGCCAGGCCGATCAGGACGGCCAGCGGGTGCAGCGACACCGCCCGGCCGAGCAGGATCGGCTGCAGGAAGTGGCCTTCGGCCTGCATCACGAGGATGGTGATGCCCAGCATGATCAGCGCGCTCACCGGGCCGTGGGTGACCAGGGCGAGGGCTGTCGCGACGGTCCCGGCCAGCACCGCACCGACCACAGGGACGAACGCAGTGATGAAGGTCAGCGCGAACAGCGCCCAGGCCATCGGGAGCTGCAGGGCGAGGGCACCGATCAGGATGCCCAGCGCGTCCACCAGGGCGACGAGCACCTGGGCCCGCATGTAGGCCACCAGTGATGCCCAGCCCCGGTCGGCTGCCCGGAGCGTCGGCACCTGGTACTGCTCGGGCACGAGGCTCACGGTCGACGTCCAGATCCGCCGACCGGAGGCGAGGAAGAAGAACGCCGCGATCAGGGCGATCGCCAGGCCCGCCAGGAAGTGTCCGACCCTGACCCCGGCGCTGGCCGCGAGCGTCGCCAGCTCGGCGCGGGAGTCGTTCACCCAGGTGCTCAGCTGCTGCAGGTAGCCGTCCAGCTGGGCCTGGTCGATGTGCAGCGGCCCGGAGGCCAGCCACTCGATCACCGTCCCGATGGCGACAACGGACTGGTCGATGAGCTCCGGCAGTTCACGCGCCACCTGGGCCCCGATGGCGACGAAGACCCCGCCGATCACAAGGGCGGTCGCGAGCAGGCAGCCGATCGCAGCCAGCACCGGCGGCCAGTTCCACTTGCGGAAGCGGTTGTTCAGCGGTGCCAGCAGGGCCGACAGCAACACCGCGAC
>JADLEH010000439.1 GCA_020846255.1 Propionibacteriaceae bacterium
CGACAGATGCGCCTCGACCTGCCGGCGTTCGGCAGCATCCGCTTCGTCGTAGAGGTAGCCGATCAGTCGTTCCCGTTCGTCACACATGGCTGGCATCAACCTCACGTCGTCCCTTCCCAGGTTGCCCGCCGCAGCGCCGATTCCTCGGCCTGCTGGCGTTCAAGCCGTCGCCGCAGCACATACAGGCCCTGGTACAACCGTGTCTTCACCGTGCTCAACGGACAGTCGAGCATGTCCGCAATCTCCTGAAACGTGAGCCCGTGATATTCCTTCAGCAAGATGGCCGACCGTTGCTCCTCCGGGAGTTCGGCCATGGCTTTGGCTACGGCTCGCGACATCTCGCGCCGCGCGACCAGATCCTCGACCGATTCGGTCGGCGCTGCATGGTCGTCGGCCATGTCCAACGGATCGACGCCCTCGGGCACCATCACGATCGGGGTCCGGCGCTCCTTCCGCATCCAGTCCCGGCACAGGTTCAAGGTGATGCGGTAGAGCCAGGAGGAGAACTTCGCCTGCCCCTTGAACCCCCGCAACCCTCGGTACGCCCTGAGGAATGCCTCCTGGACCACGTCGCGGGCGTCTTCCTCGCGACGCAGCGTCCGGTAGGCAAGGGCATAGATCGGCCGCTCCCAGCGCGAAACGAGCTGGTTGAAGCTGTCGAGGTCGCCAGCGGTCGCGCTGGCGACGAGCTCTTCATCCGTCCGGGTCATGAGGGCGTTCTGGCTGACGAGCCCCCCAGCAGGGAGGGGGGTCCGAACCGCACTGTGGGGTTAGACGGCCAACAGTCAGTCCCAGTCGGTACGGGGGCGCTCTCGTCGGTCCCTGCCAGTATAGAACCGGGCAGACATCCCGGGGGGCACGTCTGTATCGCGGCTGGCCGCACCCGATGTTACACTGCGCTGCGTCGGCGTAGGTCCACGAGCCCTCCCCGACCGGGAGCCGGCCATGAACGACGAGCAGTTCCTGACAACCGAGGAAGTTCTCGAGTACCTGCAGGTCAACCTGCGCACCGTGTACCGCCTGATCAAGGCCGGGAAGCTCCCAGCGGTGCGGGTCGGCCGGCAGTGGCGATTCCGGCGACGAGACGTCGAGCACTGGTTGGCGCGGAATCGAACGGCCTCAAAGGCTCCCGGGGTTGTCGACGCTGGGGAACGGTCAAGAATTCTTGTGGCCGACGACGAGCAGGCGGTTCGGGACCTGCTTGTGAAGACCCTCTCGGGCGGCGGGTATCAGGTGGACACGGCCGTCGACGGGCTGTCGGCCATCGAACGCCTCCGGGCAACCGACTACGACCTCTTGATTACCGACCTGAAGATGCCTGGCATGGACGGCCTGTCGGTGATCAGGGAGGCCCGGCGGAGGTCGCTCGACTTGCCCATCATCATCATTACGGGCTACTCGACGGAAGCCAGTGCCATCGAAGCGCTGAACATGGGCGTCTGCGGCTATCTCACCAAACCCTTCCGGTTACAGCGCGTGCTGGCGGTCGCCGCCCGGGCGCTCGGCGATGACCCGCCTCCCCTCGACACACGCGACACGATCGAGAACTCAGGTTTTCGGCCAGAATAGGGGGCGAACCGCCAACTGGGCGGGCCGTCCCCAATGATCCAGCTTTCCAGTCTCACCAAATCCTTCGGCGAACGAATCCTGCTCGACAACGTGACCTGGACGGTCACCGACGGGGATCGAGTCGGTCTGTGCGGACCGAACGGTGCCGGCAAAACGACGTTGCTTCGCATTCTGGCCGGATTCGACGAGCCGGACCGCGGTCAGGTCGTCAAGCCGTCAGGCCTCACCGTCGGCTATCTGCCCCAGGACGGCCTCGAGCACTCGGGCCGGTCGCTCCTTGACGAAGCCTCGCAGGCCTTCGGGCCGCTGCTCGACGCCCGCGCCGAGATCGACCGGATCGAGCATGCGCTGGCCGATCCGGCCCTGCCGGATGGTGAACACGAGCGGCTCCTCGAGCGCTACCACGACCTGACGGAGTACTTCCGCCGCGAGGATGGCCACAGCATCGAGCTGCGGGTGACACAGGTCCTGGAGGGCCTGGGATTCGCGCGGTCCGACTTTGCCAAGCCCGCAGAGACCTTCTCGGGCGGATGGCAGATGCGGATTGCACTGGCCAAACTGCTGCTGGGACGCCCCACCCTGCTCCTGCTGGACGAGCCGACGAACCATCTCGACCTCGAGGCGCGCAACTGGCTCGAGGCCTACCTGGAGTCCTATCCGCACGCGGTCATCCTGGTCTCTCACGACCGGTTCTTTCTGGATGCGGTGGTCACCCGAATTGCGGAACTGTCCCTCCGCACCATCACCGACTACGTCGGGAACTACTCGTCCTACCTCAAGGCACGCGATGCCAACCTCGAGCGGCTCCGTAAGGCGAAACAGGAGCAGGACGAGGAGGTCGCCCGGATGCGGGCGTTCATCGACCGGTTCCGCTATCAGGCGACCAAGGCAGCCCAGGTCCAGAGCCGCATCAAGATGCTCGACAAGATCGTGCCGATCGAGGTCCCCGCCGAGCGCAAACGCGTGCACTTCACGTTCCCGAGTTGCCCCAAGAGCGGCCGGACCGTCATGGAGATCACCGACGCAAACAAGTCGTACGGCGGTCACGTGGTGCTGAACCGCATCAACCTGCACATCGAGCGGGGCGACCGAATAGCCCTGGTGGCGCCGAATGGCGCCGGCAAATCAACCTTGATGCGCCTGTTGGCCGGTACTGAAGCCCCGGATTCGGGTGCCCGGCGCGAGGGCCATCAGGTGGTCATGCAGTACTTCGCCCAGGACGAGGCCAATCGCCTTCCGCCCACCAAGACCGTCTACGAGGTGATGGAATCGGACTCGTCGATCGGCATGGTACCGATGATCCGCAACATCCTCGGTGGCTTCCTGTTCTCCGGTGACGACATCTACAAACGTGCCGGCGTGCTATCGGGCGGTGAACGCACCCGTCTCGCAGTCGCCAGGATGTTGCTCCGCCCCGCGAATACACTGCTGCTCGACGAGCCGACCAACCACCTGGATCTCG
>JADLEH010000440.1 GCA_020846255.1 Propionibacteriaceae bacterium
CGCCGTTGTAGCCCATCTGGGCCTTGATGACGACCCCGGACTGGGCTGCGTAGACGGGCTGGCCGCACTTGCCGCCGATGTCGTCACCGTCGTGCATGCGGTAGTAGCGCAGGATCGGGTGCAGCCGCGGTCCGTAGGGAGAGGAGACCCCGCCTGCGGTCGGCCACAGGAACTTGGCCAGGTTCTTCAGCCGCTCGAGCTCCTTGGAGATCATGGCTGCGTTGCCGCTCATCGCGCTGCTGCGGGCGTCGAGGGCAGCTTCCTGCTGGAGTTCGGAGATCTGGTCGCCGGCAGCTGCCAGTTCCTCGGTGCGCTCGGCCGCGAGGTCGGCCACGGTCGGAGTCTCGGTGCCGCTGGCCGCTGCGGCCTGCACGGCGGGGATGCTGGCGATGGCCAGCGGCCCCGCGTCGGCGAAGGCAGTGCCGATGGAGTTGGCCGATGATGTGGTGAAGGCGCCGAACCCGGCGACTGCGATTCCTGAGACGACCACCACGGTCACGCCCCGCTTGAGCAGGTTGCGCAGGTGGCTCGCGGAGAACCTGTGGCTCGAATCCTGGGCGCCTCTGGTTTCGGGGAGCGCGCGACGCGGCTTGTCAGCCCGCAGTCGTAGTACGTTCACTAGCTCCCCATCCGTGCGCCCCGGTCTACCCCGATTGCCCGGTTCGACCAGGCACTGCAGGAGCTTAGCATTTCCTTGGCTGTTTCTCAGAAACGCTCAGAATCTGGGTACTTGGTGTTGGCCGGTGCCAACCGCGTGCGAACGCTCCGACCGGCCGACTAGGCTCGGCAGGACCCTCGCCGGGCGCGGCGAACGAATTGAGTGGACGGAGTCGGAGTGGATCTGTTCGAGTACCAGGCGCGTGACCTGTTCGAAGCGCACGGCGTACCGGTCCTGCGCGGGATCACGGCCAGGACCCCCGAGGAGGCCGCAGCTGCTGCGACGGCACTCGGTACTCCCGTCGTCGTGGTCAAGGCACAGGTGAAGAGTGGTGGCCGCGGCAAGGCCGGTGGGGTGAAGCTGGCCCGATCCGCCGACGAGGCCGCCGCCCGAGCCGGCGACATCCTCGGGCTGGACATCAACGGCCACCGGGTGGAGACGGTGATGGTCACCGAAGGCGCCGACATCGCCGAGGAGTACTACTTCTCGCTGCTGCTGGACCGGTCGTCGCGCAAGTACCTCGCGATGTGCTCGACCGACGGCGGGGTCGACATCGAGACCCTCGCAAGGGAACGGCCGGAGGCTCTCGCCCGGATCGAGGTGGATCCGCTGGTCGGGCTGGACGGCGCCAAGGCGGACGAAATCGTCGCAGCCGCCGGCTTCGCGGAGGCCGACCGCGCCGAGGTCGCCAGGGTGCTCGTGCTGCTCGGGAACGTGTACCGGGACAACGACGCGACGCTGGTGGAGGTGAACCCGCTGGTCAAGACCGGGCAGGGACAGATCATCGCCCTCGACGGCAAGATCACCCTGGACGGCAATGCCGCCTTCCGGCACCCGGAATGGTCGGGCTACGCCGACGACTCCCTGGACGACCCGTTGGAGATCCGCGCGCGGGAGAAGCACCTGAACTACGTGAAGCTGAACGGCTCGGTGGGGATCATCGGCAACGGGGCCGGCCTGGTCATGAGCACCCTCGACGTGGTCGAGGCCGCCGGCAAGGACCTGCCCGGCCAACCCAGGCCGGCGAACTTCCTCGACATCGGCGGCGGCGCCTCGGCCCAGGTCATGGCCAACGGCCTGGACATCATCCTCTCCGACCCGCAGGTGAAGGTGGTCTTCGTCAACGTCTTCGGCGGCATCACGGCCTGCTCGGAGGTGGCGAAGGGGATCATCGACGCCCTCGGCATGCTGGGGGACCGCGCCACCCGCCCGATCGTCGTGCGCCTTGACGGTAACGCTGTCGAGATCGGCCGGCACATGCTGACCGAGGCGGCGCACCCGCTGGTGCAACTGGCCGACACCATGGACGAGGCGGCCCGCCGGGCCGCCGAACTTGCCGCCGCGGCGGAGTAGGAGAGAGATGTCGATCTGGTTGGACCAGCGGGCGAAGGTCGTCGTCCAGGGCATGACCGGCTCCGAGGGGCGCAAGCACACCCAGCGCATGATCGCCGCCGGCACCCGAATCGTCGGGGGCGTGACCCCGGGCAAGGGCGGCCAGGCGGTGACCTTCGAGGAGGACCCGGTCCCGGTCTTCGACTCGGTCAGTGAGGCCAGCGCTGCCACCGGGGCGAACACCTCGGTGGTCTTCGTGCCGGCCGCCTACACCCGGCAGGCCGTGATCGACGCGGTCGACGCCCGGCTGGACCTGGTGGTCGTGATCACCGAGGGCGTCCCGGTGAAGGACACGGCCGAGTTCGTGGCCTACGCCGCCGAGTCCGGCCACACCAGGCTGATCGGGCCGAACTGCCCGGGCCTGATCTCGCCGGGGAAGTCCAACGTCGGGATCATCCCGCCCGGGATCTCCGGTCCCGGCCGGATCGGTCTCGTCTCGAAGTCGGGCACGCTGACCTACCAGATGATGTTCGAACTGCGCGACATCGGCTTCTCCACAGCTGTCGGCATCGGCGGCGACCCCGTGAACGGCAGCACGCACATCGATGCGCTCGCAGCGTTCGAGGAGGACCCGGCGACCGACGCCATCGTGCTGATCGGCGAGATCGGCGGGGACGCGGAGGAGCGGGCCGCCGCCTACATCGCCGAGCACATCACCAAGCCGGTGGTCGGCTACGTCGCCGGCTTCACCGCCCCGGTCGGCAAGACCATGGGCCACGCCGGTGCGATCGTGACCGGTTCCGCGGGCACGGCCCGCGCCAAGAAGGCTGCGCTGGAGGCGGCCGGGGTGCATGTCGGCCGGACGCCGAGCGAGACGGCGGCCCTGATGCGCGAGGTGATCGCAGGGCTGGGCTGAACCGGCAGGCTCAGGTGCTCTGGCTGGCGCGCTGCCCGGCGCGGACGGCGAGCCGGCTCCAGTCCTCGTCGGAGAAGTCGAAGCTCGTCGAAGGGTTGGCCAGCAGGTAGACCAGCCGCTCGCCGACGGTCAGCACGGCCACCCGGAACAGCACGGTGTTGGTTTCGGTCTTCTGGGTGACCAGGAAGGTCGAACCGGTGATCTTCGCCTTCAGCGCGCCGGTGCCCTTGACCGCCGGTCCCTGGGTGACGCTCGCTGTCGGGGCCCGGTCGGGGCAGTCGCCGAGGTTGGTGTCGAGCTTCTTGGCAAGGTTCTGGGCCGCGGCACTGTCGGCGAAGGTGTAGACGACCTGGTCGACGCCGAAGCCCTTGGGGGCACTTGCGTCGTCGGCCAGCAGGAAGGTGCGCTGGCCAACGGACTGGGTGCCGGAGACCGTCTTCAGGTTCATCGCCTCGCACTGGCTCCCGACGACGTCGAGGACGGTCTGCGGATCAGTGGGTCCCCAGCGTCCGGCGCCGGGGGTGATCCTGGGCAGGTCGGCGGCAACCAGCCAGCCGTAGGGATTACCCGGTGGCGGCGGGCCGGCAGCCACCTGGATGCTGCCGGGGCAGGTGCCGACCCCGCCGCCGCACTGGCGGCTGAGCGGCTTGGCCGCGACCGTGGCGACCTCCGGGGCCGCGATCGCCGCGGAGGTGGCGACGTCGATCAGGTTGACCGTCCGCCCGGTGCGGGTGAGCAGCAGCGAGTGGAACTGGTCCTGTTCGTCCTGGACGGTGAACCGCAGCAGGTCCGCGGAGTCGGCAAGGCCCTCGATGGTGTTCGCCCCGGTGATCAGGGCGACAGTGTCTGCGCAGGTCCCGGCCTGGGCGAGCCTCGCTGCGTAGGCCTGGCCGGCCGTCGCCTCGTCCGGATAGGTGTCGACCACCTGGATGACCGCGTCGGTCGCGGAGGACGAGGAGCCGATCTTCCTCGGGTCCGAGCGCTGGGCCTGGGGGAGGCCGTCTGCGGTCTCGGAGAGGCAGATCGGGCGGACGCCGTCCGAGCTGGCCGGGGGGTCCACCCAGGTGACCCCGCCGAGGCCGGCGAGGTCGGCGACGGTCAGCAGCGGGTCGAGCGCCACGGCTGTGCCGGTCGAGCTCGGGCCGCCGCTGGGCGCACTGGAGCGCAGCGTCAACGCCCAGACGGCCGCAGCCACCAGCAGGACAACTGCCGCGACAGCCGCGATGATCGTGATCGCCGGCCGGGCGCTGCGCGGCCTGGCCGCAGGTTCTGCGCCGGTGGCGGTGACCTCAGCGCGGGACCGCTTCTCCCTGGCCGGGCGGGGTGCCTTCTCCTTGGCCTGCTTCGGCGGCTTCGGCTTGCGTCCCCGCCCCGCCTTCGGCGCAGCCGGCGCCTCCGGCTCGGCGTCGAACCCCTCGAGCGCAGCTGCGATCGGCGCGGCCGGGGTGAGCGAAGGGGCGTCCGGAGGTGCGGTGGGAGCAGTGGGGACCGACTGCGGGTACCTGCTGAAATGGGTGAGGCCGGGGCTGGTCCCGGCCGGTGCCACCTGCGGTGGGGGCGGCAGGGTCGGCACGTTCACGGTGACGCTCGGCGGGGCGGTCGGACGGACCACCGGCGGCAGGATCGGGTCGCTAGCCGAGTCGGGTGAACCGGCGGTGACCGCGGAGCGCCGCGGCGCTGCCGAGACCACCTCGCCCGGCTCAGCGCTGGCGGAGAACCGCCTGCCGGCCGAAGGCATCAGCGCTGCTTCGGAGTCCGGGAGCACCGGGACGGGCGGCGGGACCGGCGTGGTGCCCTCGACGTCCAGCGGATCCTCCGGGCTCAGCGGGCTCATGGCCAGCCGCCGCAGTCGTCCGGTGGCGGTCAGCGGGGAGGGTTCCTCATCCCACATGCGGGAAGCGAATCGGCCGCCGACAGCTGCCTCACCCGGGTCGTCGGGGAGCGGTTCGAGCGCCCTCCTGGGCGTGGGCGAACCCTCTTCTGCCACTGCTTTCCCTTGTGGTCGACGCTGGATGACCGGGCCAGTGTAGCCATCGCGGGCGTGTCCCCACGACTGGGACGGAGTCCTTGGGTCAGCATGGGTGGATCATGCCCACACCCAGGAACCGCGACCCCGAGCGGCTCAGGTTCACCGTTTCGAACGCTCCGACCGTTCGGTTGCCCGCCATCCCGGACGGGCCGCCACTGCTGCCCTGGCCGCTGGCGGCGCTCGGCGGGGGCGTCCTGGCCGGCCTCGCCGGATCGCTCCTCGTGGCCGGGGTGGTGATGATCGCCTGGCTGAGCGCGATCACCATTGCGCTCCCGACGGTGCTCACCTTCGCCGGTCACGTCTGGCTGCTCGGCCACGGCGGGGTGCTCCCGGTGGGTGGCGAACAGGTGACCCTGGTCCCGCTCGGACTGACCCTCGCCTTCGTCGCTGTCTGCGGATCGGTCGGCGGGTTCGCCTACCGGCAGGGTCGGCAGGCAAGGGCTGGCGAGCCCGATCCCGCCCTGCGGCGGCGACTGGTCCTCGGCTCTGCCGGACAGGTGACCGCCGGCTACACGGTCTTCGCCGTCGTCCTCGCCCTCGCTGTTGCCGGGCCGGCGGGGATCTGGCGACCGGGCCTCGGCGCGTTGGCGGTCAGCGCGGTCGGTTCGCTGCTGGGCGCGGCGCAGGCGGCCGGCTACCGGCCGGTCGCGCCGGGTCCGGACTGGTTGCGTCGCGGCCTTCGCGGCACCGGAGCTGGAGTGCTGGCCCTGGTGATCGCTGCCGCCGTGGCGCTCGGGACGGCCGTGGCCCTTGGCGAGCCCCGGATCGCCGCGCTGGAGTCAGGGCTCGGCTTCGACACCGGCGGGGTGGTGGTCTGGTCGCTGCTGGCCATCGCCTACCTGCCGAACCTGCTGGGC
>JADLEH010000441.1 GCA_020846255.1 Propionibacteriaceae bacterium
TCCCGTCCAGTAACGGAAGAGCCCGGGCTGACCACCTGGATCCGGATACCATCCTGCGCTGCTCACGGCTGCATTCTAGGCGAGCAACCTTTGTGGCCCCGGGTTGGCCACCCCGGATCCGGATCGGGCGGCTGCACGCGTTGCGGTCGGGTTCAACCCCACGACCAGTGGCGTTCACCAACCGTTCATGGCGGTGCTCTTCCATTGGGTCAACGACGCGCAGCGCGTCGCCCGACCCCAGGCAACTGGACGGGACCTTGAGGAGGAAGACAACAGTGAACTCACGTTCCATTCCCCTGGTGGGCATCGCCACCCTGGCCGCAGCGTTGACGCTTTCCGCATGCGGCGGGCAGCCGGCTTCGCCCGCCCCCGGAGCTTCCGGGTCCGCAGCATCCGGCGGCTCGGTCAACCTGGACGGCTCTTCGACCGTGGCCCCCCTCGCCGAAGCCGCAGCAGCGGCCTTCGCGAACGTCGAGCCGGGCGTGCGGGTGACCGTCGCCACCTCCGGCACCGGCGGTGGCTTCAAGAAGTTCTGCGCCGGCGAGACCGACATCTCCAACGCCTCCCGACCGATCAAGGACGAGGAGAAGGCGGCCTGTGAGGCCGCCGGGATCAGCTTCACCGAGGTCGTGATCGCGAACGACGGGCTCTCTGTGGTGATCAACCCGGAGAACACCTGGGCGAAGTGCCTGACCGTCGACCAGCTCAAGACCATCTGGGCCCCCGAGTCCGAGGGCAAGATCACCACCTGGAAGCAGGTCGACCCGTCCTTCCCGGACGAGAAGCTCACCCTGTTCGGTGCCGGCACCGACTCGGGCACCTTCGACTACTTCACCGACGCCATCAACGGCGAGGAGGGTGCCAGCCGCACCGACTACTCCCCGTCCGAGGACGACAACATCACCGTCCAGGGTGTCGCGGGCGAGAAGGGTGCCCTCGGCTACTTCGGCCTCTCCTACGCTGAGGAGAACGCGGACAAGCTGGTCGCGGCACAGATCGACGGCGGCAAGGGTTGCGTCACCGCATCGGTTGAGACCGTGCAGAGTGGTGAGTACACCCCGCTGTCCCGGCCGCTGTTCATCTACGTCGCCCACGACTCCTACAAGAAGGCCGAGGTCAAGAGCTTCGTCGACTACTTCGTCGCGAACTCCGATGCCACCAGCAAGGCGGCCGGCTTCGTGCCCCTGACCGCCGAGCAGCAGAAGACCGCCGCCGATGAGCTCGCCAGCATCAAGTGAGCTCGTGACAGTACCCTCTTCCGACATGACGACACTCGAGACGGAAGGTCGCGCCACCCGGCGCGACCTTCCGGCGGGATTCCTGAAGCCCCGCTCCAGGCCTGCCGAGACAACCCTGCTCTGGGTGATGAAGGGAGCAGCCTGGATCTCGATCCTGATCACCATCGGGATCGTGATCGCCCTGCTGATCCCATCGATCGAGTTCTTCGTCAATGTCCCGCTCACCGACTTCCTGTTCGGCAGCCGGTGGGCACCCAGGTTCGCCAACGCGAGCTTCGGCGTGCTGCCCCTTGTCACCGCAACCCTGTGGACGACGGCGATCGCACTTCTGACCGCTGTGCCCCTGGGCCTCGGGGCGGCCATCTACCTGTCGGAGTACGCCCCGTGGCGGGTCCGGCAGGTCCTCAAGCCGGTGCTGGAGATCCTGGCCGGCATCCCGACCGTGGTCTACGGCCTGTTCGCGTTGACCTTCATCCAGGCCACCGTCCTGCGCGGCTGGCTGAACCTCGACACCGGAGCGTTCAGCGTGCTGGCAGCAGGGCTGGTGATGGGGGTGATGATCGTGCCGACCATCGCCTCGGTTTCGGAGGACGCGCTGTCCGCCGTTCCGAACTCCTTGCGCCAGGGCTCGGCAGCACTCGGCGCCAACCGGATGCAGACCACCGTCCGGGTGGTCTTCCCGGCAGCCCTCTCCGGGGTCGTCGCAGCGATCATCCTGGGCGTCTCCCGGGCCGTGGGCGAGACCATGATCGTCGCGATCGCCGCCGGTAGCCAGGCCCGGATCGTCACCGGGCCGCTGGAGCAGGGCCTCACGATGACCGGCTTCATCGCCAACGCAGCCCTTGGCGACTCCCGGGTCGGCTCGCTGGCCTACGACACGTTGTTCGCCGTCGGCCTGCTTCTGTTCGTGATCACCCTGGTGATCAACTGGATCTCCATCATGCTCGTCCGCAAGTTCCGGGAGGCCTACTGATGACCGCAGCAGCCGTCACGACTCGTCGTCTTGGCCGTGCCCGCGGCGGCGAGGACAGCCCGGGGGCGATGGCCTTCATGATCGCGCTGTGGCTGTGCCTCGCTGTTGCCGTCATCTTCCTTGTCGTCCTGATCACCCAGACCCTGATGACCGGCCTTCCCCGGCTGGACGCCGGGCTGGTGACCAACTATCCGGGGCCTGACCCGACAGTCGCCGGGGCCCGACCGGCGATCCTCGGCTCGATCTGGGTGGTCGCCACCACCGCCATCCTGGCCATCCCGCTCGGTGTCGCAGCCGCCGTCCACCTCGAGGAGTTCGCCGACCCCCGCACCTGGTTCAACCGGTTCGTGGAGCTGAACGTTCAGAACTTGGCCGCGGTGCCTGCCATCGTCTACGGCCTGCTGACCCTCTCGCTCGTCGCCCTGCTCGGGGTGGCCAACAAGAACCTGGTCATCGTCGGCGCCACAGCGCTCGGCCTGCTGATCCTGCCGGTGATCATCATCTCGACCCGGGAAGCGCTCCGGGCCGTGCCGGTCGAGATCAGGCACGGGTCGCTCGCCCTCGGCGCCACCCCGTTGCAGACGGTCATGCGCCAGACCCTGCCGGCAGCGGTCCCAGGCATTGCCACCGGCTCGATCCTCGCCCTCTCCCGGGCTCTGGGCGAGGCGGCGCCGCTGCTGCTGCTCGGCGGCCTGGTCTACCTCCGGTTCGACCCGAACGGCCTGCTGAGTGGCTACACGACGCTGCCGATCCAGATCTTCAACTGGAGTTCCCGGCCCCAGGCCGGCTTCCACATCGTCGCGGCAGCTGCGAGCATCGTCTTGTTGGTGCTGCTGATGGCGATGAACTCCCTTGCCATCTACATTCGCAACCACTTCCAGCAGCGCTGGTGAGAACAGGAACCGCCATGGCCCGCACATTCACCGCCGGTGTCGACGTACACCGTGACCTGGAGGAGTTCCCCACCCCGGTGATCTCCTGCTCGGACGTGAGCATCTACTACGGCGCGTTCCGGGCAGTCACCGATGTCAGCCTCGAGTTCGCGGACCGCGAGATCACAGCGCTGATCGGACCTTCCGGCTGCGGCAAGTCGACCCTGCTGCGGTCCCTGAACCGGATGAACGACCTGATTCCCGGCGCCCGGGTCGAGGGCACGATCGACTACCACGGGCAGAACATCTACGACCGGTCGGTGGATGCGATCGAGGTCCGGCGGCGGATCGGGATGGTCTTCCAGAAGCCCAACCCCTTCCCGAAGTCGATCTACGACAACGTCGCCTACGGCCCGAAGGTGAGCGGGATGAAGGTCGACAACATGGACGAGCTCGTCGAGAAGTCGCTGCGGGACGCCGCCCTCTGGGACGAGGTGAAGGACAAGCTGAAGCAGTCGGCCTTCGGGCTGTCGGGCGGCCAGCAGCAGCGGTTGTGCATCGCCCGGACGATCGCGGTCCAGCCAGAGGTGATCCTGATGGACGAGCCCTGCTCCGCCCTCGACCCGATCGCCACCATGAAGATCGAGGACCTGATGGGGCAGTTGCGCCAGGAGTACGCGATCATCATCGTCACCCACAACATGCAGCAGGCCGCCCGGGTGGCCGATCGCACTGCCTTCTTCACCGCGCTGCCCTCGGCAGAGACCGGCGACCGCACCGGCCTCCTGGTCGAGTACGACCGCACCGAGGTCATCTTCGAGAACCCGAAGGACCAGCGGACCGAGGACTACA
>JADLEH010000442.1 GCA_020846255.1 Propionibacteriaceae bacterium
TCGATCCACTCACCGGCGGTGTCGAAACGAAAGACCGTCCGGCTGCTCGATCCCGAGCTGCTCCGGTTCAATCACTACAAGTTCAATCAGTGGGAACTCGACTGGGTCGCGGCCAATCTCGGTCGACGGCTGGCCCTCGACCAGATCGACTCGAGCCTGCTCGCCATGGCGAGCCGGCTCGAAGCGGTCCGCCGGACGGTGACAAGGTGACGCGGTAGCCGCCGGTTCATCCCCCGCCGGGGCGGGGTCGGTTGATCCGGGCGACGGGTTCTAGGGAGTCCCCCCCACGGCCAGCCTCTTGAGCGCGTTCTGCCCTTTCCGGGTCGCATCAATGCTCAACCCCAAGATCCGGCCCGCCTCACCCGGGGCGTGGAAGCCCATCGAGTTTTCCGCCTCGATGAAGTCGGCGTAGAACTGGGCCTGGCGCTGCCATTTCCGCGCCTCCGTCAGGGCCGGGGCGGAGCTGTCGGCTCGGGCCGCCGCCTCGATGTCGGCGATCAGCTCCATCAACGCATCGAGGGCGATGTTCCGGAGCTGATAGGTCCGATCCTGAATCTGCTCGACCCGCGCCTTCAGTTCTCCCTCCGACGCCTTGTGGCAGGTCTGGCAGGCGCGGTTGATGTTGAGCATCGGGCTCTGGACGTGGTGGTCGCTGACCTTCATGGCGCCGACCCGCTTGTAGGGCATGTGGCAGTCGGCGCAGGTGACGCCGCTCCGGGCGTGAATACCCTGCGACCAGAGCTCGAACTCGGGGTGTTGGACCTTCAGGGCGGCCGCGCCCGTGCGCTGGTGGGTCCAATCCTTGTGTCCGTTTGCCTCGTAGTACGCCACCATGCTGTCGGCCGTGAGCCCTCGATCCCAGGGAAAGGTGAGCCGCTTTTCCGCGCCCTTGAAGTAGTACTCGACGTGGCACTGGCCGCAAACGAAACTCCGCATTTCCTGACGGGTGGCCATGGTGCCGACGTCGTAGTCGGGAATGCCCTGGCTTGCCTTGGCGGCCTTGATCCCCGCCATGAAGGCCGGCCGGGTGATCCGGAGCGCCATCGTCTCGGGATCGTGGCAGTCGATGCAGGTGATCGGATGGGCCACGTTCCGAGCCGCCGAGTCGTACGGCAGCGCGTTGAGCTTCTCGAAGCCCCGCACCAGGTCCCCATCGCCGGCCTGGCGCCACGGCACCACCATCGAGGCGTGGCAGTTGAGACAGGCGCCAGGCTGCTTGACCACGCGTTGCCGACCGGTGAACTGCTGGTCGATCAACATGTAGGCATGACCCCGCTCCTCCCGGAAATCGGCGGCAAAGGCGTAGCCGGCCCACATCTGCTGGAGACGAGGATCCTGCTCCAGGCGCGACTGGGCCACCACCGAGCGGGGATCCACGCTGGTGGGCGTGACCGGCACGCCCTCGCTCCCGCCATACCGCGTCCGCACCTGATCCGTGGTCCGGCGGTAGTCGTCGTACTCCTGAGGGAAGTTCTGGCCCCAGACCGCCGGATCCTGGGTGGTGTCGCTCAACGCCACCACCCGGAAGAATGGATTGCGCGCCTCCTGGCGCCGCTCGAAGACGTTGGTGAGCAGCGCCGCGAGCGCCAGAACCGCCACGGCGGAGCCGGCCGTGATCAGGAGTAGTCGGCTGCGATTCGGGGAAGTCATGAACGGTCTCCGGAGACGAATGACGGAGCGGGTCAGCGAGTCCAGTGGCCGACCGTGGCGTGACAACGGATGCAGGAGCCCGGCGTGTGGCCGACCGGGCCGTCGGGGTCGACGGCCGCGACGATCTCCTGGTGACAGTGCCGGCAGGCCCCCTCGGTGACGGCGCGGCTGGCCTCGGTGATCCGAATCGGCTCGGGAAACCCCCCGATCGTGAACCAGGCGCTGTGGAGGAAACCGTTCCGAGCCTTGACGGCGTACTTCCCGATGGTGTTATGCGGGGTGTGGCAGTCGTTGCACGTAGCCACTTGCCGGTGGCTGGATTTCGTCCAGGCGTCGAACTGCCCGCGCATCACATGACAGTTGGCGCAGGCGGCGGGATTGTCTGTCAGGTACGACCCGCCTTTGGCGTAGGCGAAGGTATAGGTGCCAAGCCCGGCCGCCGCCCCAACGAGAACGGCGGCGAGCGAAAACAGCCAACGGCTCGGAGTCACCAGCGCCACTCCAGTTCGAGGTACCCCAGCCAGCCGTTGGACTCTCTCGGATAGATGGTCTGCAGCACACCCCCGGCCATGGCTTGGCCGGCATAGCCGGAGATGGTCCAGCGGCTGTTGATCCGGAAATCTGCACTCACGTCGACCAGCGTCGCCAGCCCCGCCCGCCCGTTCGACGGTCGCACCGCGTAGCCGAAGTCTCGGTCCTGGAAGGCGCCACCCCCAACGTACCAGCCGTCGTTGTCCCGGGCCAGTCGAAGTCCCCGCACATCGGCGCGGATCGTGGTCTTGCTCCCCGGCCGGAGCGTCAAGCTCGCCGACGCCTCCTGCAGGTTCATCAGGGCGTAGAAGGGAAATCGGGCGTACCCCCGGGGCGTCGGAAGCCCCTGGAAAAAGGTACCGTGGCTCCCGTCGGCGTTGTCGTCGTCGCCGCTGCTGGTGTAGCCGGCGAGCCGAATCCAGGGTTTGAGTCCCTTGAGGATGGCGGGTTGCCAACCGAACTCGGCGGCGGCGGCGTACCCCGAGTGATGGAGCCGGCCCCAATCGCCGAACTGACCGGCACCCCACACCAGCAGGTCGATAGGGCCGCTGGCCGTCGGTAGCAACTGGAGGTAGTGCCCACCGACGGTGGTGACGGCGATCGGGTCCAGGTCGGCCTGCCGGACAGTGAGGGGACGATTGTCGGCCTTGACGAGGTCGCGGCCGTCGCGATAGTGCATCGCGAACACGCGGAACTCGCTCCGGTCGGCCGGGCCAGGGCCCCGCGCGGTGAGCGAGCCATAGCCGAGCGCGACATCGTCCACCCATCCCCAGCCGTCTCCGTCGAAGACGCCGGTGGTGGGGAGTGCGCCCATCAGCGTCACGCGGGTGGCACCGCTGCCGTATTGCACCTCGACGCCATCGAAGCTCCGACCCACGTGGGTGAAGCCAAACGGGCCGACGAGCCGCTGGGCGACGCGGGTCCGCTTGACGGCCGCCAAGGTGGCGTTGACGGGCGTGGCCTCGCCCCCGTCGGCGAACTCGAACCGGCCGAGCCGCAGGGCCCAGCGTCCGTCCGTGGTCCGGGCTCGGAAGTACGCCTGTTTCGGGAAGAACCCGCCAACGCTCGTGGCGCTGTCGTTGGCTCGGAAGTAGTTGCCGCCGTGGCCGAGGATCCCCTGGGGAGCGGAAGCGATGGCCTCGTCGGGGAGACCGAGAAGCGCGGGGGCGGCAAACTCGATCCGCCACTCGACGTTCTTCCGCTTCTGTTCCAGGCCGAGCCGAGCCAGGGCACCGAGGTACTGGTAGTCGCCGCCGGGCTGGTCGCCGAACCAGTTCCACGCCTCGCCGCGGAGGCGGATCGAGGCGATGGGGGTAACCTTCCCAACGCCAGCCGGCTGGGCCCTGGAGGTTGCCGGGGCAACGAGCGCCAGGACCATGAGGATCGAGGAAACGCGGCAAACGAGCCGCGAGGGACGCAATTCCGAGATTACCATGAGACGCACCGGGTCGCGAATCGTCGCATGGTAGAGGGGCAACCGTTAAGGCGCCATGAAGGAACGCGAATCCCGCGCCTCACCGGGTTCGCCCGACGCGATCCGCCACGAGGAGCAGGCCGGACGTGGCCAGGACGATGACCGTGCTGATGGCATTGATCGACGGCTCGATGTTGCGACGGACCATCCCGTAGACCACCAGCGGCAGGGTCGACGACCCGCTCCCCGACACGAACGAAGTGATGACGTAGTCGTCGAACGACAACGTGAACGCCAGCAGCGCCCCCGAAACGATCCCCGGCATCA
>JADLEH010000443.1 GCA_020846255.1 Propionibacteriaceae bacterium
CGGCGTCGGCCGACCCGCCTGACGGCCTTGACGAGACCGAACCCTTCGTCGACGCAGCGCTCAGCCACGGCGACTCGTTCACCCCGGTGCCGCCGCCGGTCTCCGAGGCGAAGTCGCCCGGGGAGGCGCCGGCTGCGAAGCGGTCGAACCGACCCTTCATCGTTGGCGGCCTTGCCCTGGTGGTGGCCGTCGGGATCCTGGTTGCGACCCTGCTCAACCGTCCGGCCCCGGGACCGGCCACGGCCGCCGGCCCCCTGGCTGTGGCGCAGGTCACCGATTTCGACCCGAAGGCGGACGGCGGCAGCGGCGGCGAGAATCCCAAGCAGGCGAAGCTGGCCGCCGACGGTGACACCAAGACGGTCTGGCGAACCGAACGCTACCGACGACTGCCGACCCTCGGTGGCCTGAAGCCCGGGGTCGGCCTCGTGGTCGACCTCGGGGCCGTCCGCCGGGTGTCGCGGGTCGAGGTGACGCTGAGCGGGAAGGGCACGACGGTGGAGGTCCGGGTGCCGCGGTCCGCGACGGATGCCGCGCCGATGAAGTCGGAGGCCGACTGGTCACCTGTGGCCACGGCCACGGAGGCCGGCGGCCGCGCCGCCCTCGACGTGTCGCAGCCGCAGGACACCCGCTACGTGCTCATCTACCTCACCTCGCTGCCGCCGCTGGGCGCCGGCTACTTCCGTGGCGGGATCGCCGAGATCGCCGTCACCGGCACCTGACCCCGACCGGCCCCGGCACCGCAGATCCGTCCGGTACACCGAACCGGCAGGAATTCGCCTAAGCTCGACCCAGTTTTCGACGAGTCGGGGGGCCATGAGAAAACTGCGCCGCACAGCGCTCGCGATCGGGGTCGGCCTCGCCGTCACCCTGTTCGCTCCGGGCGCCCCCCGAGCCGTCGGGGCCCCGTCCCCGCCACCGCCCGCCGCATCGTCGCCGCCGCGAGTGGTACCGGGCACCCCCCGAACCCGCGCAGCCCAGTACGTCGTCGGCTTCCGCAGCGGCTCGGACGCCCGGACCCGCGCCGCCATCACCCGGGCGAGGACCGGCCTGCGGGCCACCAGGAGGATCGGCGCGTCCGCCGCCGTCCTTGCCCGGCTGACCGCGACCGAGGCAGCACAGCTCGCCCTCGACCCGGCGGTCGCCTACGTGGAGAAGGACCAGCCGGTGCGCGCCGCCGGCACCGAGACCGACGCGCCCTGGGGTCTGGACCGGCTGGACCAGCCCGAGCTCCCGCTGGACAGCAGCTTCACCGCCAACCAGACCGGCACCGGCGTGACCGTCTACGTGGTCGACACCGGGATCAACGCTGCGCACGCCGATCTCGGTGGCCGGGTCACCACCGGTCGCACCTGGGTCGAGGACGGGCTCGGGACCGCCGACTGCCACGGGCACGGCACCCATGTCGCCGGCATCGTCGGGGGCGAGACCTTCGGCGTCGCCAAGCAGGTCACCCTCGTCCCGGTGCGGGTGCTGGACTGCTACGGCAACGGCACCGCCTCCACAACCGCACAGGCCCTTGACTGGGTGACCGCCCAGCACCGGGCCGGCACCCCGGCGATCGCGAACCTGAGCCTCTCCGGCCCCTACAGCCGGGTCGAGAACGAGGCCGTGCGGCGGCTGATCGCTGACGGGGTGACCGTTGTCGGGGCAGCCGGGAACGACGGCCAGGATGCCTGCGACTACTCGCCGGCGAGCGCGCGCAAGGCGCTCACGGTCGCGGCCTCCGACCGCGGCGACACGCGCGCCGAGTTCTCCAACTACGGCTCCTGCGTCGACCTGTACGCCCCCGGGGTGGACGTGCTGTCGGCAGCCGGCACGGCTCGGGGTACGTCGCTGATGTCGGGGACCTCCATGTCGGCGCCGCACGTCGCCGGCGCAGCAGCGCTGGTCCTCGATGCGCACCCGCGCTGGTCCCCGGCCCGGGTCGGGCTCGAGTTGCGGCGGCTGAGCCTGCGCAACCGGGTCAGCGGCAACCTCGCCCACACCGCGAACCGGTTGCTGAACATCGCCCCGAGCCTCGCCGCCGTCAGCCCGGCTGCAGGAAGGTCGGCCGGTGACCGGACGGTGACCATCACCGGGCGCGGGCTGAGGTCGGTGACCAGGATCCTCTTCGACGGCGTCCGCGGGACGAGGCTTCGGGTGAAGTCCGACACCCGGCTCACCGTCCGGACGCCGGCACTGCCCAGCGGGCGGGATGCGGTCATCGTCGCCGTCACCGCGCTGTCCAGCTCGGGCGGGGACCTCCGGTACAGCTTCCGGTAAGCAGCAGCCGGAGGTTGCCTCAAACGACGGCGCCGCCGGGATCCGAGGATCCCGGCGGCGCCGGTGCTTGTCAGCGAGGGGTCACTCGCCGCTGTCTTCGTCCACCCAGTCGAAGGTCTTCGTGACGGCCTTCTTCCACTGGCGGTACAGGCGAGCACGCTCGTCCTGCTCGTCACTGGGGATCCAGCGCTTGTCCTCGGCCCAGTTGGCGATGACATCCTCTTCGCCGTTCCAGTAACCGGTCGCGATGCCGGCGGCGTAAGCCGCACCGAGAGCGGTGGTCTCTGCCACAACCGGGCGCACCACGGGCACGCCGAGCTGGTCAGCCTGGAACTGCATGAGGGTGTCGTTCATCGTCATGCCGCCGTCGACCTTGAGCTCGGCGAGCTTGACGCCCGAGTCGGCTTCCATGGCGTCCAGGACCTCGCGGGTCTGGTAGGCGGTGGCCTCCAGGACGGCGCGGGCGATGTGGCCACGGTTGACGTAACGGGTGAGGCCGACGATCGCGCCACGGGCGTCTGCCCGCCAGTACGGAGCGAACAGGCCCGAGAACGCCGGCACGAAGTAGCAGCCGCCGTTGTCGTCGACGGAAGCGGCGAGCTCTTCGATCTCCGGAGCGGAGGAGAACATCTTCAGGTTGTCGCGCAGCCACTGCACCAGCGAGCCGGTGACGGCGATCGAACCCTCGAGTGCGTAGATCGGCTTGTCCTCGCCGATCTTGTAGCACACGGTGGTGAGCAGGCCGTTCTTGGAGGGAACGATCTCCTCGCCGGTGTTCATGATCATGAAGCAGCCGGTGCCGTAGGTGTTCTTCGCCATGCCCGGCTTGAACGCAGCCTGGCCGAAGGTGGCAGCCTGCTGGTCGCCCAGGTCGCCTGCGACCGGGACGCCACCGAGGAGGCCCTCTTCACGGCCGTAGCCGTACACCTGCGAGGAGGACTTGATCTCGGGCAGCATGCTCATCGGAATGGTCATGTCGGCCGCGATCTCGGCATCCCAGGACAGGGTGTTGAGGTCCATCAGCATGGTGCGGGAGGCGTTGGTGACGTCAGTCACGTGCACGCCACCGTTGACGCCACCGGTCAGGTTCCAGATGACCCAGGTGTCCATGTTGCCCATGACCAGCTTGCCGGCCTCGGCGTCGGCGCGTGCGCCTTCGACGTTGTCCAGGATCCACTTGACCTTGGGGCCGGAGAAGTAGGTAGCCAGGGGCAGGCCGACGCGGGCCTTGTACTTGTCCTGGTCGCCGCCACCGAGCTCTTCAATGATCTTGCCGGTGCGGGTGTCCTGCCAGACGATGGCGTTGTAGACCGGCTGGCCGGTCTCCTTGTTCCACACCACCGTGGTCTCGCGCTGGTTGGTGATGCCAACGGCCTGGATGCTCTCCTTGTTGAGGCTGGCCTTGGCCAGGGCCTCGGCGACGACCTCGCGCACGGCGTCCCAGACCTCGATCGGGTTGTGCTCGACCCAGCCGGCCCGCGGGAAGATCTGCTCGTGTTCCTTCTGCCCGACGGAGACGATCTGGCCCCCGTGGTTGAAGATGATTGCGCGGGAACTGGTCGTTCCCTGGTCAATCGCAAGGATGTACTTGTCCGTCATGGATAATTCCTTCCACGTCATTGTCTAAGGATGATGGTTTGTGTGAGCGGGTCGGCGGCAACCGGCCCGCTCCTCTTTGTTCTTGGAGCGGTTTTCGGGGTGGGTGGACCCGGAGGCCCACCCACCCGTCATAGGTCAGGCCGGCAGCAGGAAGCCGCTTGCGAGACCGGCGAGCACGCCGCCGATGATCGGGCCGACAACCGGAACCCAGGAGTAAGCCCAGTCCGAGCCGCCCTTGCCCTTGATCGGCAGGACGAAGTGCGCAATGCGCGGGCCGAGGTCACGGGCAGGGTTGATGGCGTACCCGGTGGGACCACCGAGGGATGCGCCGATGCCGACGATCAGCAGTGCGACGCCGAGGGCGCTGAGCCAGCCGAGGTCGGTGGACTTCCAGTGACCGGCAGCGAGCACGACGAACACCAGGACGAAGGTGCCGATGACCTCGGTGACGACGTTCCACGCGTAGTTGCGGATGGCGGGGCCGGTGGAGAACACGCCGAGCTTGGTGGCCGCGTCGGGCTCCTGGTCGAAGTGTTCCTTGTAGGTCAGCCAGCAGAGGACTGCGCCGATGAAGGCACCGACCATCTGTGCGGCGATGTAGACGGCGATGGAGGTGATGTCCACCGGCACGCCGGCGACGAACTCCTTGGCCCCGGAAGCTGCGACACCCAGGGTGACGGCCGGGTTCAGGTGCCCGCCGGACTTGTAGGCCACGAGGACACCGGCGAAGACCGCAAGACCCCAGCCCCAGTTCACGAACAGGAAGCCGGTGCCGTTGCCCTTCGACTTGGTCAACGCGGTGTTGGCGACGACGCCACCACCCAGGAGGAGCAGCATCGCGGTGCCGACTACCTCAGAGAGGAAAATGGTCCCCAGCACTTCATTCTCACTTTCAGACACCCGAACGGGCGTCAGTTTGGGCGTCCTAGGACGCAGGCGATGTGTTCGTTGTCTTGTCAGACGATGTGGATGAGAACAGACACCTTTTCGGGGTGCCGCGCCCCGCTCGCCCGTAGAGGGGCGTCGTGCGCCGGATAGGTGTACTGGGCGACCGGCGCACGCAGCTTCGCGTCCGCCCGACTTGGCGATGTCCAGCTGTGGACACCGGAGCCTCCACTTCGTTCGCGTCCGCCGAGGCTCGGTGGCAGGACGCGAGGTTTGCAAGGACCAGCGGGATCGGCTTCTTCGTTGATCTCCGATGCGAAGGCCTCGACGGGGCGCGTACCCGCGCCGACCGTTGAGAGGTTCATCTGACTCCTTCGTACCCGCTGAACCCACACGATAGGGGCACGATGCACTCTCGCGCTGACCCCGTCCCGTAGGGCTCATCTTGCTAATGGTTGAACGCATGCGCTAGACCTGTGCACGAACGTGCAAGGGAAGGGTGCAAGGTTGAACGAGCGCTACGAGGACATGTACCAAGCGGCCTCTCGCTACTACATACAGGGTGAGACGATGGAGAGCATCGCGCACCAGCTGCGGCTATCGCGCTCCTCGGTTTCGCGGTTGTTGAAGGACGCCCGGGACACCGGACTGGTCCGGATCAGCCTCGCCGACCACAGCGGCTCACAGTCGCCGATCGCCTCCACCCTCGGCCGGCACTTCGGGGTCCGGGTGCACATGGTCTCGGTGCGCGAGAACGCGAACGAGAACGTCCGCTTCGACCAGGTGGCCCGGCTCGCCGGCCGCCTGTTCACCGAGGCCGTCGACGACCACCAGCTGATCGGCGTCGCCTGGGGGGTGACCCTCTCCCATGTCGTCAAGCACCTCGGCCGGCGGCCGCTGGTCGGCTCGACGGTGGTCCAGATCAACGGCGGCGCCAACCAGCGCAGTTCGGGGATCCCCTACATCGGCGAGATCCTGCAGTCGATCGGGGACGCCTTCGACGCCCGGGTGGTGCTGTTCCCGGTGCCGGCGTTCTTCGACTACGCGGCCACGAAGCAGGCGATGTGGCGGGAACGCTCCGTGCAGAACGTGCTGAAGCTGCACCAGAAGCTCGACCTGGCCGTCTTCGGGGTCGGCTGCCTCGAGGGCCGGGTGCCGTCCCACGTCTACACCGCCGGCTACATGGACGCGTCGGACATGCGGCAACTCGCCGCCGACGGGGTGGTCGGGGACGTCTGCACCGTGCTCCTCCGGGAGGACGGTTCCTACGCGGACGTCGCCCACAACGACCGGGCCACCGGCCTGACCCCGGCAGAGCTCCAGCGGGTGCCCCGCCGGATCTGCGTCGTGGCCGACCCGTCGCGGGCACCCGCCGTCGTCGGTGCCCTCCGGGCCGGGGTGGCGACCGACCTGGTCCTCGACGAGAGCACGGCCCGCGCCGTCCTCGACCGGGCGCGCCTCTGACGTCCGCCGCGCCGCCCGACGCTACCCTTCGGCCGCGAAGCTACCCGTCCACGGGTAGCTTCGCGAACGCTTGGGTAGCGAGGGGGATACCGGGTGGCTGGGCCCGGGTACAACCGGGCCGTCGATTTTCCCACCCGTGGCGGCCATGGCTGCACGTCTGGGCGACCTTAGGTCAGCGTGCTGTTCCGGTTACCTGCGTCTGGTTAGCCTGAACACCGACGGCGCGCTGTTGCGCTGCCCGGACATCAACGGAGAGTCAGGGGCCGCTGGTGTCGCAGATCGAACGGAGGGTCCTACGTGAGAAAGCTGGCTGTTGACGTCGTGGTCATCGGTGGCGGCTCGACCGGGGCCGGGGTGGTGCGTGACGTGGCCATGCGCGGTTACACAGCCGTGCTGCTGGATCGTGCGGACCTGGGCCAGGGAACAACTGGACGGTTCCACGGGCTGTTGCACTCCGGCGGGCGCTATGTGGTCAGCGACCCGCTCTCGGCGACCGAGTGCGCCAAGGAGAACGTCATCCTCACCCGGATCCAGGCATCGGCGATCGAGACCACTGGCGGCTACTTCGTGACCGGCCCGGACGACGATCCCGGCTTCGCGGACAAGTTCCTCGCCGGGGCAGCTGCCACCGGCGTGCCGGCCCGCGAGATCTCCGTCGGCGAGGCGCTGCGGAACGAGCCGAGGCTCAACCCGCGGATCCTCCGCGCGATCGAGGTGCAGGACGGGTCCGTCGACGGCTGGCAGCTGGTCTGGGGCGCCGCCAACTCGGCGAAGGCCTACGGCGCGCAGATCC
>JADLEH010000444.1 GCA_020846255.1 Propionibacteriaceae bacterium
GGAATGACCGACGAGTCCGACCGGGCGCGAACGATTGCGCTCGATCACATCAGCCGAATGAAGAACGTCCAGATGATCACCTTTCCGGTGTCCGGGTTTCCCAGCGTCAGGCTGATGGGCTATGCCAACCAGGGCTGGACCCTCGAGACCCTCAGCCGCGTGGGCGCTCTCAAGACGCGCGAACTTGCTGCCGACCCGCGAGTGAGCTTCGTCTGGTCGTGGAGCCATCTGGCAGAGAGGGTGGCGAACCATCACACTCCGAGCAGCGATCGACTTCAGGAAGTTCTCCAGCAGCCCCTCCGCGGCCTTTTCCCAACGCAACCATCGTATATGAGCAGGGTTTCGATCGCTGGGAGTACTTGATTGCGCTCGCGTATGTCGACGAGCGGCGCGCGGAAAACAGGCGGTCATGGGCGCCAGTCGGCTGCTTCGGGTGGCGTGGACTCTGTGATCGTTCCACCAGCAGCCAATTCGATCGGGAAGTCCAACGCTGGGGAGAGGCCTGGCCCGCCCTTCAAGCTGGTCTCTTTGGCGGGTCACTCGAGCGCTTTCAGACTGCTCGGGAACACGTTGACACTTTCGCCGCCAGCCTGCACATGTCGTAGCCACCCTGAACCCCATAGCCGACACGCGGTAGCAAAAGAACGCGTTGCTTGGTAGCAACGCGGGTTCGCCGTAGTAGGTCGCTCGGTTGTATGCTGCTTACTCGCCTCCGAGAAGGCGTCGACTACGCTCTTTCTCCTCCTGTTCGCGACGCCATTCGGGACGCCACGACAGCCTGTCGCTGGCGGCCGCACTTTTGGCGTCGTCTGACGCTGACGCGATGGGTTCGATCCCGCCGGAGGAACGGGCGCCGGGCCTTGACTGGCTGAATGCCTGGAACCCACGCGAGGAGATGTCGGGACTGCGGGAGGACCTCGCAGAGACCCCCGATGGAGGCGGTGACCATCCGCGGCTGAGCGATGCGCAACTGGCTCGATTCAACGAAGTCGGGCAGCGGCGGCCCGTCGTCCGCGGTGACGTCCTGTATCGTCCGGGCGACGAGGCATATGACTTCTACATCGTCGTTCCCGGTGCGGTGGCGGTCGTCAGCTACGTCGGTGCTGCCGGGCGGCGTGTGGTCAGAGTGTACGGCGAACTCCGCTTCCTCGGAGCCCTCGATCTGCTTCGCCACCAGCGCGTCGTGCAGGCGGCGGTCGTGATTCACCCCGGTGTGGTGCTCCGCGTTCCCGTTGAACGGCTACGTTCGCTGCTCGCCCGAGAGG
This sequence comes from Propionibacteriaceae bacterium, assembly GCA_020846255.1. Lineage (GTDB taxonomy): Bacteria > Actinomycetota > Actinomycetes > Propionibacteriales > Propionibacteriaceae > Propionicimonas. The sequence goes on from JADLEH010000444.1 coordinate 1,266, forward strand.
ACGAGCTGCGCGACCTGGTGGTTCGCGCCTATATGCGGCGCGAGGCCATCGGCCGGCACCTGGTAACCGACATCTTCATCCTCGCCAACCCGGACGATCCGCGCACCCGTCCGACCCAGGCCCGGGCCGGGAGCCAAGGACTCGACACGCAAATCGACGACGCAACCGCTCCTGGAGCACTCGACCGCCTGGGACCGTCCGTCAAAGACCTCCCGGTCGTGCTGACGCCCGACGGCACCTTGCTGCGTGCACCCGCTGTCAATGAACTCGAAGGGACCCGGAGTACCCCGTCCGAAGGCAGCGGCCACAATGGATGAACCAGCCCGCGCATTGCCGGGCCGGTGTCTGCGGGTTTTCCAGGCAAGGGCGCGACCTTCGTCTCTCCGCCGGTGGGCGGCGGGCGGAGAGATGTGCTGGCTCAGTACGATGAGAAGCGGCGCCCCCGGTCAAGATCGGCGATTTGGCGCATCTGGCCTGCGGTCAAGGCGAAATCGAAGATCGCGATGTTCTCACGGATGTGGTCGTTGTTGCCCGAGCCTGGAATGGCGATGTTGCCCGCCTGCAGGTGCCAGCGCAGCAAGACCTGGGGCGGCGTCTTCCCGTGCGCGCGGGCGATCTCGCTGATGACCGGGTCGCCGAACAGCACCTGGGTGTTGCCCCGTCCGCCCAGTGGGAACCAGGACTCGAGCACCGTGCCCTGTTGCGCGATGTGTCGCTTTACCGCCCGTCCCTGGTAGTAGGGGTGCGTTTCGTTCTGCACGACGGCTGGTCTCACCGATGCGAACCGTATGATCCGGTCAACGCCCTCTTCGTAGAAGTTGGACAGCCCGATCGAACGCACGGTCCCGGCCCGGACAGCATCCTCCATTGCTCGATAGGCATCCTCGTCCCGGGGTCCGGAATGGTGAAGCAGCAGCAGGTCGACGTAGTCGACGCCGAGCCGCGATAGCGACCCATTGATGGCATCCGCAGCCTGGCCGAAGTCGTCGGTCCAGAGCTTCGTCGTGAGGAAGATCTCTTCTCTTGGGATGCCCGATGCCCTCATGCCGCGTCCGACGCCTGTTTCGTTGCCGTAGATGCGGGCCGTGTCGATAAGGCGGTAACCCTCGCGCAGCGCGGTCTCCACCGACTCTGTCGCGCGGTCCGGGGACAGACGGAAGGTGCCGATGCCCAGGATCGGCATAAGCTGGCCATTGTTGAGACTCACTGTTCGGGCGGTGAGGTCGAAGGCCGAGCGCGGAGTCTCAGATCCCGTCCGTTCCGGAGTTGCACCCCCAGTGCCGGTGGGAACCGTAGGCGAATTCGAAGCCGGGTCAGATCCCGTACACCCCACGACGGAGATCGCGGCCGCGCCAATGCTGAGCGCACCTGCGCGGAATAAGGCGCGACGGCTTATGGATGCATTCATGATTCACATTCCTTCCAGGGTTTCATCAGCGCTGCATGCCGGTCGTTTCGGACCACCTGTGAGTCGGTTGCGCGGGCGGAGCCGCTGCCGGCGCCGCTCGGGCCGTCGCCAGGGCGCGGCCGTGGATCTAGTAGGTGCGCGAGCTGCCGTTGCCGGAGAGCCAGCGGCCGTCCTGCTTGATGTATTCGGCGGTTGTCTCCAGGCGCCAACTGTTGCGGGAGCCGCGAATGGTCACGTCGATCGTGCTGCGGGACACAAGGGTTGCTGTGCTCGGCCCGGTGAGCGTGACCTCGATCGAGTGGTTGTCGATCGAGTGGTAGTCGAAGTAGCCAGATTCGATCTGGTCGAACCACTCGTCACGCGGCTGGTCGTAGCCAGTGATGTGCTCAGCGCGGGAATCGGGGGTCGACAGCGCTCGCAACTGGCCGGTGTCTGCGTCGATCATGGCTTGTTGGCGTGCCCGGAAGTTGGCGATGATCGCCTCGCGGTCGGCCTGGGTCTGTGCGCCGATCATGGTCTGCCCCTGGGGTGAGGGCTCCGGGTTGGGGCTGGCGCTGTCGCTGGAGGCGCGTCCGGTACTCGTCCCGCTGGGTGTGGTAGACCTCGGGACGGTCCCTTCGGAGTCGGTGCTGCAGCTTGTGGCGGCGACGATCGCGACCACGGCTGCCAGCATCGCGGCAGTTCTGCGCAGACGCCTGGGGAGCCTTGATGCTTTCACAGTGCACCTCCGCGGATGGCGGCGTTGACCCCGCCGTCGATCAAGAAGTCGGCCCCGGTGACAAGTACCACCTTGCCAGCATAGGAGTTATCCATGGCGATCAAATCCTTCGATTCGGTTCGAATGTCATCGCGAACCCGCCTGATCAGCCACGAGGCGCACGGTGACGGCGTGTGCAGCCGTTCCGGTCACGCTGCCAACGATGCGCGGTCCGTAGCGGTCATACTTGGAGTGGTAAGCGTCGTCGATCGCCGCGTGAACGGTGGGGTCGGCGGTGGCGAACTTGACGTCAGCTTCGACGCCGACGGCACGGATGCGGCCGGTACCGCTGGCGCGGGCGTGCCGGTACCAGCGGCTGTCCGGACCATACGCGGCGCGCACGTACAGGTTGTTACCGGCGCGGGCGACCCACATCGTCACGTAGCGGCGCAGGGTTCCGTCTGGACGTCTCGACGCCAGCTCAATCTCTTCCGCTTCGCCGATGCGACTCATCTCGTCTTCGGTCCAGCCACTCATGACCGGTCCAGCATCTGCATCTGGGCTTCGTTGTGGTGGTCGCCCGCGGGCGGCGTCAGGTTGTCGAGTCTTGCCAGCTGTGGGGCGCTCAGGGTGAGCTGGTCAGCGGCGACATTCTCTTCGACCCGGGCGACCCGCTTGGTGCCGGGGATGGGCACGATGTCGTCGCCCTGGGCCAGCAGCCAGGCGATCGCGACCTGCGCCGGGGTGGCATCGACCTCGCTGGCGACCGCCTGCACCTCGTCGGCGATGCGGAGGTTGTGTTGGAAGTTGTCACCCATGAAGCGGGGGCTCGTCTTGCGCCAGTCATCGTCGGCAAGGTCATCGAGCGACCGGACCTGCCCGGTCAAGAAGCCGTGCCCGAGCGGCGAGTAGGGCACGAAGCCGATCCCGAGTTCGCGTACCACCGCCAGCACGCCGGCTTCGGGGTCGCGGGTCCACAGCGAGTATTCCGACTGCACCGCGGTGATCGGATGCACCGCGTGGGCTCGACGAATAGTTGTCGGCCCTGCCTCCGACAGACCGATGTGACGGATCTTACCCTCCATGATCAGGTCAGCCAGCGCGCCGACCGTTTCCTCGATCGGGGTCTCGGGATCGACGCGATGCTGGTAATAGAGGTCGATGTAGTCGGTTCCCAGCCGTCGCAGTGACCCCTCGACAGCGATGCGGATGTTCGCCGGAGTGCTATCCAGCTGCGGTCGGCCAGTGTGGGACATGAAGCCGAACTTCGTGGCCACCACGGTTTTGTTTCGCCGGCCCTTGAGGGCACGTCCGACCAACTCCTCGTTGGTGTAGGGTCCGTAGATCTCTGCGGTGTCGATCATCGTGACGCCCAGATCGATAGCCCGGTGGATGGTTCGGACCGACTCGGCGTCGTCGCTCCCGGCCCCCGTGTAGGCGGCTGACATCCCCATGGCGCCGAGACCGATGCGGGCGACTTTCAACCCTCCCAGGCTGACGTGCTTCATCGTGTCTCCTTTGCTTGCGCTGGCGATGTTCACCACCGATCGATCGAGGACGATCATGAGCTCGGCGGCGGGGGACTTGGCGGGTTCGATGCCGTGGCTGTCATGACCTAGTATGGCACCATGCGGGAGGCGGATGAAGACCGGCCTGTTCAAGGGAACGCCACACCCCCCAACCACCCTGTGCGACAATCTCGCACATGACCTCACGCTCAAGCACCGAGTCTCCGCTGGGCATCTTTCTCAAGGCCCGTCGTGACCGGCTCACGCCTCAGCAGGTCGGCTTGGCCCAGGGGATCGGCTTGCGGCGCATTCCAGGGCTGCGACGCGAGGAACTCGCCGCTCTCGCCGGGATCAGCAACGACTACTACATCCGTCTTGAGCGCGGGAAGGAGCGCCACCCGAGCCCTCAGGTGGTCGAGTCGCTTGCGCGGGCACTCCAACTCGACGACGACGAACGCGACCACCTGCGGACGCTCGCCCGGCAGGTAGAGCGCGCGGATTTCATGAGCAGGGTCGCGAGCGGGGCTGAGGTGCCCGTCGGCGTCCTGCGTCTACTTGAGGGCCTTCGGCCCCTGCCGGCGTTCGTCACCAATCGCATCGGCGACTTCGTGGCCTGGAACCCTTCCGGGCTACGACTCCTTGCCGGACTCTCGGACTGGCCCGAATCCGAGCGCAACGCCGTCCGGTACGGCTTCCTGCACCCTGTGGCGCGCGTCATGTACGCCGACTGGGAGGCCCAGGTAAGCGGAATGGTCTCGGGACTGCGCCGCTTGGCCTCGATCGAGCCGCACGCCACCGATGTGACCGCACTGGTGACCCAGATGCGGCAGGCAAGCCCCGATTTCCAACGTCTCTGGGACCGGTACGATATCGTCCACTACGTCACGGGTTCGCAGAAGCTGAACCACCCCGAGGCCGGCCAGATCACCATCGAGTACCAGGTCCTACGGATCGAGGGCGATGGCGGCTTGACGATGATGGCGTTCCACGCCGATCCAGGCAGCACCGAGTACGACGCATTCGAACGACTCGACTCCTGACCCGCGCGGCGCGGGGCCGTCCTATCAGAGGAGCCCCATCCGGCCCAGCCAGTCCGCCGCCTGGTCGAGGCTGCCGCGGACGTTTTCGCCGTTGATAGCAAGACCGTCGGTGATCCGGTCGGCGCCCCGGCATGCTTGTTGATACTCCCGTGGGACGCTTCCTATGCCGCTGACCGCGTACGTCACGAACGGAGCGACGGTGATACCGCGGAAGTCGTTGGCATCGATGAACGTGCGGATTATCCGGGGCGCCCCCTGCGCCCAGACCGGGCATCCGATGAGTACGGTGCTGTAACCTTCGAGTGAGGTGAGCGGGTTCGAGATGACCGGACGAGCGTCCTCATTCAGTTCGCGCACGTTGCGGGCAACAGTCTCGTCGTACGACTCTGGATATGGGGCTGCCGCTTCAAGCTTATAGGTCGGGCAGTTCAGCAGTTCGGCGAGGTAACCGGCCAAAACCTCGGTATTGCCAACGGTGAGCGTTGTGATGGGCCGGCCAGTGGCTGACCTTGTCGAACTTCGGCTGTCGTAGTTCTCGCCGACTCGGGAGTAGAACACAATGATGGCATTACCGCGCGGGGACTCAGTGAGTGCCGGGCCCGTTGTTGGTGAAGATAAGGTCGGGTCAACCTGAGTGCGTGTCGACCCCTGCGTAGCCGTAGGCCCCGTTGGCTGCTCCGGAGTTGCATCACCCCCACAGCCCGGGAGGGTCAGCGCAAGAGAGGTTGCGGCGAAGCCGAGGAAGTCACGCCGCGTAATCGCGTTCCTGGTGCAGTTCGTGTGGCGGTCCGCGCGGGCAGTCACGATCTTAACCCTCGGTGTGCGGCCCATCCCGAGCGGCGTCAACTGTTGGCGACATTGTATGCCCGCGAGTTCGGCAGATGCCCGCGGGATAGTGGTTCGGAGTGAGCGCCGTCACAGCTCACGGGACGCTTGGTTTCGCCGCCGCTGCCCCGAATTGGCCGACAGCCGGTTCGCCAGGACGCAACCGGCGGTGCCTCCGCCGACGATGACGGTGTCGAAACGCTCAGCCATGCTGCTGGTCCGGGACCGAATCGAGGTCGGGAAGTAGCACAACGCTCTCCTGCTCGTTGGGGTCGGTCCGGGCGATAACCGCGCTGTACGGCGAGCCAGAGCGGTTCATCGGCAAGTGCGGCACACCCGGAGGGATGTCCATGAACTCACCCGAACGCACAGTCGCGTGGTCGGCCAACCTCTCGGCGAACCACACCTCGGCTTCGCCGCTCAGGACGGAGATCGCCGTTTCGTGCGCTTCGTGAAGGTGCGCCTTCGCCCGGCCGCCGGGCGGAATGGTCAGCAGATGGAGACAGAGCGCCTGCGATCCGGCCGATGCCTTCGAGATGCCCTCGAAATAGGTCAGCCCTTGCTTGCCCTGATAGTCGCCGGCCGTTCGGACGATGACGCAGCGCTGGTCCATCACACCCTCGCCGGCCGCGATTATATAGACTGCGCCGGCGAGGAGGGGGAATGACCGACGAGTCCGACCGGGCGCGAACGATTGCGCTCGATCACATCAGCCGAATGAAGAACGTCCAGATGATCACCTTTCCGGTGTCCGGGTTTCCCAGCGTCAGGCTGATGGGCTATGCCA
>JADLEH010000445.1 GCA_020846255.1 Propionibacteriaceae bacterium
GCCAAACCGTCACTGTCAGCGACCAATCATCACAATCCATCCATCCAGACGCACAACTGACAACACCAGCAACAACGCCCAACCGATCAACAAACCAGGTTCACGAACCTGAGTTCATAGAAACAGCCGGCCGGCCATGAGGTGGGGACTCGGCCTGCTGGCCCTGATTGTGGTCGTGTTCGGCGCGGTCCCGATCGGCATCCTCACCATGGCCACCGTCGTCGTAGCGCCCGCGGTCGCCGAACAGATCCGGCTCGACCCCTGTAGCGCCTACGACACCGACACCACCACCACGCTCGCCGCGACCACCGGGCAGTCCAGCCTGCCGAAGTGGGGGACACCCCGCCACCAATCCCTGACCAGCCCCGCCCAGACCATCCCCGCCCGGATCAGAGCGCTCTATGTGGCAGCCGGGAACCGGTACCGGGTGCCGTGGGAGCTGTTGGCCGGGATCGGGATGGCCGAGACCCGCCACGGACGCAACAACCGGACTTCGAGCGCCGGTGCGCAGGGGTTGATGCAGTTCATGCCCGGCACCTTCGCCGCCTACGGAGTGGACGGGGACGGCGACGGACGCCGCGACATCCACTCCGATGCAGACTCGATCTACTCCGCCGCGAACTATCTGGTCCGCTCCGGGGTCCGTACCGGGCAGGCCGGTGTGATCCGGGCCCTGTGGGCGTACAACCGCAGCATCTCCTACCGCAACGACGTCCTGTTCTATGCGTGGAGCTACGCCGGCAAGGCCGGCGCGGTGGTCGAGGCGGGGGATCCGTCCGACTGCTTCGGGCTCGGCGGCGACCTGCCCGGCTACGACGACACCTGCCCACCCTCAGGCTCGGCGGCCGAACACGGCCTGCGCGCCACCGCTCTGCACGGGCTGCGGTGCATCAAGCAGGCGTTCCCAGCTATCACCTCCATCGGCGGACGCCGGGCGGCGTCGTCATCGACGTGCGGCTTCTCCGACCACTGCACTGGGCTCGCCGTCGACTTCATGATCCCCAAGTGGTCCAGCCGCGCCGGCAACGCGTACGGGTGGCGGGTCGCGCACTGGGTCCAGGCCCACGCCAAGGCGCTGCGGGTGAAGTACATCATCTGGGACGTCCGCAAGTGGAACCCCTCAGTCAGCGGCAGTTGGCGGCCCTACCGGCACCCCTACGGCAACTCCAACCCCACCCTGGCGCACAAGAACCACGTCCACGTCAGCTTCTACGCAACCGGAGGAGACCCGCGATGACAATCGGCCAGGCAGACCGTCGCCGCGACCCCTACCCGTTCACGTGGGAGATCCCCGTCGGCATCCTCGCCGGCTGGCTGCTGCTCGCCTGCCTCGGAGTCCACGCGGCCCGCGCCATCGCCAACTGGTCCGCCGGCGCCGGCTGGACCTGGCCCGAAGGTAAGAACCTGTTCACCAGCCTGCCACGCGTCCTCGCCGGCGACCCCACCGCCGGCCTTACCCTCCACCACTCCGGCGCCGGGACCGCCGCCCTATACGGCTGGATCGTCACCGTCCAGCTCCTGCTCCTGGCCGCGACGATCGCGGCCACCGTGTGGGGGCTGCGACGTTGGGGGCCAGGACGGATGCACGGCATGGCCAGCGCCGCCGAGGCCGAACAGCTCCTCGGGATCAGCCGGCTGCGCCGGGTTGCCCCGATCATCCGGCCCGACCTCACCAGGTCCGCCACGAAGGACGGACGCCACGATGGCTACCACCCCACCTCCTGACCCCCGCACACCCGCCGAGCGGGCGGCGCCGCCGCCGTCCGCGCCGGAGAAGGAGGTGTGGGAGACCGTCCGGCCGATCCACCCCAGCTCCCGGTTTCAAGCGCTTCGGCTGGCGGCTGTCCCGCCGCTGGCCCGGCATCTGAACCCCCCAACCCTGTGAAGGAGACCCGACGATGAGCGAACACGACATTCCGCGCCTGCGGATGCACCATCCCGGCGAGGTCGCCGAACTGATCCCCTACCTGGTCGGGTTCACCCCCGACGAATCCCTGGTCGTGATCGTCACCCGGAACAACCGGGTCGAGGTCACCGCCCGGGCTGACCTCGACGACATCCGGGCCCCCGGCGCCGCCGAGGACCTGCTCGACCGGGTCTGGAACCGGTTCCCCGACGCCGACGCGTTCCTGGTCGCCTACACCCACGACCACCCCTCCGGCTGGGACATGCTCCATCGCGCTGACGCCCACCTGTCCGACCACGCCGACCGGCAGACCATGCTCGTCGACGCCGACACCTGGGAACTCGCCGACGGCGAAACCGGCACCATCGACCCCGACGGACCCATCGCCACCCAGGCCGCCAATTACGGCCTCACCCTGCGGCCCAACCGGCACGAGCTGCAGGCCGCGTTCGCCAGCGCCCCGGACAGCGACCAGCTCGCCACCCGCATCGGCGCCGTCCTCGACACCCTCCCCAGACCCCGCGACACCGACGCCATCCTTGCCCGCACCGCCGAGTTGATCGGCCGCAACCTGCCCGACCAGCCGGTGGAAGTCACCGAACCGTCCCAGGCGCACGTCCCGCTCGATGACGCGATCGCGCTGGCGGTCCTGGCCCAGAACCCGTCCGCTCAGAGCCTGGCCGTGCTGTCGATCACTCGCGAGAACGCGCCCGAGCATTTGGCCCTGTGGCGGGACGTCGTCAACCAGGTGCCCGCCTACGGCGCCGAAGCCCCGCTGTACCTGGCCGGCATGGCCGCCTGGGTCAGCGGCGACGGGGCCAGCGCCGTGGTCGCCCTCGACCGGTCCCTCGACCTCAACCCCGACGCACCCCCCACCGGCCAAGTCAGGCTCCTCAGCCAGCTCATCGACCAGGTCGTCCCACCCTCGGCGTGGGAGTACATCAGAGACGACGTGCTTGCCGACGCCGACCCCCGCGTGCGCACCGCCCTGCACACCCCGGCTGAACCTGAGGTGTGGGAGACCGTCACGCCGAAACCGATTCGGAACTCCGACTCGCTTGATGTTCCGCCGTCGGCACCCGGCATCGCGATCTGACCATGCCCACCCTGAAACGGCGCTTCGACCCGGCCCAGGTGGGTTGGCGGATCGGGACGGCCCACGAGCCCCGCGGCGGCGAGCTGTGGTGCCCGTGGGACCGGACCGCCGGCGTCATCGGCCCCCAAGGCTCCGGCAAGACCCTCGATCTGCTCACCCCGGCCCTGCTCGCCGCACCCGGCGCGGCGCTGGTCACCCTCACCAAGGCCGACGACCTGCTGCTGTCCTACACCGCCCGCCGCAGCGGGAAGCGTCCCGCGGTGGTGCTCGACCCGTTCGCGCAGGCCGACGGGCTGGACGAACTCGTCTGGGACCCGATCGCCGGCTGCATCGACCCGCTCGTCGCCGAACGCAGGGCGAAGGCCTTCACCGCCGGCACGATCAAGGCCGGCGCCAGCAGCGGCTCTGGGGACGCCGCCGCCCGGTTCTATGCCGCCCAGTCGGCGAAGGTGCTGCAGTGCTACTTCCACGCCGCCGCGCTCGCCGGGCACAGCCTCGACCGGCTCCTGGAATGGGTCGCCCGCCCGCAAGCTACCCACGAACCCGAAGAGATCCTGCTCAACCACCCCGGCTCCGCCCACTTCTGGCACGGCCTCCTGCGCGGAGCGCTCACCGGCGACGACCGCACCACCGGCAACACCATCACCACCGTCCAACAAGCCATGAGCCTGTTCTTCCAACCCGACATCCGCGCCCGCTGCGTCCCCGGACCCAAACGTCCCGCCACCGACATCGCCGCCATCATCCGGGCACGGGGCACGTTCTACCTGCTCGGACGCGAAGACCCCTACGCGTCAGCCTCCCCGCTGATGACCGCCCTCACCGAGCACGTCCTCGACACCGCGCTGCAGCTCGCGAACGCCAGCCCGTGGGGACGGCTGTGCCCACCGATGCTGGCCTGCTTGGACGAGTTGCCGTCGACCGCGCCTCTGCCGACCCTGCGCACCCGGATGGCGAACGAGCGGGCGCTGGGGATCTCGTTCATCTACGCCGCCCAGACCTGGCGGCAGCTCGCCTCGATCTTCGGCGACACCGACGCCCGCGCCCTCTTCGGCCTCACCAACGTCCTGATCATGTTCGGCGGCAGCAAAGACGTCGGGTTCAACAAGGAAGTCTCCGACCTCGTCGGCACCACCCGCGTCACCCGCACCAGCTGGCAACTCGGACAGACCGGCGGACGCACGGCCCACGGCGACGACATGCTCATCCTGCGCCCCGAGGAAGTCCGCCAGCTCCCCGAGAAACACGCCCTGGTCGTCGCCGAGAACAGCAAACCCATCATCGCCCGACTCACCCGCTGCATCGACGGGAACAGCGGCCAAGAACTCCTGGCGCAGCAGCGCGAGAAGCGACAGGAGCTTGAGGTCGGACGCGACCAGGCGATCTCCAGCGAAGCCCGTGCCGTGGCCGCGCTCGCCGGCAGACGGGACGGCCAGCGATGAGCGAGCCGCTCGTCCTGCCGTTCCCGCCCCCGGACGGCGTCGAGCTCAAGAAGGCCTACAGAAACCTGTATCTGTCCGCGAACGGCACCGAAGCGGACAAGAAGCGGATCGGCAACCCGGCGAACCTGCCCCGGCCCTGGGACCCGGCCAGCTGCACCAACCCGGCCCTGCGCCGCGAACTATGGACGTGGCTGGAGAAGTTCGTGATCTGGTTCAACCACGAGTACGTCTGGGACCACAACGCCGGCATGATCCCCGCCTGCTGGCCCCAGCACCCCCACCTCGTCCACGAAATCGCCGTCCTTGCCGACCAACGCCGCCGTGCCGGCCTCGACCCCACCAGCAGTGCCCTCGAGGAATGGCATCGCTTCGGCATCCCCGGCTTCCTCGAACGCCTCAAGACCCGCACCAAGAACAGCTGCGACGAACACCATACGACCTGGCCCGCGGAAGGACGCCAAGGTCGCAACCTCAGCCGGGCCGTTGTCGCCAAACGGAAGCAGGGCTTCGGCGACGACGTCGCCAGCGTTGGCCCTTCACCACGTGAACCGAGACCGGCGCCCCTCCGTCTGGCCCGTGCGCGGAGTGGTGAACTCGTCAATCCCGTCACAGGCGAGGTTCTCTGAACCAAAGAGTGTCTGTGCACCACGACACGCGAGAGCATGTGGCTGTCCGACTGCCGGTGGCCAGCGACGAACTCGAGTCGATGCCGAGTCGACCGTTTCGCTTTGCTCCAAACCCCCGGCCAGTGGTGACGCCGCAGCACGGGAGCAGGTCCTAGTGCAACCTCGCGCCGTTCGTGGCTCCCGCCCATGAACCATCTAGAGGGCACGCTTCGGCTGCTGTCGGGGGCCGCTTGGTACAATCGGCGCGAGCTGCAAATGAGGAGGGGATGCTGTGCCCGATGCCTCGTGGGCCAGTCATCCCGATTCTGATTGGCGCAAGGCGCTCACTGCCGCCCGAAAAGCTGGCTGGTCGTTCAGGAAGTTCTCGGATCATGCCTTCGGGGAGATCACCTGCCCGGCAGGCACTCACTCGATGAAGATCTATTCGACCGGCCGCGGGACTCAGAACGTCGCCCGCGACACCCTTAAGTTGGTGACGGTGAAGTGCGAGCACCGGTCCGATCTTCCGGGTACCCTCGCCGGACTTCATTCTCGCCTTGACAAGGCGGAACGCCTCATCGTCGCGGCTGAGACTCTCATCGAGAGGGATGCAGTCGACGCACGAATCCAGGAACTCTTGAGTGAAGCTGACACCGAAGTTGATGCCGTCACGGTCGATGCGGTCGGACGCGAGTTCGACGACCTGATGGACGACGCCCGAGACTTGGACAGGTCGCTAGACCCCGATTTCGCTTCACGGGATCCCGGCGGCGTGCTCGTTGAGGCCCAGTCAGAGACCCGGCAAGCCGCGCAGACCCTGCGAACCGTGCCGAAGACTCACGAGGATCGCGACCAACTCGAAGCTCGGCTCGCAAGCCTTCAAGCCCGTATCGCCGCCTGCCGTGCAAGGCTCGCCAGTTGAAGCTTTGCTGTGAGTCTCGCCGTGGTTGGCACATGCCAACCAACTTCGGGTACTGTGTGTCAAGCGACACGCAGACATGCATGCAACGGAAGAGGCAACCATCAAGATGACGACTCCAGTGCGCCTTCGAGTCGAGGGTCTGGATTTCGCGAACGAAGAGACGAACGAGCAACTTGCCCTGCTGGGGGTCCAAGTGGGCTGGAATGAAGTTGATGGCATCGTGCTCATGACTGTATTCGCGGACGATGACAACCCCGTCACCGAGGCGCTCGAAGCCGCACGTCTACTCCACGCGAGTGTTCCAAGCGCGCGAGTCACTCGAGTCTACGAAGAACTCGTCTCCACGAGCGATGTGGCGTACCGTGTAGGCGTTTCACGCGAAGCAGCACGTAAGTGGTCAATGGAGGACGACTTCCCCATCCCGTTCGCAAGCGTAGGTGGTGGCGAGCGGAACTCCTCGAAGATTTGGGCGTGGGCCGATATCGTTCGTTGGCTCTACTCATCTCGCGTTATCGACATGGACGAGAAGTTCCCCAGCGCTCGCGCGATCGCCGAAATCAATGCCGGCTTGGCAGAGGTTCCACAGGCCACCGTAACTCGGTGGTACACGGTCACGACCCGGCAGCCTGACCGGTTTGCGACGACGTCAGCAATAAAGCGCACCGCCGTTGAGTGCGCACCGGAGGCCCCGATCTTCGTCGGGGCCTCCGCCTCGTTCAGGGAAGGCAGGGTCCGGGTTGCCAACTGATCCAACTCTCGTTAGCCCCGACGACGTAAAGACAATCATTGAGGCCAGTCAGATCATCGACGTTCGACTTGACGAGATTCAAGCCGGTCCGCTGAGCGGTGACCTGAGTGACGCGATCGTCCGATTCCGCCGCGATCTCTCCGAGTATGGCTTCAGCGACGACCGGGCGGCCATGCTCGTGAAGATTCCTCACACGGCAGAGTGGGTCCAGGAGAGTCCAGATGGAGCGGTCGAGGTCCTCGCCAGGGTTCGGCTCGTGCATGTGGCTCACTTCGCCCTCACCGCCGAGCTTCCCGACAGGCCCTCCGCGATCTCTGCCTGGATCGATACGAACGTCTACTTCATGGCGTATCCGTACGTCCGGGCTGCCTTTCATACCGTTGCGTCGATCCTTGATTACCCGTCGTTCACGCTCGGGTACCTGAAACGTGAAGACTCGCTCCCCGCAGTGCGCGAGGGCGGCGATTCGGCGGCCGACTAGCAGGTTTGCCTAACCATCGCCAGCAACTCGGCACTCGCTGTGGCAATCGGTGTCACAAGTGGCGCACCTGCGATGCCGGACCGTTCTTGCCGCGCGTTTGACGGAACAGAGGAACTCGCCGAGGTGGGAAGCGCGATCGTGCGTTGCCTTGGTGTGTCGGGTGGCTTCGCCGTCTAGCCAATGTGCCTCTGTCGGGCCGCCCGTTCGAGGGCTGTAGACGGGCGCCACCCGTCACACCTGTCCCTCCAGCCTGATCTGCATCCATTTACGGATTAGTCGAACGGTTAGGGGCCTCGAGAACAGCTGACTTCGAGCCCGGCTGCTGAGCGGATCAGGGGGCGAATGCGGTGACGAGCACAGCGAGCAGTGAACCGCTCAACAGCCCAGGGCCATAGGGGATTGGGCCGCCCCTTCCAATGCACTTCGCGCAGATGAGCGTTGTCAATGAACCGGCGAGCACGCTGATCCAGACTGCGTCAACGCCTATTGGGCCGAGGGCGAGACCGATCACCGTCGCGAGCTTGATGTCACCGAGTCCGATGCCGCCGTGGGTCGCGAGGTGAAAGGCGGCGAACGATCCTCCGGTGGCCAGAGCGGCGACGACAGGCGAGCCGAGCGCCGACCAGTCTCGCTCGGCCACTGCGATCCCTAGGAGCGCAAGCAGGGTGACGGCCATAGCGGGCATGAGCACCCGGTTCTGGATGCGGAGCACGTCGAGATCGACGGCGGCGAGCCATGGGCCGGTCAAGGCCAGGGGGAGTACCCCTATGTAGGTGATCGGGCGTTCGCTGAGGTACGCCGAGGAGGTGAGGCTGCCGAGGGCGACCACGCTCGCCCATACGACCCACCAGCGCGGGCCCGGATCGGGACGGTCCTGTTCGTCTTCTTTGCGGTATCCGAGCATGGCGAGGTTGCGGCGCAGCGAGAGACCCAGCGGCACACCGGCTCCTGCAGCCAGAGCGACGGTCAGGATGGGCTGCACGGTGCTTCTCCTCGGGGGTGTCTTCTATCTTCGCCCGTGATCTGGATCGTCACCATGAGATTCCGTGCTGATCCGGCGGGTCAAACGTGGGGAGGGGTTCGGACTGGTTGCGGTGTGTCGGCGTCTCGACGCGCTCGAACACCTCGACCGCTCGCTGCTGCGACCTGGTGGCGAGGCGCTCCTTGGTCTCTGCGATCTGGTCGGTGGCTGCTTGGGTTGCCTTGCGGGGGTCGGCGTTGCGGGCCTTGACCATGGACGCGAGGGCGGAGCGCAGAAGGGCTGACGGGAGTCCGGTTCGGTCGGCGATGTGTTCGGTGCCGGCGATCCAGCGGCCGGCCGGCTGGGCTGCGAGAACGCAGACGGCGTCGAGCGCGGCTTCGGCGCCTTCGAGATGGTCGAGGCGTTCGTCGATCAGCGAGTCCGCGAGCGGCCTCGCGTTGGTGATCGCCTCCGCGAGTCCAGCCGCATCGCCGATAGCGAGGAGGTCGGCGGGGTCGGCGCCGTCGGGGAGGATGGCGTGGGTGGGGTCGAGGTTGTAGAGCGTGAGGAGCCAGTAGTCGCGTTCGGCGGCCACCTTTCCGGCCAGGTCGGCGTCGGTGGCGACGACCGGCGCACGTCCGTGCTCATGTAGTTGGGCGACCTGGGCTTCGGTGAGGCTGGTGCCGAGCGGTGCCACGCCGATGTGCCGACCGTCGCCGGTCAGGGTGACGGCGATCGCGTCGAGTGGTCCTTCGACCAGTACAGGGGTGGCGTCCGCGGTGAGGTCGCCGGCGATGAATAGCTGGTCGGCCTTGGCGAACAGGGGTGTTGCCGCGGTGTTGAGGTACTTCGGGCCGTGTCCGTCGTCGTCGCCGAAGTGGGGGTTGCGGCGGGCGACGAAGCCGAGGACTTGGTGGTCATGGACGATGGGGACGACGAGGCGGTCGCGGAAGCGGTCGATGAGTCGTCCGGTGGATGCGGTGGTGGCGACGCCGGCGGTGAGCATCTCGCCGTCGGTGACGCCGATCCGGCGCAGGTGCGTGATCAGGCCGGTCCAGCTGTCGGGGGCGTAGCCGAGCCGCAGGGGTTCGAGCGTGGCCGGGTCGGCGTGCAGGCGCTGGTCGAGGTACCGCGTGGCCCAGCTGTTCGGCAGGCAGGCCTGGTAGTAGGCGGTGGTCAGCTCGTTGATGCGGGCGAGCCGGTCGACGGGGACCGGGCTGGCGGTGATCTGGTCGCGCCGCTCCAGCTGGTGGCGGATCCGCGCCTCGGTCGGTTCGGGGGCTCCCATGCCTGCGCGGATCAGTCCTTCGAGCTTCAGGATCTGGTCGTCGTCCAGCTCGCCGAACTCGACTTCGTCCGGCTCTCGGATGGCGGCCGCGCGAGAGTTCGCCGGTCCGCCGGTCTGGCTGGGTGTCCAGCCGTGGGTGACGTCGTCGGGTGGTTCGTCGGCGGGGTCGTAGCGGTCCTCGTCGGCGAGGTCGTGGGCGTCGGTGAGGAGCGAGAGGCGCCACACCCAGACCTGGCACGGGTCGGTTCGGCCGTCGTCGTCACTGACTCCGCGGGTCTCGTCGAGGAGTTGGTCCAGTGGCCAGCCTCGTTGCAGTCCTCGTTCGATGGTGGTGACCAGGGCGGGCCACCAGGGGCTGTCTTGCAGCTGGCGGGACGTGTCGCCGAGGCGTTCGGTGAAGGTCGGTAGCCATTGGGTGGCGAGGTGGTGGTCGGTGTCGACGGCTTCGGCGACCGCCGGGGTGAGGTGTCCGGACAGGCGCCACCAGATGGCGGCCGCGGCGTGGTCGTCGGGCAGCGGTCCCTGCGCGCCTGCGGCTCGCAGCAGCCCGGGCACGTTGATCCCGGCCGAGGACAGCTGGGACAGCCGTGCGGCCAGGGTCGGGGCGAAGCCGTCGGCAAGGACGAGCGGCGAGACCTGTTCGAGGAGGGGTCGCCAGTCGTCCATGGCGGCGGTGGCGGTGGACGCGAGCCGCCGGTCGAGGTGGGCCTGCCAGCGGGGCTCTGACAGCCCGCCGCGGCGGGCTCCGGTGGGGCGGGTGTCGCCGGGTTCGACCTGGCGTGCGGCCCGCCACACCTCGATGTCGGCGACGAGCTCGGACGCGGCGCGTCCGGTTCCGGCGAGCCACGCCGGCCGGGTTTCGGCCGCCATAGCGTCATCGCGGACCTGTCCTGCGAGATCGCGGACGAGCTGTTGGCGGGCGTTCAGGTAGTCGCCCCACAGCGGCTCCCGGGTCAGTGAGTCCGGGATTCGAGGCAGCCACGGCAGAGGTCCGCCGCGGTAGTGGCGTCCGGTGTCGGCGATGCGCCCGGCCAGCGTCGAGCAGGGGTCCTGGGTGTCGGTGAGCGGGATGATCCGGGCCCGGCGGAATGCCTGGATCGCGTCGCGATCGTCGGCCTGGACGGTGAGCAGTTGGGCCCGCAGCGCCGGCCAGGTTGGGCTGTTGATCAGTCCTGGTGCTACTTCGTCCACGGCTTGTTCGAGCGCGCTGATGCCGTCCTCGCCGACCAACCGTGCGGTGGCGAAGGTGACAGCGTCGGTGTAGCGGGAGGTCGCCTCGCCGAGTTGCCGGGCAGGGTTGGCGGCGTCGCGCAGTGCGGTGGTGGCCGAGATGGGGGATTCGTCGCGGGCGAGGATGCGTTCGAGGATGTCGGTCGGGGTGAGCGGGTTGATCGTCTCGGGATGGATCAGGGTGTGCGGGTCGCCGTCCCCGACGACGACCACGTAGGCGTGGTTGGCTTCGCGTCCGCGGGTGAGCATCGTGTAAGCCTGCTGGCGGGATTCATTGCCGGCGAGCATGCCGTGCATGGTGTCGGCGGTGACGCCTTGGGCGGTGTGGATGGTGGTCGCGTAGCCGAGTTCGACCGACTCGGCGACGTAGTCGGCGGGCAGCTGGACGCGGCGTCCGGACTGGGTGTGGCGGACGTGCAGACCGCGGCGCGGGTCGACGTCGAGGATGCTCCAGCGGTCGCCGTTCTTGACCCAGTCGGTCGGGCTGACACGGAGTTTGCGGTTGTTGGTGCGGGTGATGATCGTGTCTCCGACGGAGGCGTGGTTGCCGTCGGCGAGTTCGATCTCCCGTCCCGGCTGGGTGTCGGCGAGGCGTTGGGTGCGGGCCCGCTGGTTGAGGTCGGCGACGAGTTCGCGGGTGGGGGCGAGCATGATCGAGTCGAGTCCGCCGGCCCGGTCGGCAGTCCAGGACGCGAAGAGGTCGTCGGCCATCGTGGTGGCGTCGCCGACGTGGATGCGGCGCTGGTCGAGGTAGAACCCGAGCGCCGACGTGTGGCCCTCGCGCAGCGCCAGACTGGCCGATCCTTCGGCCCGGTCGGCGAACCGGACCAGCTCAGTGAGCCGCAGCGCACCGTGGGTGGCCTGGATGTCGCGGAGCACGCCGCCGGCCCCGATCGCCGCCAACTGCTGGTCGTCGCCGATGAGCCGGACGCTCCCGCCGCGCTCCAGGACGTGGCGGACGACGGTGTCGAGGGAGAGGGTGTCGGCCATGCCAGCTTCGTCGATGATGACCAGGGTTCGAGGTCCGATCTGGTCGGCCCAGTCGGGGGTTTCGCCGTTGCGCAGCGACCAGACGAGCTTGGCGAGGGTGTCGCTGTAGCCGTCGATGTTCTCGCCCAGCGCGGCGGCGGCGGCGGCGGACGGGGCGAGCCCGATCGCGGTCCCGCCGGCCTGCGACCAGGCCCGCGACAGGGCGTTCATGGCGGTCGTCTTGCCCGATCCGGCCGGGGCGATCGCGAGCTGCACGCGGGCTCCGGAGGTCGCCATTTCGCGGACCATGAGCACCTGTCCAGGGTTCAGCTCGACACCGTTGGCGCGGGATTCGAGGAGCGCCTTGTCGAGTGCCGGGGTGGGCACGACCCAGCCGTCGCGGCCTCCGGCGGAGGCGACGAGGCGGGCTTCGGCGGCGAGGATCGCGTTGGACGTGTACAGCTGCGACCCGGCGACGGTGTACACGCTGGCGCCGTCGCGGCGGCGCAGCGGGGCGGGCTCTTGAGGTTCTCCGGGGACGGGCCGGGTGAGCGCAACGCAGGAGGTGAGGGCCTGGTCGAGGAGCAGATTGACGACAGTGTGAACGTGCTTGGAGGGGACTTCGACGGCCCGGACGCTGCGCAGTGCTTCGGAGCGCAGGTGCCAGGTCTGCCAGGTGGAGCGGTCCCGCTGGACGATCGCGACCACGCGGCGGGCCTCGTGTTCGAGCCACGCCTGGTTGGGGATGTGACGCTCACCGGGGGCGGGGTGCAGGGCGGCGTGGATCATCGTCCGGATGCCGTTCTCGCCGCCGAGAACCTCCCGGGCCTGCCGCCACCAGGTCGTCCGCTGCTCGGCTAGGGAGCGGGGTTCGTGCTTGGCTTCGCGGGTCTCAAGAGTGGCCTGCTGGGCCAGTGCGATCGCCTCCACCGGGGTCGGTGGACGGCCGTGATCGGCCTGGAACGCGGCGGCCAGCACGCGCCAGCGGGCCTCGATCGACTGCCGGCGGGTCGACCAGCGGTGGTTCAGGGCGGCGTCCATTCCGACGATCTCCCGGATCGGACGCTTGCGCGGATCGGTGTCCTCGCGGGCCTCGAACCGCACCCCGATCGCCTCGGCCAGGTGCCGTTCCAGAGCGGTGTTGTAGGTCTCCGAGGCGGCCACGACCGCCTTGTGCAGCACCCGGGAATCGATCGACAACCACCGTCCGTCGCTGAGGGTTTGGACCTTGTTCGCGACCGCCACATGGGTGTGCAGATCAGGGTCGCCGGCCCGGCTGTCGCGGTGGGTGAACGCGGTCCCGATCAGGCCGCGGACGTCGATCTGCCGCACCCCGTCGGTGCCGGTGCGGGTGAACAGGGCGTGCTGCTCGATGAACTCCAGAGCGTCCGCGACGGCCTGCTGGTGGCACCGCTCTATCCTGGCGGCCAGCCCGGATTCGGCCAGCGCCCACAGCGCTGACACCGACTTGACCGGGGAGAAGGTGAGGTCGAAGCCGGCGACCGCTGTGGTCTGCTGACGGGACAGCCGGGCCACATGCCCGGCTAGTTCACGCTCGTTGAGCGGGTCGCGTCCGAACTCGGTGCGGAACATCTCCAGGGTGACCTGGGAGCGGATCCGGGCCCGGTCCTCGATCGCGGCGGCCGCCTTCTGAGGGAGGCCGCGCGCCTTGTTCAGCGCCTCCAGGCGGCGGGCGACCTCGACCCGGAACGGGCTGATGTCGCCGGCATAGACCCGGTACGGCTCACCCAGCCGGGTGATCTCCACATAATCCTTCTCGGTGAGCGCAGGCCCGGCCAGATCACGCTGCCGCTGCGCGGCGAGGGGGTGGTGGCCCGATCCGAACAGGGCCAGCATCTGCTGGGCGTTGACCAGGTCGCCCGTGTCCAAACCATCGATGCCGGCCATCCCGGAGCCGACCCAGCGTCCGGGAACCTCGCCCTTCTCGGTGTAGTAGGACGCCAGCCCGGTGTGACCCTTCTCGGTGGAATCCATGGCCGCAACCTGGCGGGTCAGGTAGTCGTACCCCGTCCCGGCCGTGATCCGGTGCAAGCTCATGGTCACATCCCCTTAAGCCTCCGAAACGTGCCGTTCCGGACACCACGATCGGGTGGCTTCTTCGCTTTGCTTTCCACAAGGTCGGGCAATGGGGCGCTGACTAGGGGGACTGGCACCTTTTCGTATCAAGGTGTTGTGAGTAGGGCTCCGGGGCGAGCCGGCGGGTCGCTGTCAGCGGTTCCCGGCGAGTCGGGTGTGGTCTCCGGGGGCGTAGTGCTGCCAGGTGTTGCCGGC
>JADLEH010000446.1 GCA_020846255.1 Propionibacteriaceae bacterium
CCTCCGGTTTTGGCCGGGCGCGCGGCTGGTGCGAGAATGTCGCAGCGCGGGGCATTAGCTCAGTTGGTAGAGCGCAGCCTTTGCAAGGCTGATGTCAGGGGTTCGAGTCCCCTATGCTCCACTCCGTGCGAATTAGCACATGACTAGGCATGATGCTTGACATCGACGTAGTCGTCGAAGGTGGCGTGCACCATACGTGCCCTTCAGATGACGCGCAGAATGCCCCTACCTGAGCCTGGTCTCGTCCGTGATGCATGAGGTCTGTCCAACTTCGAGCTTCCTTGGAACGGCGGTTTCGCAGCCCCTTAGCGGAGTTGCTCGATCGTTCGGTTCCAGACTTCGACGAGGCGTCGCATGGCAGGAGTGAGGGTCGGCAGGTCCCGTCGATAGATCCGTCCCTGCGCCAGCCGAGTCGCAAGCGCCTGAAGGACAACCGCCCAGTCTTCGGCCGTCTGGGGCTCGGCGGGAACCGAGACCTCAACCATGCGGATGGTCGGCCTCTCGACCTCGACGGTGCGAGTGACAACTCGAACGTCCGCAGGCCGTTCGCGATTCACCCGCCGTGCTTCCCAGGCGCGGTGCCTGCACGATGACGAGCACCAGGACGGAACCCGACCGCGGGCCGGCACTTCGACCGCTCGACCGCACCAGCCGCATTCGACTGTCTGTCCTGGCCTTCGGCGCCCCGAACCCGAGGCTTGGACCGGGTCGGCTTCAGCCACGCTGCACCCCCGCTTTTCGTGCCAACGAATTTACGTCCTACCGGAAATGCACATTGTGTGTTCGGTTTGAAGGGACGTTCGGAGGGACGTTGGGGGCAAGGAAGGAACGAGGCTCGGAGGGACGAGAGGAGCCGGGGCGGGGTGATGGAGAGGACGGAGGGCTGTGGATGCGGGCAGTCGGGGGGAGGGAGCAGCGGCGAGATGAGGTTCGACGTCCCTTCCAACGTCGCGCAGCGACGTCGACGCCAGGATCGTCCGAGCTCCGGATTCGTGCCAACGACTTTCTGAGGTCCCCGATTGCACCGGGTGTATGGCAGATGGGCTGTCGAGTTCGGGGTGTTGCGATGGCGTTCGAGAGTTCGGGTCGGCTTCGAGAAGAGCGAGGCGAGGTCTGTTCGTGCGAAGAGGCTGGAGATGGGTGGAAGCAGAAGGGCAGGTCGGTCAGGCCGCCACCTCGGGGGGAGCGCCGCGTGTCAGAGTGTCTGCTGGATGAGGTGGATCTCGGCGTTGTGGCCGTTGGTGGCGAGCTTGGCGTCGCAGGTCCACAGCGGCGCTTGCAGGGCCTCAGCCAAGGCGAGGTAGCTGGCGTCGTAGCTGGTGAACTGGTGGCGCAGCTGCCAGATCCGCTCAGCCAGCGGTGCGGTCTCGTGGCGGGTGATGGTGAACGCGAAGTGGTCTCTTCGCGCCTGCTCGGCCTCGTCGCCGCCGAGCTTGCCGCCGTGGAGAAGTCCTCGGAGGACGGATAGGACCTCGACGTCCAGCAGGTGGGGCGCGTCGAGGTCGCCCCCGAGGGTCTCAAGGAGCTCCTGGTCTGCGTTACGACCGACGAGTGCCTCAACCATGGCCGAGGCGTCGATCACGATCACCGACGGCCGGCCTCAACGGCGGACACGATGTCCCCGGTGGTTGGACCGTTCGAGCGATCCCTTGCACGCAGCCTCGCGGCGATCTCCTCGTTGGTTGGCCGTTCGGCGATCCTGGCCAGTTCCGCCCCGACATAGGCAGACAGCGACTTGCCTTGGGCCGCGGCCCGCTCCTTCAGAGTCTCGGCGACCGACTCAGGGACTTCACGAATGTAGAGCGTGGTCATACCACGATGCTAGCACTCTGCAAGCAGTGGCGCGCCGCCCGCGTGAAATCTGCGGCAAGTTCGGGCGTTGGTTTCGGTTCGGCGTGTCCTGCAACGAAAGTTGATGCTGGAGACTCTTTCTTAGTGTGAGTGTCTTGGACGTGGCACGGGCGGGAGTGGCTGTGGGGGCTCGATCGGGGGTCTCGTTCGACAGCTATGTCCGGACGCGCTCGGCTGGCCTATTGCGAATGGCGTGGTTGATCACGCGGGATTGGGAGGACGCTCGCGACGCGGTCCAGGATGCGTTCGCTTCGCTGTATCCGCGCTGGTCGCGGTTGCCGGAGGGGGATCGGTTCGAGGCGTACGTGTCGCGGTGCGTGGTGAACGCCTGCCTGGCTGTAATACGGCGCCGCAGGGCCGACCCGGTGCCGGACACGGCTGTGCTGGCTGAAGCACCCGTCACCAGTGATGCGGCCGCCCAGGTGGTGGAGACCGACCGGCTGTGGCGATTGTGCGGCCAGTTGCCCGGCGTTCAGCGGGCAGCGGTGGTGTTGCGGTTCTACCGGGACCTGAGTTACGCCGAGGTAGCCGAGGTGCTGGGCTGCCGGGAAGCCACTGCCCGCTCCCACGTACATCGTGCTGTGGCGGCGATGCGGAAGCAGATGGAGGAGGCGGACGCTGATGAGTGACTTTGAGGACAAGATCCGCGACAGCTTGCGGCGAGCCGACACCGCGGCGATCCCGGTGGCTCCGCTGGACCCCAACGAGATCGCTTCCCGCGCTCCGAAACGGGGAGGCTGGGCAGGGGCCGCCCGGAACTGGCTGGCCGTGGCGGCAGCAATCGTCCTGGTGGCTGGTGCCGGGTTCGGTGCCTGGTCCTGGCTCGGGCGCGGCAGCATGGTGCCGGCTGTCCCCGCGGCCGCGCCCCAGAGCAGTGTGGAGATCGACGTGTTCTCTGGGCGGGAG
>JADLEH010000447.1 GCA_020846255.1 Propionibacteriaceae bacterium
GCGGCCTGGCCTGGAACCCGCACACCACCTCCGGTGTGATCTCGAAGGCTGCGATCGAGGTGGCCGAGCGGGTGGACGCCAAGTACCTGGCGGCCTTCACGATCTCGGGGGACACGCCGCACCGGCTGGCCCGGTTGCGGTCGGAGGTGCCGATCATGGCTTTCACGCCCTTGCCGAAGACCGCCCAGGAGCTCACCCTGTGCTGGGGAGTGCAGTCCTTCGTGACGCCGGAGTACACCAACACCGACGCCATGGTCGACTCAGTGCAGACCGCCCTGACCGAGACCGGCCTGGTTGAGCACGGCGACCGGGTGGTCATCGTCGCGGGCAACCCGGGGCGGCACTCGCGCCAGACGAACTCGTTGCGCGTCTACGAGATGGACTGATCGCCGGGATCGTGGCTGCCCTCCCGTTGGACCTGCTCGGGTGCGCCGGGTTCGCTAGCGGACGCCGGACAGCAATCCTCGATGAAACACGGGTTGGTGGACCGCCGGGGCCGTGATCGGCGGCATCGACAGACTCTTCTGACCGGCATGGTCAGGGATGACTACCGCGGTTGCCCTTAGCGCTAGGCCCGCGTGTCAGATTGTCCGAGCCGCAGTCAACGGCAACCTGTTTCCGAGCAACTTCCCGACTACCGGAACAGGGACGGCGGCGCCGTCGTCCCTGCCCGTCTTTTGGCGCACGCTCCTAGTCTTCTGGATAGTTGAAAACCAGATCATCTTGGACCAACTGAAAGATGTGCTTCCCCTTATCTTCTGATCGCCACTCGTTGTAGGCAGCACGCGCTCGCTCTGAACCGGCTATCCATTCGGTGGGGCCCGCCGCGACGAACACCCGAATAGCCTCAGACCATCGCTCGGGTGTGTTTGGGGCAACGACGTATCCCGCCCCGCGAGCAAGCCGCTCAGTCCAAGGAGTGGTGTCACTAACCATTACGGGACAAGACTCGGATAGCGCCTCCGCAATAACGTGACCGAAGTTCTCCCCTGCCGTAGGGAACACCATGGCATCGGCGACACGGAGCTCCTGGAGCAAGGCGGCTCGCGGCAACACGCCATGGAGTGTCACGCGCACATTGTCAGGAAGACGGGCAAGTGCTCGGTGACAGGAAGCCTCATACTCGCCGTTCTCAAATGCGCCGACGACGCTGAGGTCAACCCGATCGACGACCGTGGCCAGCGCCTCCAGGGCAGTCAGCAGGCCCTTCTTTGTCACGGCGCGGCTGGCGAACGCAAGTCGGCAGGGACCTGGTTTGCGGGCGCCTCGTGGCATTGCGACGACAGGAAGAAATGTCTCATTCTCCCGGATGAGAACTCGCGCGGATCGGCCGAACTCACGCCATATGTCCCTTGCTTCAAGCAATGTCGATGCATGCCACAACACCCGTCGATGGCGACCCAAGAGGCGGTAGGCCCGAAGGAAGACACGCTTCCTGACCGGCTTAATTGATAGCGCGCCGGGACTCAGCTCGCCGCGTGGAGCAAGCACCAGGCGGCCCTTCCTCCACAGTCCGAGGCCCATAAGAATCTGAGGAAGGATAGAGAAGCTAAAGTCGAACACGCTATTCAAATAGACGATCCGTGGCCCCCTATGCCGCGCCCCCATGAAGGCCGAAACGGCACCAAGAAGGGTCGGACGCGCATACCACACGGAGAATCCGTCCCGATGAATCCATAAATCAGGAGCATCGACAAGGGGGAAGGGGTGCCCAAGATCGGAGTTTGAGCAGATTATGCCAACGCTCACGTCCAGTGGCCGCGCTCTCACGAGCGCTCCGACTGTCTGGATAGGTCCCCCTCCTCTAAAAGCCGGTTCGAAGTACCGGGCCAACACTAGGGCGTCTACCGGCTCATAATCGCGCACTCGCTACCTCATCTTCCAATCTGACCCTGGCCACGAGATGGATGTTCTAGAGGCCGGCCAGGGAGCTCGACCACGGCGCGGTTGTCGCCCGACATATTCGGTGACGAGAATCCGGCTCTCCGGGGAGACCCTGGGAATGCGTCCGTGCTCCCTGAGGCCTGCCGCTCCGAAAGGCCAATCCAAACAAGAAATATGATGAGTGTCGTGGTCCCACTTAGGGATAGCATCCAGCTCTCCACCAAGCTGTAGGCGAGCGCTGCCGCCATAAGCGAACGAGCTCGCCTGTCGGACTCTCGCCGGGGCAATAGAACTGCGACGGCGGAGACAGTAATCCCAACCACCCCAAGAAGCCCTCCCCAGACGAGGGCGCCGGCCCAGGACCCAGCAACGGGGAGACGAATACCGTCCTCGATCCCCAGTCCTAGCCAAGGTGAAGCCTCAAGAACCCGCAAGAAAACCTCCCAGGTCCCGAGCCGGCTATTCCCGCCCCTGAAGAGATCAAAGTTGCTGAGTCCCCGGGGCGCGGCAAGTGACAGTAGCAAGGCAGCCACTCCGCCCAAGATCAGGATCCAACGGGCGGGCCGGATGCGACTAAACGCAAAGCCTAGCAGCGCGATGCCAAGAAACAGCATTCCTCCGCGGCTACCACTTAACAACAATGCGGAGAAGCCCAGCGCTACTGGGACTATCGTGGACAGGCCTCGAATGCCAACCCCCACTGAGGCGACCACCAGAACACCGGCTACGAAGCCTAAGGTATTCGCATTTTCGAGGAGTCCCCGCACGCGTCCCTGCTCGATGGCTACGGAAGGGTCGACAACGATAGATATCAGGCTTCCAGCCACCACCAACGTAAGGCCAGTGGTGACGCCCCGGAGGATGTCGTTAGGCGCATACCTCCTTATGGCGAGGTCCACGAAGAGGACAAATACCAGGACCGAGGGGAGTCGGTTCAGAAAAGTGGTGGTCAGCCCGTGAGGTATGGTCGAAGCGATCAACAATATCAAGTTGCCCAGGGCGAAGCCGGCGCCACCCCCTGTGAGCGATTTCTTCCTCTCCGCGTTGCCGGCATGGTTCCGCTGCGGGCGCGACGGCGGAAGCCAAATGATCGCAATAGCAAGCATTCTGGTGGCGAGACTGTAGGGCGCTAAGAGAGGGACGCTTGTGGTCGCCAATGCGAGCAGGATGGTGGAAATCGCGACTCTGATCACAGGGAGCGGCCTTCGAATCCATCACACACGGTCGTAGGGGGAGTGGCGTGGCCATTGCTGCCCCTGCCGCTCCAGGGAGGCATGGGCGGGTCATCATCCACCCTATGCAAGTGCCAATCCAGCACGCCCTCCAGATAGCCTCCCACGGACTCTGACGAGATGCACGAGGCGAAGGATTGAGCCGCCCGCTTCCAGTTCGCAACTTCCTGAGGGTTCAGGACAGCATGCTCGATCGCCCGTTGGAGCTCTCCAGCCGAACCGGCACGAATAACCATCCCTGCTCCGCTTGAATGGATAAGTTCATGGCTCACGGTCTCGTCGCTGGCGATCGTTCCAATACCAGCGCGGATGGCTTCGTTCACGGTAACGTTCCAGCCATCAAACCGGCTGGGGACCACCGCCACGTCATATCGCGGAAGGTTCGCCGCCATCTCGGCATCAGTCCAAGATCCGCAGAACCTGACCTGAGGATGCGCCTCAGCCCAAGAGATGGTTGAGTCCCGAAGATCCCCATATCCACCAACCAAATCTAGGGTCCACCGATCGTCTTCAAGTTTATCCAGGGCACTCATCAGAAGATCGGTGCCCTTGGTGTATCGGGTGAATCGGCCCACATATACGAGCTTCAGGCGCTCGTCGATTGGGCGGGCGGGCAACTGACTTCCTCCGTGTATTGGCGCGCCATCTGCTTCATCTGGCGAGTACATGAAGGGAAGGAGGCGGGCTGGTGGCCAACCGAATCGGGCGAAGGTGGCAACCCCTAATTGGCCCAGCGGAAGAATCAACCCTACAAGATTCCGGTATCTTTGATAGTAGAGCCAATGCCGAATTGGGAGTCCGACTGCTCGGGCTGTTCGTTTCCATAGGGGGCCGTACGCTCCGGGGCGCTCGGAGAACACAATCACTTGGCCGCCGGGCAACAGCCGGGTGGCCTGTCTCAAGCATTTCTCAACCGGAGGGCCAAAGCCTGCGAAGACGTGAAGGGCGCCGGGCTTCTCGGTCGCCAACTTCCTTACAAGGGCAGCGGACGCTCTCGGGTCGAACATTCGCAGCACCTCCGCTTCGCCGTAGTTCTCGTCGTCCCATCCGATGGCCACTCGCTCTGCACGGAGGGGGGCGGTGAACACGTACGTCACTCGAGGGCCCCACTCGCGCGACAAGTAGTTGAATGGGCCCCTCTCTACCTTCGGGGGGGAACCGAACCAGACGACCAGCTCGGGTCTCGCTCTAGTCGCGGTCAAGGCGTACCTCTTCTCTGACTGCTAGTCGGCGCTTCACGGCCAAGGCAAGACCAACGGCCAGGCCTGACACTTCCGCGAGGACCGGCGCCGAGGCCAATATTTCAATCGAACCTAGAAATGATGCGACTAGGGCGACGAGGACTAAAATACTAGCGGCACCGATGCCCATGGCCAGCGCGACCTGCCTTCTGCCCGCCGCGATGTAGCGGAAGTGGATGAGTCGGGTCGCAACTCCGAGCGGTATCGCCAGGCATAGGGTTGTTAAGAGTGCCTGGTGTAGCCGGGATGGCTCTACGCCAATCAGTTCGAGTATCCTCGAAGCCGAAATGCTGGCCAAGATAGCTCCGAAGGCCGCCGCGACGAGGGTTGCTAATTCGAAATGGCTAACGTGCCGAGGATCTGCGTGGCCCGACGACCTCACGGCAAGAACTGTCTGTAGGCCCGAGACGAGCAGCGCGCTGACGGCTTGGGTTAGGGTGAGGATCGAGGAGTAGACGCCGGATAGTGTGGCGCCAACGATCAGTGGTGCCATTATGAACGTGGCGCGGTCGACGATGACATAACTGGCCGTTAGCCCCATGAGTCGAAGGTCGTAAGCCTTTCGAAGCGCCGCCGAAAAGCGTCCCTCAAGAAGCCTTGAGCGAGACGAATCCGTTTGGGTCAACAGTTGTAGAGCCGCCTGGCGTGAGATAGTTCCGATGAGGGTGGCTAACGCGAAGGGAATTCCAATGGCTACACCGCCAAGGGCGACCAGTCGAGTGCTGAGATCGGTGTAGAAGAGACTCGGGGTGCGCAAACCCCGCTTTAGGTATGAGGCTTCAATCTCTGCGAAGTTGTTCAGGAGCGCCACTAATCCGCCGAACAGGATATCCCAGCTCTCGAGTTCTGTGTGCATCGGCAGAATCGCGCTGCCAAAGGCCGATACGCATAGGACGATAGGGGCCACCCACAGCAGTCGGACCCTACGGACGGCACGCCGGTCGTCCTCCGATCCACTGACGTATACCAGCGTGGTCCCACCGCCTGCGGCCACCGCGGCCAAGGCTCCCATGCTCAGCCCCGCACTGTAGCCAGCAATGCTCTCGAGTTGTCCACCCCGAATAGCGAGAAGAACGGTCATTGCGGTGACTCCAGCCGTGAAGAGGCTGGAGATTGGGCTTATCGAAAGGCGAATGAATGTCTTCATCGTGGAGCTCTGTAGGCAAAATGGCAGCGTGCCTGCGCTTCTGCAGCACTCTTCAATCTGGCCCAGGTCGGACCGCGGCTGGCGTCGGCAACCTCGTTGTGCGAACATTCACGATGGGCGAATGGCGTCAGGCTTGTCACACGCATCTCGACTGACTGGCCTCCACGATCGTGGGCCTGTCGCTGGATCGCTGCGCGACTCTCATTCGTGTAGCCCGGACCATTGTTTGTGTCGTCGGTGCGTGCTGTGGATGAATGACACGACCCTTGCCGCGCAATTCTGGACACCATATTCCCATGGGGCTTCGGCTGATGACGCGGCGTTCTCGAGGAGGCGGATGCCCTCAAGTAGGTCGGCGCTGTCCAGACCCGTCATCAGGATGGTGCCAGCGTCTAGGGCCTCCGGGCGTTCGATGGAGTCGCGAAGTGTGAGTGCTGGGAACCCGAGGATGGCCGACTCCTCGGAGACGGTGCCGGAGTCCGATAGGACGCATTTCGCGTCTATCTGGAGTCGGTTGTAGTCGTGAAAACCGAGCGGGGCGTGGAACGTAAGGCCTGGAGTGCTTCGCGCCAAGCTGTCCAGTCTGGCTCTGGTGCGTGGATGGGTCGAAACGAGCACCGGCAGGTCGTATGCGCCTACCACCGCTTCCAAGCAATCCAGCAGCGCGTTCAATCGATTCGGGGAGTCAACAGTCTCGGCCCTGTGGGCGCTCACCAGAAAGTACCTACCGCGCTCGAGGGTCAGCTCGTCGAGGATCCTTGAGGCTCGGATCCTCTCCTTGTGTACTTTGAGAACCTCAAACATCGGCGAACCAGTGAGCAGGATGCGGCGTGGATGAATCCCCTCAGCAAGGAGATTGCGGCGTGCGTGCTCGGTGTAGACCAGATTGAAATCGGCAACATGATCGATCAGGCGACGATTGGTTTCCTCCGGCACGTTCTCATCGAAACAGCGGTTGCCCGCCTCCATGTGGTAGACGGGGATGCGCATCCGCTTGGCCATGACGGCAGCAATGCAGCTGTTCGTGTCGCCGAGAACCAGGAAGGCGTCCGGCTTCTCGGCTAGGAGCACCTCTTCGGTCTTGATCAGAACCTCGCCGAGCACCCGGCCGAGGCTCGACGTGTCCACGTTGAGGAAGTGGTCGGGCCTTCGCAGGCCCAACTCCTCGAAGAAGATCTCGTTGAGTTCGTAGTCGTAGTTCTGGCCGGTGTGGACGAGCACATGGTCGACCGTCGCGTCCAGACGCTTGATCACCTCCGACAGACGGATGATCTCGGGGCGGGTGCCCACCACGGTCATGACCTTGGTCATCAGACGTCCTCGGGGTAGGTGTCGGTGTCCTGGGGGTCGAACAGTTCGTTGGTCCAGAACAATGTGGTCAACTCGTCGGCGCCAGTGTTGGTGATCTTGTGCGCCCAAAGGGTTGGCATGTCGATTATCGCTGGTGCCGAGCCGTCGACATCGAAGTCCACCACCTCGTTGGTGAGCAACTTGCGCAACGAGATCCGCGCCTGGCCGCTGACCACAACGAAGCGCTCCACCTTCCGAAGGTGGAAGTGCTGGCCACGGGTGATCCCGGGCACCGTCGTGGACAGGAAGGTCTGGCCCTCACTGCCGTGTGCCCGGACGGTCTCCACGAGGCTGCCGCGCGGGTCGGTGCGGCGCACCAGGGGGATCGGGTAGCACGCGGGGAACATGGCTGCACGAAGCGTGTTGAACAGATTCACGTTCAGGCGCGACGGCAGGACCGGGATCTCGCCGCGCCGGTACACCTCGAACTGCGCGGTCAGTGTCTCCAGCACAGTCGCCACACTGGTCGGCGTCGCGGCGGGTTCGACCACCCGCCGGCCAACACCCTCCAGTGCCTCGATGAACACCTTCGCGGCGTCTTGCACGTGCAGCAGGTCGACCTCGCGGTCCTGCACCTGCGGCGCCGCGCCCGTCACGACCTTGTGGGCGAAAGTGGCCACGAAGGAGTTGTAGTCGGGGCGGCCGTGCTCGCCGAAGAGATTGGGCAGGACGACATCGGCGAAGGAGGAGCCTTTCGCGGCGGCCACCTCGCCCAGGATCGTCGAGGCCATCGCCTTGCCGGTTCCGTAGGGGGTGCCGTTGCCCGCCTGGATCGTGTTCGCGTAGACAATCGCCGGCGTTCCTGGGGCTCGGTTGACCGCGTCGGCCAGTTCCCGGGCCAGTTGCGCGTTCCCCTCCTCGACCTCACGGTCCGGGGCGCGGTTGATGCCGGCGAAGTGGATCACGGCGTCAGCGGAGGCGACCAGCTCGCCGAGGCGGTGCCAGTTGGCAAGATCTACCGGGATCACCTCGTGGTCGGCGAGGGCCCGCATTCGCACCCTCGTGTGCCACCCGAGGAAACCCTCAGCGCCCGTCATGACTACCCGCATCAGGCAACGGCCCTCTCGAGAAGGGCAGCGAGTTCCGGGATCGTGAGCAGGAGATCCTTGGCCTGTTCCACCGAGAGTTGGTCGGTGTTCTCCGAGGTGTAGTCCTGTAGACGAGCTGTGAGCGTCTCGCCTTCCTCGAAGTACAACTCGTACTGCAGTGATCGAGCGTCAAGGGGGACCCGGAAGTAGCCGCCCTGGTCCTCGGACTTCACCATCTCCTCACGGCTCAGCAGCGTCTCGTGGAGCTTCTCGCCATGGCGGGATCCGATCACCCGGATCTCCGGGTCGTCCTCGCCCAGGAGCGAGGCGACCGCGCGTGCCAGCGTCTCCACTGTGCTCGCAGGGGCCTTGCGTACGAAGAGGTCACCGGGTGCAGCGTGGAAGAAGGCGTGATAAACGAGGTCGACCGACTGCTCCAGCGACATCAGGAATCGGGTCATCAGCGGCTCGGTCACGGTGAGCGGCTTGCCGGCCCGCAGCTGCTGGATGAACAGAGGGATCACCGACCCCCGCGAGTACATCACGTTGCCGTAGCGGGTCAGCGCAACGGTGGTGACAGAGTTCGGGTTGTTCCGCGCGTACGCCTGCGCGGTCTTTTCCATGAGCGCCTTCGTCATGCCCATCGCGTTGACGGGGTAGACGGCCTTGTCGGTGCTGAGGCAGACCACGGTGCGCACACCTGCCCTGGCTGCGGCCTCAATCACGTTGTAGCTTCCGACGACATTCGTCTTGACGGCCTGCTCGGGAAAGAACTCACACGAGGGAACCTGCTTCAGGGCGGCTGCATGGAAGACGAAATCGGCACCGCTCATCGCGCGCTGAACGCTGTCAGCGTCCCGCACGTCGCCGATGAAGTATCGGACGCGCGAGTCGTCGATACGGCGACGCATGGCGTCCTGCTTCGCCTCGTCACGACTGAAGATGTTGATCCCGCCGACACCCTTGGCCAACAGGTCGATGGCCATGGTGGAGCCGAAGGACCCCGTGCCGCCGGTGATGGTTACGGTGGCGCCCTGCACTGAGTTCATGTCTTCTGTCCCTGGGTTGAGGTCGCTTGCATGTGCGCGCGGATTGTCCGGCCCAGCGCTGCCCACTCCGCCCTGCCGGAAGGAGGTAGCCAGCCCACAGTGGTCAACCAGCTCTCCGCCTGTGCCTGCCCGAACCACAACATCTCGACTCGACGGGTGGTTGCGGTCAGCCTCGGCACGATTCGTCCGGCGAGTGCCAGCGTCTCCACCACGGCTCTGGCCACTGGTTGCGGCACTCGCCGCGGCGAGCGGCCGCTGAGCAACAGCATCACGTCGGAGGTGGTCAGGCCCTCCCACGGGTGGATCACAACGGCTGGTGGGCTCAAGGCCGTTGTCGCAAGGAAGGAGATGGCGTCGGCCACATTGCTGATCAGTGCTTGAGGGCTTGGCGCGGTCCCAGGCCGGGCAACCGTCGACAGCGGGCCGGATGCGATTCGTGCGACCTTCCTGGTGATGCCCCGATCGATCCCATGAACACTGGATGGTCGATATATCACGGACTTGCCCGCGGAGAATTTGCGCACGAGATTCTCGCCGAGCAGCTTCGACTGCGAGTAGTCGGAACCGGCGTCCACGGCGTCTGAATCATCCAGCACCGGCAGCCTTCCCTGGACAGCAGCGCTGCTCACGTGAACCAGCCGCTCGACCCCGGCCTTGAGGCAGGCAGCTGCAACTAGTCCTGGGAGGACTCCGTTGGCAGACGTGAGTGCGGCCACATCGGTGGAGGACGCATCCGGGTCGCCAGCGGCGTTCACCACCACGTCGACGCCTTGAAGGGCCGCCGACAGGTCGGACAGCTCTTTGGGCTCGGACTCGAGGTAGCTGACTGCACTGACCGGCAGCATGCCCGGAAGCCTTGGCGCTCGTATCCGCTGAACCGGGAACCCGTTCGCCTCAAGCGCTCGAGTCACGGCTGATCCGACGAAGCCGGTCGCGCCGATCACCGCGACACCGGGAGGTGCACTCATCGCCTGCGCCCCCTCCGCTCCGCAGCTTGTTGCAGAATGCCGCTGAGCCTGTCGCCGACGACCTGCTCACTGAACTGGGTGGCGTAATAGGTTCGGCCAGCCGCGCCGCGAGCTCGCAGGTTGTCCGGCGAAGACTCACTGGCTGAGCAGATTGCCTGCGCCAGCTCTGCGGCGGAGCCCTGGTCGACGACCGGGCCAGCGCCCGAGGCACGCACAACGTCGGCCGCGTCGCCGCTGACTGCGCCGATCAGTGGCCGTCCCGCGGCGAGGATGCCCTGAAGTTTGCTTGGCAACGTGGTTCTGAAGAGCGGCTGATCCTTCAGACTGACAAATTGCACGTCGCCAAGCGCGAGGATTGTCGCCATCTTCTCGAAGGGCTGTGGACCGATGAATGTGACATTCCGCAGTCCACGCTCCTCCACCGTTGAGCGAAGGCGCGCCTCCTCGACACCTCCGCCAACCAGCGCGAACCCGATGTCCTGGCGATCCCTAAGGATCGTTGCCGCATCGATGAGCACGTCCAGTGCCTGGAACTCCCCGAAGTTGCCGGCGTACATGATCGTGAACGACCGATCGATCCCCAGGGACCGCGCAAGTTCGGGGTCATGAGGCGCAGGTCGGAACGCCACTTCGTCCGCCCAGTTGGGCACGAACACGATCTTTCCGGGGTCGACGCCGCGGCTCGCGACAAGGTCGACCATGCCGGGGGCCGTTACCGCGATCGTGTCCGCGTGACGGTAGACCGAATCGCAGAAGGGATGAAGGATGCGCTCGATCGCGGAGTTGCCGGACTCCTCGAGGAACCCGCTTGAGAGAACCGTCTGAGGCCACAGGTCCTGGATGTGCACGACGAATGGCTTCCTGCGCAGCGCCTTCACCGTCAGGGCAGGGATCGCCACCGTGGCAGGGGTGGAATGGACCAGTAGTACGTCGACCTCGGCGAGCCTTCGCCAAGCTGCCACCGAGGCGGCGGCGGCGAAGGACAAGAAGTTCGCAGCGCGTCGGAGGGGTTGCGAGTCATGGCTCGGGTACAGGGGAGCCCGATGGACGGTGACCCCTCTGATCGTCTCACGCTGGTAGGGCCGCACAGAGTAGCCCGGGTACAGCCTGCCGGAGGGGTAGTTCGGGAAGCCGGTAACAACGTCAACCTCGTGCCCGCGTCCGACGAGGCTGCGCGAGATGATGCCAGGCATTGAGGCAGACCCTCGCTCGGGGTCGTACCACTGACTGATCATGCCAACGGCGGCTTTCACAGGAGCACGCCGTCCGACAGTGCATTGGGTGTGCGGCGGCGCTCCAGGAGATTGGGAGCTGCCAGATACACCGCCAGAACCACCGCGCTGGCAGCGACTGCCCAGAGGATCGAGCCGGGGAAGAACAGGTTCCACAACCCGATGCCTGCACACGCGAGCGTGCCTGCGGTGGCGAGGGAGGCCGCCTTGCCATGTGAGCGGGTGAGTTCATGCACCCGCTGGTAGACGTGCTCGTGGTGTGCCTCCGTCAGGGGAGCGCCGCGTACTGCCCGCCTCACCAGTGTGATGGCCACATCGGTGGCGTAGATCAGTAGCGGGGCCACGACTGCGAGCCATGAGACACCCAGCACCAATGCCCACATGGCGAGGGCCCACACAGCGCCCCCGAGTGCATAGCTCCCCACATCGCCCATGAACATTCGGGCCCGAGGCGCGTTCCAGGGCAGGAAGCTCAGGAACGCCACCCCGACTGCGACGGCGCTCAGCATCAGGCCGGGCTCACTGCTGGCGAACCCAACGATCGCGAAATAGGCGCCGACCGCGGCACCATGCAAGCCGGATATGCCGTTCACGCCGTCCATGAAGTTGGCAGCGTTGATGTAGAAGACGCCAGCGAGGCCAGCGACAAGACCAAGGGTGATTGGCGCGTCTGCCACAAGCACGATTGCAGCGGTGGGTAGAACCACAACGCTCGCCTGGCCGATCAGGCGGATACTCACGCGAAGGCCATTGGCATCCTCGATGAAGCCGAGCACAGCCAGGGCGGCCACGGTGACGCCGACCGCAGAGACACCGGCCAGTTGAGCCGGCGATTCTCGCAGAAGCAGAGCGCAGCAACCAAGGCCGACGAGCAGCCCTGCCGCGATGCCCACACCGCCCCCGCGCACAGTCGGTTGAATATGGGACGACCGGTGATTGGGCACATCGACGAGCTGCCATCTCGCCAGGAACGGCCGAACGATGGCCAGGCAGATCGTCACTGTGCTGACCGTGACCAGCGCCACACTCAGGCCCGCGCTCACCACGGTCCGTGCCTACTCACTTGAATCACTTGGCGACTGCCTCGTACAGGGCTGTCGGCGCACCGTTTGGTCCCGGTTCGGCCGAGCCGTCGTTGCTCTGGCGTCGCATCAGGTTGCCGGCCTCCAGAGGCTCGTTGGGATCGAGGAGTACCTCACTTGGTGACAGCGGCGGCACTACAACCCGGGTGATCAGCGGATGCTCGCTGGCCGCTCCGTGCTCGACAGAGCTGAGGAGCACCTCGTCCAGCTTCTCTCCCCGCCGGAGGCCGGTGTACTCGATCTCGACTTGGCGACCTGACTCGGCGATGAGGCGACTGGCCACGTCGACGATCTTCACCGGTTCACCCATGTCGAGCACCAGCACGTCGCCCGGCTTCCCGATCGCCCCGGCCTGCAGTACCAACTCGCAAGCCTCGGGGATGGTCATGAAGAACCTGGTCACGTCCGGGTGCGTGACCGTCACCGGGCCGCCCCGTTCGATCTGGGCCTTGAAGGTGTACAGCACGGAACCCCGGGAACCCAGGACGTTCCCGAACCGCACCGAGAGATAGTTGTGTGAGTAGTGCTGGGCGTACCACGCGGTCAGCCGCTCGGCGAGCCGCTTGGTCTGGCCCAGCACGCTGGTGGCGTCGGCTGCCTTGTCGGTGGAGATGTTCACGAAGTGCCGCACCCCAACCGCATGGGCGCACCGCAGCACGTTCAGCGTGCCGAGCACGTTCGTCTTCCAACCCTCCTCGGGGTACAGCTCCAGCATCGGCAGGTGCTTCAGTGCGGCCGCGTGGAACACGACGTCAGGGCGGTGGGCCTCGAAGATCTGCTGCAGCGCTGCGTGGTCGCGGATGCTGCACAACGCCATGTCGTCGGTGTCGAGCAGGCCCGATCCGTACAGCGACAACTGCACCGCGTGCAGCGCCGACTCATCCCGGTCCAGCAGGATCAGCTTCGCCGGCCCGAGCCGTCGAACCTGGCGAGCCAGTTCCGATCCGATGGACCCGCCCGCGCCGGTCACCAGCACCACCTTGCCGGTCACGTAGCCCGCGATCTCGTGCAGGTCCGTCTTGACCGGACGCCGACCCAGGAGGTCTGCGACGTTGAACTCGCGAAGCTGGCCGAGCGTGACCCGGCCGCCGATCATCTCGCGCACCGGTGGCACCACCACCAGCTTCAAGCCGGCCTCGGTGCAGCGATCGGACAACTCCTGGATGAGGCTGGTCTTCGGGTTGGAGATCGCCAGGATGACAAGTTCGGCGTTCTGCGCCCTCGCCAGTTCGACGGCATCCCGGCCGGGCCCGAGCACGCGGTAGCCGCGGACCCGCAGGTATCCCTTGCCTGGGTCATCGTCCACGAAGCCGACGATTCGATAGGGGGCCGGGGCCGCATTGTCGACCAGCCTGGCCACCTGGTGTCCCGCGTCGCCCGCCCCGTAGACGAGGGCTGCCAGCGCCTCGCCGCCGGTTCCGCGGCGGAGTTCGTGGCGGAAGACGATCCGGAACGCCCACCGTCCGGCCGCCATCAGCGTGAGCGCCAGCAGCGGGATGGCCAACGCGAAGCTCCGGGGTGGGAAGGCGGGATGTGCGATGGCGAAGGCGACGCCGAGGAAGATTGCGATGGCTGCTACCGAACCGCCGAGCATGGTCGCTTCGGAGAAGCTGCCCACCCGGCTGCGGCCGAGATAGATCTGGGAGATTATGCCGCCGACGACCTGCAGGAGGATCGCGAGCGCGGTGTATGTCCAGCCGCTGACCCACTGCACGTCCGTCAGGGAACCGTTGTAGCGCAGCACCACGAACATCAGGAAGGCGAGCAGCCAGGAAGCGACATCCCAGGCCACGATCAGCATGCGGCGCACGACGACAGGTACTTGCATGCGCTTGGAGTGCTCCTTGGGTGGGGTGGCAAATATACCTAGCGACGAGAGGTATTCGCGACACTGTCTCAGCGACGTCGGCCGATCGGGCTCCGTCTGGAGATTCTGCGCCGAGCACTCTTCGGTGTCTCGACTCGTCGAGCCTGCACTCGTCACGGCGAGCCCTGCTGGTCTTGCGTCGGCCACCAGTAGGTATGCATGCGCGTCTCCAACCACGGAACTGAGAAAACCCGTGAGGGTCTGTATGACGGGGGGTCGAGTCCATCCAAGGGGGGCGGAGCGCCGTCAGCCCGTCGTCTCGCCACCTCCGTACGACTTCATACGGCCCGTCCCCGCGCGACGACTCCGCGTCCGCGAACCCGTCGGTCCACGTTCTGGTGCCCGCTTGCTCATCAGCGTCCGCCGGTCGGCTCAATCCGGATAATTGCCTACACTGAGGCAACCCCCTCGACAACCTGAAGGCGACCATGGAGCTGACCGACTATCTACGAGTCCTGCGCAAGTACTGGGTCAGTGTCGTAGCGATCCTCCTGGCCGGAGTCGGCGCGGCGGCGGCTGCCTCCATGCTGATGACCCCGATCTACACCGCCTCCGCCGGGGTGTTCCTTACCGTGAACAGCGGTGCCACCGCCGGCGAACTCAACCAGGGCTCCACCTACGCAGAGAACCAGGTGAGGTCTTACGCCCAGGTGGTGACCGCTCCCGTGGTGCTCCAGCCGGTGATCGACCGGCTCCGCCTCGGTGTGACGGCTGTCGAACTTGCCGACCAGGTGACCGCGACCGTTCCGATCAACACGGCCATCGTCAACATCGACGTCACGGGCGCCGATGCACCGCTGACTGCCGACACGGCCAACGCCATCGCGCAGCAGCTGACGGTCGTGGTCGACGAGTTGTCGCCGCAGTCCCAGGAGGGAAAGACGGTGAAGGCCACCATCATTTCCCCCGCCAGCGTGCCGGTTGAATGGACGTCCCCCCGGGTGCCGATGAACCTGGCCCTGGGCGCGCTGCTCGGCCTGCTGCTCGGCTTCGGGCAGGCGATCCTGCGCTTCCGCCTGGACACCCGCATTGTGGGTGAACCGGACGTTGCCCGCGTCACGGATCGATCCGTTGTCGGCGCCATCGCCTTCGACACCGACGCGAAGAAGCACCCGCTGATCTTCCAGACCTCGCCGAACTCGGTTCGGGCCGAGGCCTACCGGCGGCTGCGGACGAACCTGCAGTTCCTGCAGCTGGAGGAGGGCCGGAGCTCGATCGTGGTCACCTCCTCGGTCGCGGGTGAGGGCAAGACCACCACAGCCATCAACCTGGCCACCGCTCTCGGTGACGCCGGTCAGTCGGTGTTGCTGATCGAGGCCGATCTGCGTCGGCCCAGCTTCGCCAGCTACCTGAACCTTGACGACAGCGCCGGCCTGACCGACGTGATCATCGGCCGGGCCACGTTGCCCGAGGTGGTGCAGCCGCTGGGTCGCGGCAACCTCCACGTGCTGCTGTCCGGCCGTATCCCGCCGAACCCCTCGGAACTGCTGGGCTCCAAGCCGATGGAGAAGCTGCTCGCCGAGGCGACTGAGCGCTACGACACGGTGATCATCGACTCGCCGCCGCTGCTGCCGGTTACCGACTCGGCGTTGCTGTCCCGCTTCTGCGGGGGCGTCCTGCTCGTGGTGGGAAGCGGCGAGGTCACCAGGCCAGAGCTGGCCACAGCCATCAGCTCCCTGGAGGCCGTCGACGCCGCCATTCTCGGCCTGGTGATGAACCGGCTCCGGGCCTCGGAGCTCGGGCACTACGGCTATCACCACTACTACGCCCAGCACGAGCGTGATGACAAGCTGAAGGTCGACGAGACCGTCAAGCGGCAGAGCCTGCGGGCCATGCCGATCTCGCCGGCCGACGTCTTCGAAGACCGGCATTGATGCCACCCTTCGACCCGCACGGCGAGCATCGGGACGCGGACGGACACCGCAACGATGCGCCGCTGCGGGTCCTCGCCGTGTGCACGGCCAACATCTCGCGCTCGCCGGCGGTGGAGCGCCTGCTTCGGGCCGGGCTCGACGAAACGGTGCAGGTCGACAGTGCCGGCGTGGCTGCGCTTGTCGGTTCTCCGATCGACCCGCCGGTGGCCGGGTTCCTCGATGCCCGCAACGCCGCTACGCACGACTTCGCCGCCCGCCAGGTGGATGACCAGATGCTGCGGGAAGCCGACCTGGTGCTCACCCTGACCCGAGCCCATCGCTCGCAGATGCTGGAACGGGTGCCGGCCGGGTTGCGGCGCACCTTCACCCTGCTCGAGTTCGTCAGGGTCGCGAACTCGCTGGACCTCTCCGGACCGCCGTCCCACCTGAGCCAGGGAGCAAGGCTCCGGGCGATCCTGCCAATGGTCACAGCGGGACGGGCGCTGGCGCCGAGAGCGCCGGCCGACGGCGACGACGTGCCGGATCCCTACGGGCGGGGTGCGGCGGCCTACGACCGGTCACTTGCACTGATCGCTGAGGCCACCGCGGCGATTGTCCGACTCGCACGCGGATGAACCACAGATGTCAGTGACCGAGCCCGAAGGGGAGGACGGCATGACCGAGCGGGACGACGCGGAGCACTCCGGCGACGCCCCCGCGGCCCTCGAGCCGCCCTGCCGTCGTCGGCTCATGCTCCGCACCCTGGGGCCGTTGCTTGGCGTCCTGGTCATCCTGCTGGCGTGGGGAGGCTGGCAGCTGTGGCAGCTCGGCTCCAACCTGCTGGCACTCCGGGATGCCGCCGCCCAGGCCCAGCTCGACGTCCAGAAAGGTGACCTGGCCGCGCTCACCGGGGACCTCGGTCGAGCCCGTGACCTCGCGGCCCGGGCGGACGCGGCCGCGCAGGCCCCAGGCGTCGCCATCGCCGCCCGGCTGCCATGGGTCGGCGACGACGTCACGGTTGCTCGAGAGCTGGCCGGGGTTGCCGCCGATCTCAGCGACGGCACCGCTGGGGTCGATCCGCTGCTGGGCCGCCTGGCCGGCGGAGCTGCCCTGGACCTGCTGGTCACCTCGAACGCACGCGACCTGATCGGGCAGGTGCGCAGCGCCGCCGACGGGGCCGCCGCCCGGCTCGACCGGCTCGACGTGAGTGGGCTGGCGCTCCCGGTGGGCGACGACATCGCCAGGTTGAAGCAGGGATTGGCGAAGGTCGGCCCGGCCGTCGATGCGCTGTCGCCGTACCTGGATGCGCTCACCATCCTGGCTTCCCCCGGCACGGAGCACACCTGGTTCGTGGTGCTGCAGAACCTCGGCGAGTCACGTCCTTCGGGCGGCATGGTCGGCACCTGGCTGCTCGTGCGCACCTCCGACGGGAAGCTGGAGGTGCTGAAGCAGGGGTTCAACGACGAACTCGACACCGAGCGGACGCCCGACTACCGGGGCTTCCTCCCCGACGGCTACGAGCAGGTGTTCGGCGACAGCATCCGCAACTGGCGATCCTTCAGCCTGTCGGCGCACTTCCCCGACAACGCCCGCCTCTTCGCGCACACCTGGAACGCCCGCGGGGAGGAGAAGGCCGATGGCGTGCTCGCCTTCGGCCAGGGCAGCGTCCGGTATCTGGCGGCAGCGGCCGGCCCGGTCGAGATCGACGGCCGCGTGATCGCCCCGGCGCAACTGGCCGACTACCTGCTGGCCGGGGTCTACCTGGACTACCCGGACCCTGTGGCCAAGGACGCAGCGGTCGCGGAGATCATGGCGCAGGTCCTCGACAGGCTCTCCAGCGGCCAGTTCGACCTGCCCGGCCTGCTCGCCACCGCGCTGGGGGGTCCGACCGGCGACTACCTCCAGCTGTGGTCCTCCGACCCGAAGGTGCAGCGGCAGGTGGAGGACGCGGGTCTCTCCGGCGCCTTCACCGACGAACCCGGACCGGTGGCGTCGGTGCGGCTCGCGGACGCCGCCGCCAACAAGCTGGACGCGTTCATGCACCTGGGAGCGGAGTACCGGCTGGGGGAGTGCGTGGTGGACGACGGCGGCGTCGCCACCCGCAACAGCGCCTTCACCGTCACGCTGCGCAACGCCGTCCCCGACGGACTCACCGACTACGTAACCGGGAAGGGCGACCTGCTCGACGGCCTCGAGCATCCCGTGGGCTCCTCCCGTGACTTCGTGGTGGTGCACACCCCCGTCCAGGCCACCGTCACCTCAGCCCTCGTCAACGGTGAGCCGGCGTTCGTACAGTCGGCCTGGGTGGGGGAGCGGCAGTTGTTGGTCTTCGACGTGAAGCTCGACCCGGGGGCAACCGCCACAATCAGCCTGAACTGGGATGAATTCCCCACCGACGGCGAGGACCGGCCCTTTACGCTCACCCCCCGCATCGTGCTTCCGCCGCTGGCTAATTCAGCAGAAACCAGAGTCGTCGACGGCCCGCCCTGCGGTTGATCGGAAAACAAAACCCCGATTCGCGAGAATGGCGAACAACAGCCGTAACCTTCGCTATGGTCTAGGTGATTTTACCTATCGATGGCGACGCCGGCATCATGCCGTGGCGTTCCGCTAGAAGGAGTTGCGTTCGGATGAAACTCGCTGCTGTACTCAGGCTCGCTGCCGCTGCGCTCTTGACCGGAGCGTTGCTGGTTCCGGCCATCGGCCCGGCCAAGGCGATCCCCGCCTACCCGCCGCACGTGTCGGTGCTCTACGCATCACCCTTTGTGAGCGGCGGATACGCGGCAGTGAGCGTCTCCGGAGAGTTCCTCACGTCGGCCCTCACGGTCCGCGCCACCCGCGGCAGCCGCTCGACGGTGGCCAGCGTGAGCGTCCACTCCTCGGGCACTGTCGGCACGGCAATGGTGCACGTGGGCTACCTGCTCTCGACCACCGCCGGTCGTTATGACGTTGATTTCGAGCTCCTGGGAGTGTCGGTGGACGGCGATACCACCACCACCCAGACCTACACCGTCGGCAAGGCCGTCGACATCAAGTCCTTCAAGGTGGTGCGGAAGTCGTACGGCATTTACATCAGCGGCACCGCCGCCAAGAGCACGCCGGTGAAGATCACGATCCTTTACGTCGGAAAGTCGTACACCAAGACCTACACAAAGACGGTCTACGGCAGCAGCGCCAGCGGCTATTTCCGCTACCGGTTCTACAAGACGACCAAGGGCACCTACACCGTCACGGCGCAGGTGGCACCGAACAAGAAGTACTTCAGCGAACCGCTCTCCGTGATCATCGATCGCACCTGACCGACCGGCCCTGACAGCGGGCCACCAGGTACCGAAGGCCGAAGCGGTCGGACCCCGCCAGGGTCCGACCGCGTCGGTGTGTGTGCCGGGCAGTCCAGAGCAGAGCCCTCGCCCCGCCAACCAATCCGTTGATTCCAGGCCGGGTCGACCGTCCCCCTTTAGGGTGACATTTGCAGTGGTGGTTCTTTGCCGAGCGCGGGCATTTCAAAGCGCCCACGACTGTCCCCCTTTTAGGGGACCTGACGGCGTGCTCCCAAGGTGGCCCTGACTAGGCTTGATGTGCGTTCGTTAAGAATCGACAAATTTCAGCGATTAGCGCCATCTATGGTCGCGGTAATGCTAATCGTGATCGCCGGCACGCTGCTGATGGTGCTGGTTTCGATCGACACCCAGAACACCGCCACCCAGGCTGCGGAGCTGGCCCACTCCAACGAGCTGACCAAGGTGGAACTTGCGGAGTTGTCCCACC
>JADLEH010000448.1 GCA_020846255.1 Propionibacteriaceae bacterium
AGCTCCACCGAGCGCACCCACTTGACCATCTTGTAGCCGAGCTGGCTCTCCAGCCGGACCCGTAACGGGGCGCCAAAGGGGATGGGCAGCGGCTCGCCGTTCATCTCGAAGGCGAGGATCGACTGGGGATGACGGGCCAACCCAAGGTCGACGGTCTCGTAGAAGTAGCCGTGATCGCCGGGGTGCTCCCACTTGTCGTCGAAGGTGTGGAACAGCAGGTACCGGGCCTCGGGGAGCGGGCCGGCGCGCTCGAGGAGGGCGGCGAGCGGGACCCCGGTCCACGTGACGATCTGACTCCAGCCCTGGATGCAGACGTGCTTGGTCGTCTGCGCGGGGGCGGCCAACGCCCGCAGGTCGGCGAGGGAGAGGGCCAAGGGTCGTTCCACCAGGCCACCGACCGGGAGCACGAAGTCACGGAACCCGTCGGCCGCCAGGCGCTGCCACTCCGGGTCATGGGGTGCCCGTCCGTTGGGCCGGGGCACCTCCGTGATGGCGCTCGGCGGGTAGGCCTGGCGCGAGACCAGCCGCTGCAGGGTCGCGCGCCCGACCGGGTCGACCAGACGCTGGAGGCGACCCTGCATCCGCCGCGGGTCCACCAGGGAGCCGTGCGTGGCCCAGATGTGAACCGCGACCACGACCCCCAGGGCGATGATGCCGATGCCGACGGCCTCGGCCGCCTGTGCCGGGGATGGGTTGTCGGGCACGCCCAGGATGATCCGGGCAAGACCCGTCGCGAGCCCGTCGGCGACCACCAGGGCGGTGTGATGGACGATGAAGGCGATGAAGGCGACCAGCCCCAGGAAGTGGAGGCTGCGCGCTGCCTGACGACCCCCGAAGAGCCTCGGGTACCACGCGAAACGTCCCGCGAGTGCCGGGGACATCGCCAACCCGGTCAGGATCTGGAACGGCGCAAGCAGGAAGACCACGCCGAAGTAGGCCAACTGCTGGAGCGCGTTGTACGGCGCGCCCGGGGTGGGTGTCTGGAGCTGGAGATAGGACAGCGCCGCGTCGACCGCGCGCGGGATGATGTCCAGCGACGTCGGCACCAGACGCTGCCATTGGGGGCTGATGACGAGCACCAGCACGTACAACAGCCCTGTGACGACCCAGCCCAACAGGGC
The DNA here is from genome assembly GCA_020846255.1 of Propionibacteriaceae bacterium. GTDB lineage: Bacteria > Actinomycetota > Actinomycetes > Propionibacteriales > Propionibacteriaceae > Propionicimonas. The sequence goes on from JADLEH010000448.1 coordinate 1,122, forward strand.
CGCGAAATGCCAGTACCGACCCAGGCCCAGGTTGTCACGCCCGGTCAGCGCGACGAGCGGGCTGTACGGCTGCTTCTCGTCCTCGGCGGTCCACAACTCGTCCGAGGGCATGCGCTTGCGGGTGAAGCGGACCCACTCGGTGCCGGGGCGACAGTCGTCCCTCCAGTAGAGCATCGGGTGCGCGCCCAGGATCTCGATGGCCGAGCGCACCAACAGCGACAGGAACAGGATGTTGAAGAAGTGGGTGAGCCGGATGGCCAGCGGGAAGCCGAGGTCCTCGCCGCCCATGTCAGTCGCGCTCCTCGGGGGCCGGCGGCGCGAACTTCCCGGCCGGTGCCCCGGCGGCGCGCCAATCGCCGACCACGCCCGGTCGGACGAAGGCGACATACGCGCCCAGCACCGGACCGTAGACCAGGAGGTAGGAGAGCGCGCCGTTCCATACCTGGGTCGCCAGGTCGAGCTGGCGCACGAGGTACGGGAAGAACGTCGGGACGACGGCCAGGAAGTCCACCTCCCAGACCGCGAAACCGAACGCGCCGCCGTACACCAGCAGGAGCCAGGTCCGGGCCGAGAGCTGGTAGGTCAGTGCGAGCAGGCCCACGAACAGCACGCCGAACAGGGCGGAGAGGCCGAAGTGGACGGCCCCACCCAGCAGCAGCGCCGGGCCCAGCGGGAACTCTGGTCTGAGCGCGTCCGGGCCCACCACGAACGCGGCGACGAACCGGAACGGCAGCCATGCCGACCCTGCGAGGATGAGGCTGCCGACCATGGTCGTGGCACCCAGGACCAGCCCTGCCGTGAGCCCGGCGAGCGAGCCATGCAGGACCACGTCGTCAGCGTCCCGCCTCTCGACCGTGATCGACACCGTACCGAACGTACCTGCGATCCGTGGCGACAGCCGTCGACCGTTGCGTGCCCGACCGGCACCGCCGTCCCGACGAGGGTCGCAGCCCGGGGCAAACCTGACCGGTGACGCCCTCCCCCGGGCCGCCCCGGCCCGAACCTATGCGAGCAGGCCCTCCCCCAGGAAGCCGTCGGGCGTGACCACGCCTGGCGGCGCGAAGAAGAAGCCACCACCCTGGACCTGGATGTACTCCTGGAGGGGTTCGTAGGCGAGGCGCGCCTGCACGGTCATGAAGCCCGCATCGAGGTCGCGCTGGAATGCCACGAACAGGAGGCCCTGGTCGAGGAGCCCGGCACCATCGAAGCCCCGCGAGTACGAGTAGCCGCGTCGCAGGATGAGGTTGCGCTCCGATCCGGGCGTGCGCGGGTTGGCGAGCCGGATGTGGGCGTCGAGCGGGGTGGTCGCCCCTTCCGGGTCGGCCGCGTAGTCGGGGAGCTCCTCCTCCCGATGACCGCCCAGAGGTGCGCCGGTGCGCTTGGTGCGGCCGAAGATCGCCTCCTGCTCCGCGAGTGGCGCGCGGTCCCAGCGCTCCACGAACATC
>JADLEH010000449.1 GCA_020846255.1 Propionibacteriaceae bacterium
GCCATCGCCATCGCCATCGCCAAGCACCGAACCCAGGAGGAGTACATGTCCAGTGTCGTCCGCCGCTTGCTGGTGCGACCGACGCTCGCAGTCGGCATTGCCGCCGTGCTGTCTGCATCGCTCGCATCGCTGCTCAGTGCCCAGGCCACCGGATCGGTGCGCGGCCGGGTGATCGTGGAAGGGGCGAATCGTCCCTTGCCGCAAGCGCAGGTCGGGGTGGTCGGGACGGCTCTCGGCGCACAAACGAACGACAACGGGGAATACCGCCTGAACAACGTGCCGGCCGGGCCGCGCACGCTTCGCGTGGTGCGGCTCGGCTTCGCCCCGACATCGGAGCAGGTGACCGTGGTGGCCGGCGAGACGGCGACGCTCGACTTCACCATTCGCGAGGCGCCGGTGGCGCTGGAGCAGGTGGTAGTGACGGCCACGGGCGACGTGCGGCGCAAGGAAATCACCAACTCGATGGCGACGATCTCAGCGGAGCAGATCCAGAACGCGCCGGTGGCCAACGCCCAGCAGTTGCTGTCGGCACAGACTCCGGGGGTGACGGTCCTGGCCAACTCGGGGCAGCCGGGGGCCGGTGGGCAGATCCGCCTGCGCGGCAACAACTCCATTTCGCAGGACAACAACCCCATCATCTATGTCGATGGGGTGCGCATCTATAGCGGCAACTCGCCGACGGTGCCGAACGCTCGGCAGACGATCAATCCGTTCAACGACATCCGGGCCGAGGACATCGAGCGTGTGGAGGTGGTCAAGGGGGCCGCAGCCACCACGCTGTACGGTACCGAGGCGTCAGGAGGGGTGATCCAGATCTTCACCAAGCGCGGTCGTGCCGGGCGCCCGCAGTGGAACCTGGACCTCACGGGCGGCACCAACGACCTCAACAGCATCAGCATCGATGGCGACCCGACTGCTGTCTACCTCAAGGACTGCAGGGGCCCCGAGTTGTTCGGGATCGAGGTCACCCCATCGCGGGCGAACTTCGGGGAGAATGTCCCGTTCGAGGACGCGACCTGTCCCTCGAGCGGCAAGTGGGTGCGCACGGGTGCGGTGCAGAAGGCCGCGCTGTCTGTCGCGGGCGGGTCGGACGTTGCTCAGTACTTCCTGGCGGGCAATCTCTCCAATGAAGAGGGGGCGCTGAAGTCCAACGAGTACACCACCGGTGGTTTCCGGGGCAATTTCTCGTTCCGTCCGATGCCGAAGCTCGAGGTGGCGCTCAATTCGTCGTACCAGCGTGGCGACCAGGACTGGATTGCCGACGGTAACCTGGCCAACGGCTTCCTGCTCAATGTGGCGCGCGGGACCGCCGGTAACTACAACGGCTCGGGCTGCGCCACGGCCGGCATCATCTGCAAGAACAACGATGCGGCGCTACAGATCGGGACCAAGACCAAGTCGGACCACTACATCTCGGGATTCACGGTCAACTACTCGCCGCTGGACGCGTGGACGAACCGTTTGTCGGTGGGCTTCGACTACAACAACGCCGAGAACCGGTCGATCATCCCGTTCGGTCACCTGCGCAACCAGGTGGGGCAGATCGTCCAGGGCAACTGGGTGCGGCAGTTCCTGTCGGTGGACTATGCCTCGACCTACAAGAAGGATTTCGGGAGCCGCTTCACGACCTCGACCTCGGTCGGGGGACAGCTGTTTCAGGACAACCTGAGCAGCGTGTCGGTGACTGGCGACGAGTTCTCCGGTCCCGGCGACCCGGTGCTCACGAGCGCGGCGCGCCGCACGGTGGGAACCGATACACGCCGTCGCGTGGTCAATGCCGGCCTCTTCTTCCAGGAGCAGGTGGGGTGGAACGACCGGGCCTTCCTCACGTTAGGCATGCGGGTGGACGGCAACAGTGCCTTCGGGAAGGACTTCGGCCTGCAGTACTATCCCAAGGTCGGCTTTGCGTATGCGCTGTCTGACCACGACTTCTGGCCCAAGGACCTCATCGAGACGTTCAAGCTGCGCACCGCTGTCGGGGAGTCGGGGAAGGCGCCGGGTGCCTTCGACGCCGTGCGCACCTGGGACCCGATTGCCGGTGACGAGGCGAAGCCGGGCTTCACGCCCAACCAGCTGGGGAACCCGACGCTCGGTCCCGAGCGCACGCGCGAGACAGAGGTGGGGCTCGAGGCGAGTGCGTTGGCCGGTCGGTTCTCGGTGGACATGACCTACTTCAACACCACCACCTCGGACGCCCTGATCCAGGTGCGCTATCCGCCGAGCCAGGGCTTCCTCAACCGGCAGCTGGAGAACGTGGGCGAGGTGAACAACACCGGACTCGAGGTGAAGTTCGACGCCGGGCTGATTCGGCGGACCAACTTCGATTGGCGCGGGCGCTTGAACTTCACGAAGCTCAAGAGCGAAGCCACCGACCTGGGCGATGAGCCGCTGATTGCGGTGGGCGGGTCGTTCACCGAGGTGCGCGTGGGCTACCCGGTCACGTCGCTCTTTGCCCGCAAGATCCTCAATGCAGACAAGCTCGAGGCGCCGGTGCGCTCCGACACCAACGTGTACATCGGCCCCACGTGGCCGACCAACATCATCGGTCTCGGGACGTCGCTCACGCTGTGGGACAAGGTCACCATCGATGGGCTCGGTGAATTCCAGAAGGGGGGATACAACATCAACTACGTTGGCTACCAGAATGCCATTCGCGGCAACTGGCGTCCATGCTACGACGACCAGCGCAAGATCATTGCGGCGGCCAAGGGGAACGCATCGGCGGTGGACGGCATCAGCGCGATCAACCGCGTGCGCTGCGGCTACAACTCCACGCAGAATATGTCCGACGCCTGGATCGAGAAGATCGACTTCTTCCGGCTGCGCTATGTGACCATGACGTATCGCATCCCCTCGCGCTGGATTCCCGGCTCGCGCGGTGGCGCGCTCACCCTTGCCGGCCGCAACCTGTTCCTCAGCACGGACTACAGCGGCCTGGATCCGGAGTCGTCGGACCAGCAGGACAGCCAGGTGGGGCGTCGTGAGTACTACACGCTCCCGCAGTTGCGGTCGTTCTCGCTCTCCTTCCGTACCAACTGGTAACCCACTCCGAGGATCACACACGATGTGCCTGAATCGAATCGTGCGACGCGCCTCGGCGACCGTCGCCCTCAGCACCCTTGCCGCCACTGGCGGCTGCAA
>JADLEH010000450.1 GCA_020846255.1 Propionibacteriaceae bacterium
ATCTCCACGATCCTGTCGTGCTGCCGAGGCGACAATCCCGTCGTCTCCAGATCGATGACGGTGTATCCACCCACGCTGAAGCTCCCGATCAGTCTGACTTGTCCGCACGCTATCGGGATCATGTTCATTACGCGGGGAAACCACCCAAGTCGTACGTTCTCAGCGAGATCAGGCGAGCGGAGGTTGGCTATCTGGGAAGGCGTCGGCCGGCAGTGCCTTGATGTAAGCGATCCGAGCAGCAATGGCGGCCTCGAAGTTCGCGAAGGACAGGTCAAAGACCGGTTCGTCGATCGTTCCCTCACCCTTGGCCGTGGCTGCCACGACGGCGGCGTCGTACTGCTTCTCGCGGACGAGCCGCTGCATCAGGATGCGGTAGCGGTCGAGGTAGCCGGTGTTGCGAAAGATCGGATCGGTGGGGAACATCGCGCTGCCGTCGCCCAGCGGGGTTGTGGAGCCCTTGGCCTTCTCGAGCACCATGATGAAGCCCAGCCACGGACGGATGTGTCCGAAGAAGCCCTCCTCGTAGGCGCGCCAGATATCTGAGGCATTGCCGATGGCTTCCTCGGTCCGGTTGTTGAAGTTGTTGCCGAAGCTGCCCACCTGGGACTTCAGTTCGATGGCGGCGACCAGGACGCCGCGATAGAGCACAACGAGGTCCCAGTCCTTGGTGCGGCGGTAGTAGCCGGGAAGGCTGAGCCGACCGCCGTGGTGGATCTCGAAGACGATCTCAGGGTCGGAGCGGAACAGGTTCGCCACGGCGGCGGTGAGTCCGTCCATGTGTTTGCCGCCAGTGACCGACCCTCGGGTGCCGGCATCGATGACGCCGGCCTCGATCTGCTTCTGCGTCTGGGCGTTCCGCACCTGCCAGAAGAGTTCGATGGGCGTCTTCCAGATGAACTCCGCAGGCATGCTCTGAACCTATCGAAACCGCGGCCGGCCTGAGACCTGAACGCGCTACAGGTTGCCTTCAGGCAGGCCGTAGGCAGCCTCGGCTGCCCTAGTGGCCTCGTCCCTGTCATAGGCGCGGAAGGCTTCGCGTAGACGGTCGGCCAACTCGGTCGGAATGGTCTCCGGGGCCGGCACACGGATCTTTCGCAGGTACTGCGCCTGGAACCGCAGCGTCCCGCCGCGCATCTTCACGCCGTAGGCCGAGATGAAGGCCTCCGCGATCCGCGAGAGCAGGAGACCACCGAGCACCTCAAGATCCCAACCGGACGAGGTGATGTAGTACAAGTTGTGGTGCGGGTAAAGGCCGCCCGGCTCGTACACCGGGGTGATCTGGGCCTTCATGTCCTGGAGCAGGAGCTTCGGCCGCTCGGCCAGTCCTGGGTAGACCTTGTCGATGGTGCGATGCCAGTCGGCCGGGTTCTTCCTCGCAACGAATCGGGTCACGACGCTCGGGTGCTCGGCAAGGGCCTTCGCCATGCGCGGGAACGCTTTGATGTCGACCAGCTGGCCCTCGCTGTCCCAAGGGTTGATGAGCACCTTCCGGGGCGTGGTGAGTCGGCCTGAGCGGATGTCATCGGCCATCACGATGGGAGTGAGCCGATCCCGCTCGACGTCCGTCGCAGCCGCATCCACCAAGTAGGCCTTGTCGGCACCCGTCGCCACCCCGATGCCGATCTTGGTATCCCCACCGGTTTGCTCAAGGACGGGGAATCGCTCGTTGAGATCTTCGAGCAGGCGGATCTCCTTCGGGCCGCCAGCCGGCCACAGGTCCGATCCCTCGAACCAACTTGGCAGCCGAGCAGCCTTGAAGCCTGTGCCATCTGCCGCCTCCGCAGCAGATGCCACGAACTCGGCGGCCTCGCGTGCAGAGTCGGCCCCAAAGTCAGCCGTCGCGTCGACGACCGTAACTGCTCCCTGGGGCCGGTTGGCCAACACGGTGATAGCCGGATAGGCGCTGACCTCAGCCTCGAAGGCGTCGACGTCGTGCATCTGCCAGATCGTCTCCACCGCGAACCGCTCGGCCACGTAGGCGCGAAGCTTGGCTCCGTATGCGTTCCGCATCCACCGGTCGGCGCAGATGAACCCGAGCTTGCCATCGGGCTTCAACAGCGCCAGGCCGCGCTCGAAGAAGCCGACGTAGATGTCCCCGCGGCCAGCCATAGTCGACCAGCGCCGGCGATACTCTGTGGCGATCGCGTCGCCCAGGTCGTCGAACCGGATGTACGGAGGGTTGCCGATAACGATGTCCGCTTCCACCTGGACGGCGCCTGAGGTCAGCAAGTCGTCGCCATCGGGCAGCAGGAAGTCACCCTCGATGAGCCACGCGTGCGCCAACTGGTTCCCCTCGAGCTCCGACGCTCCGGCCCCGGTCAGCAGCTCCCGCACTAGAGACCTAAGCGCCTGAACGTTGGCAGGCTGGAGTTCCCATGCCCGAATCGAACCCTCGAGCGTGCGTAGCTCGCGGCCGTGCTTCTTAGCGCTGGCGACCAGGCGCTCGACCATCGGCAGGAGGAAGGCACCCGAACCCGCGGACGGCTCCACAGCCGTAAGCGCGCCGAGGTCCCGATCGGCCCGATAGCCCGTCAGGTCGAGCAGTGTGTCCACGACCCAGCGCTTGGTGAAGACCTCACCGAAGTTATGGGTTGCCTCGCTCGGCGTTATCGCGCTCATCAGGGATCACCATAGACGGCCCTCCGGACATCGCCGCGATACAGCACCCACCCGGGCGTGCGTGCCGCTTGAACATAGGCCCTTCTCTTGGTGGGTTGCCCTGTAGGTCAGCGCCGCAACCGCTAGCGTGTGAACCGGGAGCGTGCACGATCTGCGCGGAGAGGGAGACGGACGGATGGGCGAGTTCTGGCGCTGGTTCGACGAGTTCCAGCCGTTCTCGGCTATGTTCCTCTTGCTCGCCGTCTTCGCGGCGGCGAGCCTCGTGGCCGCCCCGTTCTTCGCGCTCCGGGACGCTCTGGACAAGGCGGTGACGAAGCGGAGGGTGTCAAAGTCCTCGGCGCCTCGGCCGCCGCAGTCGCGAGCGAGGGCCTCGCAGTCGGGGGGCGAGCGCGACGACGGGCCGGTCTACTGGGCCACCGGCAATTACGACCCGCAGCGCTACTACTCCGAGACTCGGGGCTGGTCCCCCGAGTTCCGGGATTACGTGCGCGACTCTTACGGTGATCTCGACACCTATGAGGCCAACCATCCGGACTAGGGAAACTGTGCCGGCGTGCATCCAACCCCCGCTCAATCGCGTCCGCGATCACCACGCAGATGGTTGAGATCGGAAGGGCTCCGGCTTCCCCGCTTGTCGAGGTAGAGCAGATAGTCGGCACGCCCGTGGCCGGCGGCCATGATCGCTTCGCGCCGCGCGACGCCCTGGCCGGCGGAGAGGTTGAGGTCCTTCGTGTCTTGCACCACCCAGCCAGCGGCCGTCAGCTGGCCGTCGATCAGCACGCGGGCGCGCGCCTCGGCGGCCAGTGCGGATTCGGCGACGGGGTTCATCGAGGCTCACTCTAGGGCGGCAGGATGGATTCGTGGCGACAACTGTTGTGGGCGGTCTCGGCGACTTCTCAAACTTGAGTTTCGCTCGGTGACGCCACCGTCAAACTAGAGATGCCATTGAGTTTCACGCACTACACGGCCGACCCCATAGAGCGGGCCCACGACACCACGGGGTCTCTTCGATCATCACGGCAGGTCCACCGGGCGCGGCAGGTCCATCCGCGGCTCCAGCTGCAGGTCCACCACCTTGCTCCTGAGCAGGGCACGCGCAATCAGGGCGCGTGGTGCCTGCGATCCGCGCCGTCCGGTCAAGTGGCCGAGCACGTCGAGTGTCGGACGGGCCGAGTAGCTGACGGCCCGGTCGAGCCCTCCTCCGCTGGAAACCCAGCCGAGGCTGGACGCGATCGTGGCGGCCTCCGCCCGCGATTGCCACAGGTCTTTGTCCGCCGCGGCGTACAGCAGTCCGAGCAGGCCCGCGTCCCGCTCGAAGTCGCGGCCGAGGGGCAGCCGGGCGCGGACATGGTCCAGCAGTCGCCACGGGTCGTCAACGAGTGCCAGCCCGGCCTTCGTGACAGTGAGGCGTCCCCTGGCCTTCCTCACGAGGCCGAGCGCGGTCGCCGACTCGCGCAGCGTCAGTACCGGCAGTGTCAGATGCTCACGATTTCCTTTGCCGACCCATTCCGCACCGAGGTCCAGCTCTCTGCACAGGCCGTCGACGACCGCAGGCGGAAGGTAGCCGGCGGCGGTCAGGTCCAGGCCGCGCCCGAGCGTGCGCAGCAGCACCCGGTAGCGCAGCGTCGCCGCCTCGACCACCGCGTCGTCGACGTCGCCGTGGTCGCGGAGCGCCTTCTTCACCAGCGCAGTGAGGCCGCTGGCGCCCAGCGAGCCATCCCGAACCATGAGGTTGGAGATGCCCGGATGCCACTCCTCCAGATCCGGCATCGGGCCTTCCTGCAGCGCCCGGTTCACGTCGTCGAGGTCGAACCCGGCCGGGTCGAACCCGACAGGCAGCCAGGCGAGCCGTTCGGCCATCCACTCGGCCTCGTCGGGGTCGATG
>JADLEH010000451.1 GCA_020846255.1 Propionibacteriaceae bacterium
CCGCCCCGGGCAAGCCCTGCCTGCTCACCGGCCTGAACGAGATCGACGGCCAGCCGTTGGCCGACTACCGGCACGTGATCATGTTGATGCGCCTGCCGGCGTGAGCCGATCACCGCTGGTTGAGCTCTTCGGGACCGGATCGGTCGCCGGCGCGGCTCACCGGCGCGTCCGGAACTGAGGCAAGCGATGTTCGTCACTCACCTGAGCCTCGCCGACTTCCGCTCCTACTCCCTGGTGGAGGTGCCGCTGACGGCCGGGGTTACCGTCTTCACCGGGGCCAACGGCCAGGGCAAGACGAACCTGGTCGAGGCGGTCGAGTTCCTGGCGACGCTGGGTTCGCACCGCGTGGCAGCCGAGGCGCCGCTGGTGCGGTCCGGCGCTGAACGGGCGATCGTCCGGGCAAGGGTCCAGGCCGGCCTCGAGGACCCCCGCAACCTGGTGCTCGAGATCGAGATCATCCCGGGGCGGGCCAACAAGGCCGCGCTGAACCGGTCACCGCTGCGGCGGCCGCGGGACCTGCTCGGCGCCCTGCGGGTGGTGCTGTTCTCCCCGGAGGACCTGGCCATCGTCAAGGGCGATCCCAGCGAGCGGCGCAGGTTCATCGACGAGCTGGTCACGGCCAGGTGGCCGCGCCTGGCCGGCGTCCGGGCCGACTACGACCGGGTGCTGAAGCAGCGCTCCACCCTGCTGAAGTCGCTGTCCGGACGTGGCCCTCGAGCGGTCAGCGAGGATGCCTTGACCACCCTCGACATCTGGGACGGCCAACTCGCTGCGCTCGGGGCAGAACTGGTCGCCGCCCGGCTGGTCACGCTGGCAGAGCTCGGTCCGCTGCTGGCCTCCGCCTACGCCGACATCGCTCCGACCAACAACGTGGCGGCCGCGGCCTACAAGTCCTCCGCACAGGTGTCGGCCGACCTGAGCATCGCAGAGCTCGCGGCAGAGCTCGAGGCGCGGATGCGGGAGCGCCGCGGCGAGGAGATCGCCCGCGGCCTCTGCCTGGTCGGGCCGCACCGCGACGACATCACGCTCACCCTCGGCGACCTGCCGACCAAGGGCTACGCCTCCCACGGCGAGTCCTGGTCGATGGCGCTGGGGCTGCGGCTGGCGGGTTTCACGCTGCTGCGTGCGGACGGGGTGGAGCCGGTGCTTATCCTCGATGACGTGTTCGCAGAGCTGGACGAGACCCGGCGCGAGCGGCTGGCCGAGCTGATCGGTGGCGCCGAGCAGGTGCTGATCACCGCAGCTGTGGCCGCCGACGTCCCGGCGGCCCTGTCCGGACGCAGGTTCACCGTCCAGTCCTCGACCGTCGCGGAGGTGTTCGATGACTGAGCAGACGCCCGACCACGACCCGCAGGGCCTCGAGCTGGCGCGGCAGATCGCGCGGGCCGCGCGGGGTGGGGCACCGCGACCGGCGGCCAGGAACCGGAAGCCGGCCAGGCGTACCGACGAGCCCACCCGGATCGGGGAGGTGATGGCGGAAGTCATCGACGACCAGGGCTGGACCCGGGAGGTCAACGTCCACCAGCTGCTGGCCCGCTGGCCGGCGCTGGTCGGACCGGACAACGCCGAGCACTCGACGCCGGTCGCCTACACCGACACCGTGCTGAAGATCTCCGCCGAGTCCACGTCCTGGGCCGCCGCGCTGCGGGAGTTCGCGCCGAGGCTGGTCGCGATCCTGAACAAGGAACTCGGACAGGGCACGGTGTCGCGGGTCGTCGTCGAGGGTCCTGGGGCGCCGAACTGGAAGAAGGGCCATCGTTCCGTGCAGGGCCGGGGACCGCGGGACACCTACGGATGAGCACGCACATCGTGGTGATGGGGGTCAGCGGCTGCGGCAAGACCACCGTCGCCAGGAGCCTCGCGGCCCGGCTCGGCTGGGACTTCGCCGAGGGTGATGAGCTGCACCCGCCGGCCAACATCGCGAAGATGAGCGCTGGGAGGCCACTGACCGACGCCGATCGCCGCCCGTGGCTGGCTGGCATCGTCGCCTGGACGGTCGCCGCTCGCGGGGACACCGTCGTGAGTTGCTCGGCGCTGCGCCGGTCCTACCGCGACCAGCTCCGGGCGGCCGGGGGGCGGACCCTGTTCGTCCACCTCGACCTTCCCGAACCGGAGCTCACCCGGCGGATGGCCGGACGGACCGGGCACTTCATGCCGGTCGACCTCCTCCCGTCCCAACTGGCGACGCTCGAACGGCTGCAGCCGGACGAGGAGGCTGTGGTGATCACGGATCCGCTTGCCACCGAAGCTGTGGTCGAAGCTGTGGTCGAGCACCTCGGCAACGCAGGTGCCGGATTCGGGCCCGGCAATTCCCCACGAGCGTGATCGGCGATTTGGACGCCTGAGGCCCCCGGACGCATATCCGACCTAACGCCGACCCCTGCCAGGCGCTGCGCAACGGCAAAACTGGCCGCCCAGGCCCACATGCTGGTCCGTCGTGCCCAGGATTTCGGACCGCATCGGCTAGAATGACGGTGTTGCTGAGCGTGCCGCCCACTCCTGAAGTAGGTGGCGCTTTCTTACGTCCGGAAGGAAAACCTGCGTGACTGAAGAGACCGTCGTCGCTGCCATGTCCGCTGCCGAGTCCGCGCACGTCGCCGAAGGCAGCTACGACGCCTCGGCGATCACGGTCCTTGAAGGCCTGGACGCGGTCCGCAAGCGTCCCGGCATGTACATCGGCTCCACCGGCGAGCGCGGCCTGCACCACCTGGTCTACGAAGTGGTGGACAACGCCGTGGACGAGGCCCTCGCCGGCTACTGCGACACCATCCTCGTCCGCCTCCTCGACGGTGGCGGCATCCAGGTCGTCGACAACGGCCGCGGCATCCCGGTCGGTGAGCACCCCAAGGAGAAGATCTCCGCGCTGACGGTGGCGCTGACCATGCTCCACGCCGGCGGCAAGTTCGGCGACGGGGGCTACAAGGTGTCCGGCGGCCTGCACGGCGTGGGCGTCTCCGTGGTGAACGCGCTGAGCACGAGCCTCGTCGTGGACGTCGCGCGCGACGGCTACCACTGGCGCCAGGGGTTCGTCCTCGGTGTCCCGGTCGCGCCGCTGGAACGGCTCGCGCCGATGCAGCCGGGGGAGTCGACGGGCACGACGGTCACGTTCTACGCCAGCGACGAGATCTTCGAGACCACCACCTACTCCTACGAGACCCTGGTGAGCCGCTTCCGCGAGATGGCCTTCCTCAACAAGGGCCTCAAGATCACCATCGCGGACGAGCGCTCCCGCGAGTCCGAGGGTGACGCGGATGCCGAGGCCGAGGACGCCTCGGCCCGCCAGCAGACGTTCCAGTACGCCGACGGCCTGATCGACTACGTGAAGTACCTCACCGGGAACAAGGAGACGATCCACCCGACGGTGATCGCCATCGACGCCAACGCCGAGGAGCAGAAGATGAGCCTCGAGGTGGCGATGCAGTGGAACTCCTCGTTCAACGAGAGCGTCCACACCTTTGCCAACACGATCAACACCCACGAGGGCGGCACCCACGAGGAGGGCTTCCGCGCCTCGCTGACGAACACCGTCAACAAGTGGGGTGAGACCTGGGGAATGATCAAGAAGAAGGAGGACCGGGTCTCCGGCGACGACATCCGCGAGGGTCTCACCGCGATCATCTCCGTGAAGCTGGCCGAGCCGCAGTTCGAGGGCCAGACGAAGACGAAGCTCGGCAACACCGAGGCCCGCTCGTTCGTGCAGAAGGTCGTCAACGACCTGCTCGGTGACTGGTTCGAGAAGAACCCGGCCGACGGCAAGGACATCGTCCGCAAGAGCCAGTCGGCCGCCATCGCCCGGCTGGCTGCCCGCAAGGCCCGCGACATGGCCCGCAGCCGCAAGGGCCTGCTCAACAAGGGCCAGTACGGCAAGCTGTCGGACTGCTCCTCGACCGAGCCGAGTGAGTGCGAGGTGTTCATCGTCGAGGGTGACTCCGCCGGTGGCTCGGCCAAGGGCGGACGCGACCCGCGGACCCAGGCGATCCTGCCGATCCGCGGCAAGATCCTGAACGTGGAGAAGGCCCGGCTCGACCGGATCCTGCAGAACCGCGAGGTCGAGGCGATCTTCAACACCCTCGGCACCGGCTACCACGAGGACTTCGACGTCGACAAGCTGCGCTACCACAAGATCGTGCTGATGGCCGACGCCGACGTCGACGGCGCCCACATCCGCACCCTGCTGCTCACGCTGCTGTTCCGGTTCATGAAGCCGCTGATCAACGCCGGTCACATCTACCTGGCGCAGCCGCCGCTGTTCCGGCTGCGGTGGAGCAACTCACCGCACGAGCTGGCCTACTCCGACGAGGAGCGGGACCGGCTGCGGGACCAGGGCGTGGCTGCGGGCAAGAAGCTGCCGAACGTCAACCCGATCCAGCGGTACAAGGGCCTTGGTGAGATGGATGCCGGCGACCTCTGGGACACCACCATGGATCCGGCCAAGCGGGCGCTGCTGCAGGTGACCCTTGATGACGCTGCGGCTGCAGACGAGATGTTCTCGATCCTGATGGGCGAGGACGTCGAGCAGCGCCGCAGCTTCATCCAGCGCAACGCCAAGGACGTCCGCTTCCTCGACATCTAGCACACCCAACCACCAACGCTGGTCGAGCCCGTCGAGACCATCTGCCAGCGTCACGACCGGCTCGACGACCGGATTCCGGATGTAGGAGAACTTGATGACTGACGGCCCCGACGAACCAACCGACGGCGTCGACACGGAGGTGGCGGCAGCCGCCGACCAGACGCTCGCGCCGACCCAGGCCAAGACCGAGGAGATCGACCTGCAGGTCGAGATCCAGAGGTCCTACCTGGACTACGCGATGAGCGTCATCGTCGGCCGGGCCCTGCCCGACGTCCGCGACGGCCTGAAGCCGGTGCACCGCCGCGTGCTGTACGCCATGTACGACGGCGGCTACCGTCCCGACCGCGGCTGGAACAAGTGCTCGCGTGTGGTCGGTGAGGTCATGGGCCTCTACCACCCGCACGGCGACTCCGCGATCTACGACACCCTCGTCCGGCTCGCGCAGCCGTGGGTGATGCGGGCGCCGCTGGTCTCCGGCCAGGGCAACTTCGGCTCCCCGGGCAACGACCCGGCTGCCGCCATGCGGTACACCGAGTGCAAGATGGCCCCGCTGTCGATGGAGATGGTGCGGGACATCACCGAGAACACCGTCGACTTCAAGCCGAACTACGACAACCGGGAGACCGAGCCGGTCGTGCTGCCGGCCAGGTTCCCGAACCTGCTCGTCAACGGCTCCACCGGCATCGCCGTTGGCATGGCGACAAACATCCCCACCCACAACCTGCGTGAGGTCGCCGAGGCCGTCCAGTGGTACCTGGAGCACCCGGAGGCCACGAAGGAGGAGCTGCTCGAGGCAGCCATGGAGCGGGTCAAGGGCCCCGACTTCCCCAACGGCGCGCTGATCGTGGGCCGCAAGGGCATCGAGGACGCGTACCGAACCGGTCGCGGCTCGGTGATCATGCGGGCAGTGATCGACATCGAGGAGGACCGCGCCGGTCGCACCCAGCTCGTGGTCACCGAGCTGCCGCACATGTGCAACCCGGACAACCTGGCGGTGAAGATCGCCGAGCTGGTCAACGCGGGGAAGATGAGCGGCATCGCCGACATCCGCGACGACTCGTCCGCGCGCACCGGCCAGCGCCTGGTGATCCTGCTGAAGCGGGACGCCCAGCCGCGCGTGGTGATGAACAACCTGTACAAGCACACCCAGCTGCAGGACACCTTCGGGTGCAACATGCTGGCGCTGGTCGACGACGTGCCGCGGACCCTGCGGCTGGACCAGTTCATCACCTACTGGGTGCGCCACCAGATCCAGGTCATCCAGCGGCGGACGGCCTACCGGCTGGACGAGGCTGAGAAGCGCGCCCACCTGGACCGCGGTCTGGTGAAGGCGCTCGACCGGCTGGACGAGGTGCTGGCGCTGATCCGGGCTTCGCGGGACGCCGAGACGGCACGCGAGGGCCTGAAGCAGCTGCTGGAGATCGACGACCTGCAGGCCCTGCACATCCTGAACACCCAGCTGCGCCGGCTGGCGGCGATGGAGATCCAGCAGATCAACGACCGCCTGGCCGAGATCGAGCTCCAGATCACCGAGTTCAAGGACATCCTCTCCAAGGTCGAGCGGCAGCGGGAGATCGTCAGCAACGAGCTGGCCGAGATCGTGGAGAAGTACGGCGACGAGCGGCGCACCCGGATCATCGCGGCCGATGGCGACCTCTCCGACGAGGACTTCATCCCCGACGACGAGATGGTGGTGACCATCACCCGCGGCGGTTACGCCAAGCGCACCCGCACCGACCTGTACCGCACCCAGAAGCGGGGCGGCAGGGGCGTCCGGGGGGCCGGTCTCCGGGTGGACGACGAGGTGGACCACCTGTTCGCGACGACGAACCACCACTGGATCCTGTTCTTCACGAACCTGGGCCGGGTGTACCGGGCGAAGGTCTGGCAGCTGCCGGAAGCCGGCCGCGACGCCAGGGGCGGCCACGTCGCCGGGCTGCTGAGCTTCCTGCCCGATGAGCGGATCGCCGAAGTGCTGACGCTGCGGGCCTACGACGATGCGCCGTACCTGCTGCTGGCCACGAAGAACGGCCTGGTCAAGAAGACCGAGCTGCGGGCCTACGACTCGCCGCGCCAGGCGGGTGTGATCGCGATCAACTTCCGCGAGGACGGCGACGAGCTGATCGGGGCTGCGCTGTGCACCCCGAACGACGACGTCCTGCTGGTCTCCCGGAAGGGTCAGGCGATCCGGTTCGGTGCCGATGACGAGCAGTTGCGGCCGATGGGCCGGGCCACCTCCGGGGTGACCGGCATGAAGTTCCGCGGCGGTGACGCCCTGCTGAGCATGTCGATCATCGGTGCGGACATGCCGGAGGACGACCGCTACGTGTTCACGGTGACCGACGGCGGCTTCGCCAAGCGGACGGCGGTGAGCCAGTACCGCCAGCAGGGACGTGGTGGGCTCGGCATCAAGGCGATGAAGCTGAACGAGGACCGCGGGTCGCTGGTCGGTGGCCTGGTGGTCCAGGAGTCCGACGAGGTGATCGCGATCAAGGTCAGCGGCCAGATCATCCGGTCTGCTGTGGCCGAGGTTCCGGCCAAGGGGCGCGACACGATGGGTGTGAAGTTCGTCGGCGTTGCCGAGGACGACGCAGTGTCGGTGATCGCGATCAATCCCGAAGCCAGCGCGGAAGAGGAAGAGAACGGCCCGGTTGACCCCGGGGTGACCGTGGAGGGTACCGTTGAGCCTCGGGAGCCAGAGGCGGCGACTGCTGCCGACCAGCCAACGGCCGAGGAGGAACAGGGTGACTGATCGACCAGGCGCCGCGGGCAACACCACGCAGGGTGACGCGGAGGAGCAGTTGTGGCGCGTCGACGGTGGCGATTCCTCGGGCGACCCGACCGGCAAGGGCCTGGACGACACTGTCGTCCGGATGCCGAAGATCAAGGCTGACGGTCCGCCGCCGGCCCTGCCCAAGCCGCCGGCAGCCCAGCCGGCCACACCCTCGGCGCAGGTGCGTCCGTTCTCTGCCGAGGACACCGTGACCCGGCACCCGGCCGAGGCTGTCGCGACCACCCCGCAGGCGAGGATCTCGCCGATCGAGGCCAGCGGCGACGGTTTCCCGACGGCCTTCGCGCCGGCCCCGAGCTTTATGGCGCCGCCGGTCCCGGCAGCGGTTCCGGCAGCCACACCGGCTGCCAGGCCGGCTGCGGCCAAGGCGAAGAGCCTGCGGCGCACCCGCAAGGCGCGCCTGCGGCTGTCCCGGGTTGATCCGTGGTCGGTGATGAAGACGTCGTTCCTGTTCTCGATCGCCTTCGGGATCATGTTCTGGGTGGCGACGTCGGTGCTCTGGTACGTGCTCACCAGTTCGGGGCTGTTCGATGCGATCAACAGCGCGATCGTGAACATCATCTCGAACCCGGGGAACACCGAGACCTGGCGGATCGAGGACTATGTCAACGGCAACAAGGTGCTCGGTATCGCGGCGCTGCTCGCTGTGATCAACGTCGTGATCACTACGGCCCTCGGCACCCTGGCCGCGTTCCTGTACAACCTCAGCGCCAACATCCTTGGTGGGCTGGAGCTCACCCTGGCTGAGGACTGAGGCCAGGGTTCTTGGTGGTGTTCGGCGCTCACGACTCGCCTCAAGTTGAGCCCGCCCACCGGAGTCGGTAACGTTCTCTCTTGCGTGTTCCGCACAAGCGGGCCTATAGCTCAGACGGTTAGAGCGCTGCCCTGATAAGGCAGAGGTCACTGGTTCAAGTCCAGTTAGGCCCACCAGATCTCTTTTGAGTTCCGCGCACCCCACTTCCCGCCTCCCTGACTAGGGATTACGCTTGTTCTGAGCAGGTCGAACGGGTGGTTAGAAGTAGGCAGATGAGGTCAGAAATATGCCCTCATAATGCACGCAAGATGCACGACACGCCGGTAGAACGGGCGGGTGAGAGCCATGGCACGGACGAAGCGATCCTTCGGGACGATCCGCAGGTTGCCCTCGAAGATGTACCAGGCCAGCTACATCGGGCCGGACATGGCCCGACACAATGCTCCGGGCACGTTCACTGCCAGAGCGGACGCGGAGGGCTGGATCGCTCTGGAGCGCCGGCTGATCGAGTGGGACGAGTGGATGCCGCCGGCTCAACGCCGGGCCAAGCAGCTCCACGATGACACCCAGACGCTGCGGACCTACGCCGATACCTGGCTGCCGGAGCGGACCGCCGTGCGCGGCCTGAAGCCGAAGACGGTGAGCGAGTACCAGAGGTACCTCGACAGGCTGATCTACCCAACGCTGGGGGACATGCGGCTGAAGGACATCACGCCGGCGGCGGTGCGGGCGTGGATCGGGAAGCTCAACGCGAGGACACCGAGGATCAACGAGCACGCCTACGCGCTACTGAAGACGATCTTCGCCACGGCTGTGCAGGACGAGCTGCTGGACCGGAACCCATGCCGTGAGCGGATGCGGAAGCCCGTCCGGCACATCGGGGAGCCGGCCACGCTGGACGAGCTGGCGCTGCTGGTGGCGGCGATGCCGGAACGTCTTCGGCTGATGATCGAGCTGGCGGCCTGGTGTGCGTTGAGGTTCGGCGAGGTCGCCGAGCTGCGCCGGGGCGACGTCGATCTGACGAGCGGCGTGATCCGCGTCAGTCGGGCCGTCCAGTGGGTCGACGGCAAAAAGATCGTGGCCGCGCCCAAGGCCGACAGCGTCCGTGTGGTGGCCTTCCCGCCGCACATCCGGGAAGCAATCAAGGAGCACCTTCGGAAGCACGCCCAGTGGGGCAAGGACGGCCTACTGTTCCCGACCACTCACGGCGAGCAGTATCGGGCGCCAACCTTCCACCACGCCTACTTCAGGAAGGCCAGGGAGGCCGCTGGGCGACCCGACCTGCGTTTCCACGACCTCAGGCACACCGGTGCCACTTTGGCGGCTGCATCGGGCGCCACATTGGCCGAGTTGATGCAGAGGCTTGGGCACTCGACTGTCTCGGCGGCTTTGGCATACCAGCATGCGGCGCAAGGCTCGGACAAGCGGATCGCCGCTCAACTGTCCGAACTCGTGGCGGCAGCAGCATCGCGCGGCTTCACGTGAATCGCATGGGTTGAGCTCAGGTCCAAATGGCTGGCAGGAAACGTCTCCTGATCAACAGCCGAACAACGAGATTGCGGCGAGGCACCACCGACTTGTTCGTCAGTACATCACAATGAGCTTCATCAGCCGGATGAAAGATCACTTCTACAGCAACGGGGTTCATCGTGCGGGATTCTTCCAAGAGGGATGATCGCGAGATCGTCGTCGCCGTGGTGTCACCCCTGGGCTGCCCGATCGAGGACACACTTTCGGCCATAGACGCCGCGTTCGTGCGCAACGGCTTTACGGTCGCCCGACTCCGAATCAGCCATTTGCTTGATTCAGCCTTGCCAGACTTGGACGGTGAAGAAGCGCTGACCCGAACCGAGCGGTTGATGAACAAGGGAGATCGATTTCGAAAGCTCTACAGTTCTGACGCCGCCTGCGGCTACATGGCGGCCCAAGCCATCGCTGCCGCTCGCGAGGCGGAGACCGGGTCGGAAGATCGACATCGGACCCGGACGGTTACCCTGATGCGGAGCCTGAAGACGCCGGGCGAGGTGAAAGTGCTGCGGGAGGTCTATGGGCAGAGGCTGATAGTCGTTGGCGTCGGCGCTTCGAAGGAGAAGCGACGTAAGCAGCTGGTACGCGAACTCGCCCAGGAGATTAAGAAGTCGGAGGCAAAACAAGTCGCGCTTCGGCTGCTTGAAAGGGATGAGAAAGACGAGCTGTCCAGCTACGGGCAACGAACGAGAGATGCCTACAAGCTCGCCGACGCCTTCATCGCTGTGTCGACGCTAAAGGACGCGAAGGTAGCTGACCGGCTCGTAGACCTCCTATTAGGGGAGCCCTACGGGACGCCAACCAAGGACGAACAAGGCATGTTTGGCGCCTGGGCTGCTAAGTTCCGGTCTTCCGCGGCTGGCCGGCAGGTGGGTGCCGCGATCACGGACTCTGACGGCGAGATCGTCGCGTTGGGCTGCAATGACGTCCCGAGGCCCGGTGGCGGTCAATACTGGCCGGACGATCCGGACGACAGCCGCGATTTTCAACTGGGCCACGACGCGAATGATCGAGGGAAGTTCGGCGCAGCGGAGAGTCTTCTAGCCGCGCTCGCCGAGGCAGAATGGCTCGCGCCGGGAAAATCCGGTCTCACACCACGACAACTGGCCACCGAGGCACTTGATGGGCGCGGCCCACTTGCACATAGCGAGATCGCTGATCTCATCGAGTTCGGCCGAATTGTGCACGCAGAGATGGCGGCGCTGATGACTGCAGCGCGGAACGGTCGCGCGGTTCGGGGGTGCACTCTCTTCACAACGACGTATCCGTGTCATGAGTGCGCGCGCCTCATCATTGCTGCTGGCATCGCTCGAATCTGCTTCATCGACCCGTACCCGAAGTCGAGGGCTGGTGAGCTGTACGAGGGCATCTTGGACGAGGACGGCCGGCCTGGCACGATCCCCATTCAGCCGTTCGTCGGCGTGAGTCCCAGGATGTTCCCACGAGTCTTCGAGATGTCGCACAGAGACAGGGACGTTGAGGGGTCCTACGTCCAGTGGACTGAAAAGCACCTCATTGTCGCGGAGGACGAGATCTCAGATTCGATCCCTTCGCACGAACGGGCGGCGGTTGCGTTCCTCCAGCAAGGAGCCACCAGCCTCTCTGACGAGGACGAAGCCGGTACGCCAGAGTCATGACTCAGGTACGTCCACCCCTAGGCGCACCAGTTGGTGCGTCGCCGCTCGTGTGTCAGCATCGAGTGATAGAAAGAGATCGGCGCCGGCGAGAGGATGCAAAGTGACTCACAACATGGCAAGTCAGCGGAACGGCGGGGAGCTCTACGGCAGTGGGTGGCTCAAGGCCCGCGTAGACAAGGTCGTTTCTGAGGTTTCGAAGATGCCTCCGAGTCAGCAACCTCGGTTAACGGGATCTAATGCCTCGCTCACCTGGCCTTCCAGCAGCTGACGAGCGAAGAGGTCTCGTCTAGGCGGTCTCACTTCAGTTTGGCGCTAATTCGGCGCAACCTGCCAGCGTGTCGGCGACACACATTAGCGCGGCTCTGCTTCAATCTAGAACGTGATGGCACCAAGAGAGCGCGCCGCAGAGGCTCTAGACGCCGCGGCAGAGTTGTGGGCAGCTAGCGGGTTGACCCAAGGGATGCGTGACGTCGTTCGAGACGTCTGGACAACCAACTTGAGCCGACATGAACCCGAAGAGCTCGGTGACAGTGCTAGGACGTTGGGCTTCGTCTGTTACGAGAACCTGTCAGCGCGTATCGAACGACGAATCGTGGGTCATCCACTCGAATCAGTTCGATGGGGCATCGATGGTCTGCGAGTGACTCGTCCGCAGGGTTCGATGCGAGTGGAACTCGGCAGCTCCCACCAGTTCTGGGTCATGAAGGCTCCGATGGATGCGGCGCTCCAGCCTGATTGGGAGCAGTTCGCCTCCTGGGAGACGGAGACCCAGACCCGATCGAGCATCGCAAGGCGCAACAGCAAGTCACTTGGCGGTTTGATTTCTTCAGCCGAGGACCAGGACGAGCTCTTTCGATATCGCCTTGACGAGCACCCCGTCGACAGCTTCTTGTTTGTTTGGGGCGGGGAGATCACCTCTGGACTCACCGCCGGCTGGTTGACGGTGCCGGTCCTCGGCGCCTCCCCCTTTGCCGCCACGACACGTCTATGGCGGGACGAAACTGGGGAGTACGTTGTCGGATCCCAGCCGCTGGTGCCCGCCGGGCCCAGCTACGACGAGCGCGAACCCGTGACGCCTTCGCTACGTCTCAAGCCACGTGGCGTGGGCGCCATGGGCGATCGATCGTGAGTAGTTGGCCGCGGTCGCCTGCAGCCTCGACTGACTTCGACGGCACCAGACTCAACGTCGCTCGACGACTTCGCGGACTGACCAAAGCTGAACTCGCACGCGCCCTCGACCTCACTCCGACGGCCGTGGCTCAGTTCGAGAAGGGGGTGAGGCCGAATCAAGCAACCATGGCAAAAGTATGCCTTGCCCTGGGAATGCCGCGCGACTTTTTCGGTGCCGGGCGACCGATGGCTTCCCTTCCCGCCGACGGTGCGCATTTTCGGTCGCTGCGATCGACTACAGCAAAGGCCCGCGAGCAGGCGCTCGCCTACGGGGAGCTCTGCCTGCAACTGGTGGATCTCTTGAGCCAGTACGTCGACCTCCCAGAGATCGAGGTTCCCGAACTCCAGTTTCCAGCCGAGGTCACAGTCGAGCTTGCAGCGGAGGCCGCTTCTGTAGTCCGAAGAGAATGGAATCTGGATCCAGGACCGGTCCCATCCGTCATTCAGCTTCTCGAGGCACATGGTGTGGTAGTCCTCCGACTTCCTGAGGGCACGGACCGTCGGGTCGATGCCTTCTCGACCTCCTCGGGTGACCGCCCCCTTGTCTTCCTCAGCGCAGCGAAGGAAGACAAGGCTCGCAGTAGGTTCGATGCGGCGCACGAGTTGGGGCACTTGGTGCTGCATCCGGATTCCGAACCCGGCTCGAAGCTCGTGGAACAGCAAGCAAACGCATTCGCATCGGAATTCCTGATGCCCAGAGAAGAGATCCTAAATCAACTTCCCCACAGGATTGATTGGCCAAAGTTCCATGCCTTGAAGAAGCACTGGGGCGTGAGCCTTCGAGCGTTGGTGTTCAGAGCACACGCCCTGGGTCGTCTGTCCGACGCGTCCTACCGCAGGGCTAATCAACAACTCTCAACATGGGGCCACCCCGAGCCGGGAGCCCTAGGCGCTGCGGAATCCCCCCAGCTGTTGGGGCTAGCTCGCAGGATGCTTCTAGATAGCGGGGTCAACGTAGCGGAGGTCTTCGCGCAGGCGCGTCTCGCTGCTGAGGTTACCGATCAGGTGATGGAGGCAGGGAGCGACGAGCGTCCAAGACTGACGTTTGCCTAGCCGGATGGTTAGCCCGCGGCCCAGTCGGGACTGACGCCAACGCCCGCAAGACGACTGGCGTCTGGGATCGTCCCAGCCTACGAGTCGGCTTCGGTTTCGTCGTCAAACATACCCAGGATCTTTGGCGCGTACCAGAACCGCGTGCCACCGCGTCCAGATGGAGGAAGTTGGGCAAGGATCTCTCGCTGCTCGAGGCTGCGCAACAAGTTGAGGGAGCCTTGATTGGTCATTCCGAGAGCACGCTGAACTCGTCCCGCAGACACGACCGGGTTAGTGAACAGGAGGTCGACAACCTCGGCCGCTCGGCTCCGCGTCCCAGAGAGCTCTGACCGGTATTCCTCACGGAGGTCCAGTAGGCCGCGGGCCCGTTCAACGCCATCATTGGCTTGAACGAAGACGGCGGTCAGGAAGAACTGCAACCACTGCTGAATCTCTCCGTGTTGGCGTACCGCTTGTAACCGGTCGTAGTACTCGCGTCGGTTCTTGGCGAAGTACGCGCTCACATACAGGAGTGGTGCCGACAGCGCATGCTCCTCCTCGAGGATCATCTGGATGAGCATGCGTCCAACCCGACCGTTTCCGTCGAAGAAGGGGTGAATCGTAAGGAACTGGTAATGGAGGAGGGCAACTCGCACTAGAAGTGGCAGTCGAGGTGGCTGAGCATGCCACTCGGACCAGTCTTCTAGAAGGCCTGGCAGCCTGGATTCAAGTGGCGGCACGAATGTGGCGGTCTCGGGACCCCCGGTGGGCGCTCCCACCCAAACAGGCTGGTCACGCCACTGGCCCGCTCGGCCCGCGTGGGGCTCACCGTCCATCAGCGCCCGGTGTACATGGGCGAGAGTCCTCAGGTCGAGCCGGTGATCCGAGACGCTGGCCAGTCCGATTTCGAGAGCCTTGGTGTACGCGCGGATTACTTTGACTTCCTCAACATATGCGCGAGCCTTCCCCGCCTCGGTCTCATAGACCTCCGAGAGCGTGGCATGCGTACCCTCGATTCTTGAGCTTGCCACTGCCTCTCTAGCGGCGTAGGGGGCGGCGATCAAGCTGGGGTTCGTGAGCAGTTGAGCTATGCCGTCGAGACGCCCGACCGCGGCGTCGGCTCTGGAGAGCGCCATGAGCGTCTCTTCCTCAAGGATGACGGACCGCGGGAGGGGGGCGGGGTCGAACCAGTGAAGACCTCTCGCCACGTCGTACTCGACGCTGCCGAAGGTTGAACTTTCAAAGTCGGAGGGCCTCATGGGCCTAACTTACAACAGAACACCGGCCATAGTTGGATCGGGGCAATCTTGCTGTACACTGAAGTTGGAAGTTTGCAACTCAGCGTACGCGCTGAGGTGGAGCGGCCGGCACACAACTAAAGAAGCCCAGAACGACTTGAGACGGGCGTGTATGCACGCCCGTCTCAGGTGGTCGCTTCGCAACCGATTGGCGTCAACAGCGTACGACCGCGGGCCTCGTCCTTCAACCTGAGGAGCGGTCATGACGACTGTCACGCAGTACTACGGCATTACCAAGGACGTCCCCTTCTTGGACGTCAACGTCTACGACGACAACAGGCTGTTCGTCGACCCCTTTGCTGTCCGGCAGGGGCTGGGCCCGGCCACCTGGGCCGCGGCGGCGAACTTCTGTACCGAGACGTTCTTCGACGAGATCACCCGCAGCGTGATCTCCTCGCGGCCGGCTCAGCGGCGCAAGGGCCAGCGGCTTCTGCAGCGATTCGAGGAGCCCCGTGAGACTCGACTCGGCATGTCGAAGTTCGGGTTCGATGGTCACGGCGGTGCAGATGGCGTCGGTTCGGATATCTGGGACGTCCTCACTGGCGACGCCGAGGCGCTCGTCCGGGTCGGTGTGTTCAAGCAGGTCGAAGACCTGCCGCTTTTCGTTCCGGGCGTGGGCAACGACATCACCTCGGATCTCACGACGAGGGTGATCTTCGAACCTCTGGTGGACTTCACCGGCGAGATGGTGAATCTCTTCCCCGAGTTGGCCGGAAGGACCGGCATCCGGCGAGTACTGCGGCAGGTATGGGATCCACTCGCCGCGAACTGGACCGACAAGCTCGTGGATCTGCCCACGGTCGACGGACACCCCCTCCTGCTCGTTCCGAAGCCTTGGACTCGACACAACTTGACGTTGAATGCCACGCGCTTCTACGACACGGCCCTGCTTTCGCATGTCCAGCTCGATCGCGCTGTGCGGAGCAGGGACGGCAAGCTCCTCAAGACGCCGAAAGACCGCCTTCGCGAGGACGCATCTCTCAAGAGGAGCTACGAGACCATCATCCGTATCGTCGAAGCCGCTTATGGCAATGACCGGTCAAACCTGGTTAGCGAGTTCAAGCGGTGGGCCCAGGAGCGGTACCAGGCGACGTCGGATTCCCAGGTCCGCCGGTACACCGCCTAGACAGAACCACGGCCTGATTGTCGGCGGGTTGCATGGCGGCGTCACCCGGCGTCGCCTTGTGACCGCGTGTGCTTCCAGAAGGACGGAAGCTGGGGTTACCCCGGAAGGCAAATCGGCGGGAGCTGGCACCGTCTGCTGGGGGTGCCACACGAAACGCGCGCTGCGTGCTTGAGCGTGGCTGCAGCATGTCTCTTCTGGTACGGAGCGTCAGTGCCATCCAGACAGTTGCGCGGCTGCGTGCTCGTACGTGATGCCACCACTGGCGATGGCGACGACCAGGTCATATGCGTCGTCGTCGGGAGCTTCAAGCTCGATGTCGTTCAGCCCGTAGAAGACGACGGCCGCTAGCCAGCCGATGCGCTTGTTGCCATCGATCAGGGCGTGGTTGCGGACCAGTGACTCCAACAGCACAGCTGCCTTCTGGTCGATCTCGGGGTAGGCGTCTGCACCGAACACCGTGGCCTGCGGTCGGTGCACGGCAGAATCGAGCAGACCGACGTCCCGGATCGGACCGACCTTGAGGTCGTCGATCAGCGCGAGGATGTCCTCGAGCGTGAGGTACTCGATCACTTGCCCAGGCGGTCCAGTAGGTCGGCGTACCGCTCGCGCGCCCCGGCAGAGAGGGTGCGGATCTTGTCTTGCCGAAGTCGACGCGACGCGGCCTCGTGGATGGCACGGACGGTGGCTTCCTGCTTGCTCACGCCGTCAGCGTCAGCCAGCAGGGCGAGGGCTTGTTCGTCGTCAGGGGTCAGTCGCAAGGTCATCGCCATGAGCCAATGATACCAACCCGGTATCACGATGGCTGCGCCGCTCGAGGTGCGATGAGTCTCCGCCGGGGTGGCTTGGGGAGCGCACTAGTGACCCGGTTGGCCGACGTGGAAAGGCCGGCAACCGGGCCTGCAAGCATCGCACCGGACACGCCCGGCGGCGACGTCCACGAGTCCTGGCAGTTCCCGGCCGATGCGTGCAAATCCGACCTTCGACAAGCAGTTTCGAGCAGTTCCTTGGTGCAGTAGGTGTGTTCCGAGATGGATGGTCGTGCTGCGTGACTGCGGCAGGTGGCGGAGATGCGGCAGGTGGCGGAGATGCGGAGTGCGGTTGGCGGTGGGAATGGCGGGGGTCGTTGGATCGGGGCAAGCTGATGGTGGTGGGGTGTTGGGTTCGGAAGACGGCGACGGCCAGCTTCCACGGGTCAGCCTGCTTTCGGATATTTCGATTTCGTCTAGGGTTGGGGACGTGAGCAGCCAGGCGAGCGAGTCCATGACCGTCGTGCCTCCGGACGACACGGAGGCGCTGCTGGATCTCTCGCGCTTTCTTGACCAGGTCGGCCGGCCAACGGCATTGCTGGGCCCGGACGGCCAGACTTTCCCGCTTCCGATGGAGGCGTACAGGGTGCTGGTGACGGTCGTCGCGTCGATGGGTGCGGGCAAGGCAGTCACGATTGCCCCTCTCAACCAGAGGCTCACGACACAGGAGGCGGCGAACTGCCTCGGGATCAGCCGGCCAACCCTGGTCAAGTTGCTCGACCTGGGCGAGATCTCCTTCGAGCGGCCCGCGGCGGGTCGACACCGACGGGTGCGGCTGGAGGAGGTGCTGGACTACCAGATGCGCATGCGAGTTCAGCGACGCGAAACTCTCGATGAGTTAACGGCGAAGGCTGCGGAGTTGGGGCTCTATCAGTGACTGCGCAACCCAAGACACCCAAAAACTATGATCTCAGGCCGCATAGCGCTTGACACACTCAAAACTATGCATAGAGTGCCGCATATGGACTTCGACCTCGCCGCGGCTGTCGCTCAAGGGGAGTCGTTCGAACTGGAGTTCAAGCGCGGTTCGATTAACGACAGGGATCTGACTGAGGCCGTGGTGTGCTTGGCGAACGGCTCCGGAGGCGTGCTGCTCTTGGGCGTTGAGGACGACGGAACCGTCACGGGCGCAAGGCCCCGGCATGGCTCAATCACTGACCCGCACCGACTCGCTGCGATGATCCAGAACCTCACCGAGCCGGCCCATGGCGTTGAGGTGTCATTAGTGGATGATGACGACAAGCAGGTGATTGTCGTTGATGTGCCGGCCGCGGACCCCGGCCCCATCGCAACCAAGAGCGGCCTGTACGTGAAGCGAGCTGTCGGCAGCGACGGACGCCCGCAGTGTGTGCCGATGACCCCCCACGAGATCGTCAGCATGGGCTTCGTAACTCGCGGCATCGACTATGCCGGGGCAACGGCACGTGGCGCGGCCTTCGTGGATCTTGACCCTGCCGAGTTCGAGCGATTCAGACGTCTCTGTTCGCGATCGCCGGGCCAGGAAGGCCTGTCGCGGCTCTCGGACCTAGACATCCTCAAGGCTTTGGGGCTATCGCCTCATCCAGACCAGCTGACCCTTGGCGCAGTCCTTCTCTTCGGGACCCAAGACGCAATTCGGCGATGGGTCCCAACGGCCGAGTTCCTGTTCCAGGATCTTCGCAAGGGAGGCTTGGCGGCAAGCGTGCGCATGCAGGGGCCGCTCTTCCAGGTCGCGGAGGAGCTGGAGCGCCTGATGGAGGTTCGTAACAGCACGACCGAACTGATGGCCGGGCTGTTGAGAATCGATCTTGATCTGGTGCCAGAGACGACGCGGCGTGAGGCTATCGCCAACGCTCTGGTGCACCGGGACTACTCCGAACTCGGACCCACCAGTGTGAGGATGACCGATACGCACTTCACCGTGAGCAATCCCGGTGGCTTCCCACCCGGCGTCACGATCGACAACATCCTCGATCAAAGCCGCCCGCGCAGCCCCATCCTTGCCGACGCCTTCCAGCGGGCCGGCATCGTGGACCGCAAGGGCAAGGGAGTCAACGAGATGTTCGAGTCCCAGCTCAGGGCGGGCCGGGATGCTCCGGATTACTCCGGTTCGACTTCGGCGATGGTTTCAGTGTCGATTCCGTTGGGCTCGTCCGACCTCGACCTGGTCAGATTCCTGCTCACCTTCGAGAACGATCGACAGCGCCCCCTCGGACTCGAGGATCTCCGGATCGTCCACGACGTCAAGGCAGGTGGCTCAGCCACGAACGCTGAACTCTCCGAGTCCCTGCACATGTCCTCGGCGGTGATCAGGGTGGCGACGGCACGGCTCGTTGAGGCGGGCGTCCTGGAGGCCCGAGGAAACGGTCGGAACCGACGCTTCCACCCCACCGCGCGCTTCTACGACTTGGCCCAAGACCGGAATGCCTACGTTCGCGTCAGGGCGATGGACCCGCTGCAACAAGAGCACATGGTCGCCGAGTACGTCAGAACCTACGGCAGGATCACCAGGTCGCAAGCCGCGAACTTGTGCCAGCTCTCGTCGGACGAGGCGCGACGCCTTCTCAAGCGAATGACGGAAAAAGGCACCCTTGAGCTGGTCGGCAGCCGCCGAGCGGCCTACTACCGGCTCCCCGACCCGACGGGGTGAGGCTGGATCTCACGTGGCGATAATGCACGTACGTTGCACGGCCACGGAAACAGTAAGGTGGAGCCGCCCGTCGCCCCTTGTCAGAGGTAAGTTCAACGAGCGGCATTGACTGGTTCAAGTCCAGTTAGGCCCACCAGATCTCTTTTGAGTTCCGCGCACCCCACTTCCCGCCTCCTGACCAGGGCAGTCAGCCGATGCAAGCGGGTACGGCACCGGGGAAGAATGGCGGTATGGAGATCCAGATCAGCGAAGAGACCATCCGCCTTGGCCAGCTGTTGAAGCTCGCGAGCGTGATCGGCGCCGGGGCTGAGGCCAAGGCACTGCTGGCGGACGGGATCGTCACCGTCAACGGTGAGGTCGAGACCAGGCGCGGCCGGCAGCTGCGGGCCGGCGACGTGGTGGGCGTGGACTCCAGCAACGGCGGGCCGGTCATCTCGGTGGGGGCCGCGACTCCGTGACCCGCCTGCCGAGGCAAGGGGGGCCTCGGTCCGGCCGGGGCCTTCCGTCCGTCCCGGGGTCGTGACGCCGCGCCAGCTGCTGGCCCCAATCGACGCCGCCGTCCGCAGCACCCGGCTGCGGCTTCGCACCCGGGCTACCCTTGCCCGCATGTCACCTGCGTACCTCCCCGAGACCATCACCCGTGAGCAGGCCGATGCGCTGCCCGGGGCAACGGTGTTGCAGTTCGGAACGGACTGGTGCGGCTACTGCCGTGCGGCCGAGAAGGTGATCGAGCCCGTCCTGGAAAGCGCCGGGGAAGTGCGCCGCATCCTGGTCGAGGACGGCAAGGGCCGTCCACTGGGCCGCTCGTACCGGGTGAAGCTGTGGCCGACCCTGATCTTCCTCTCCG
>JADLEH010000452.1 GCA_020846255.1 Propionibacteriaceae bacterium
CCTCCGGGCTGCCGCAGGTGGCTCAGGTGCAGGGCGTCCTGCCGGACGGAGCGACGGGCTACCACGTGGTCCAGGTCACCGTCGCCTGAACCGAGCCGCACGCGCTGCACCGGCCAGGGTGGGCCGGCCGGGGTGTGCGCCCGAGCGCCGATGAGTCCTGCCGGACCTCAGACCCGGATCAGGCAGGCCCCGGGGGTCGCGAAGGGCACCAGCTCTGCAGGCGAAGCACTGGTGGCATCGATCAGCCCCTGGTGGATGCTGCAGACGACTTCGGGGTTGCGCCTGGCCACCTCGAGCAGCGGGCAGGTCTGCAGCAGGATCCCTTCCGGGGTGGGCCGAGGGGTGAACCCCTGCCTGGCCAGCACCCCGAGCAGCCCGCCGGGCGGATCGCCGAGGTTGCTGCCCCAGGCGTGACCCAGTTCGAGGGCTGCCCGGCGCGGGTCGGGGGCCTGTCCCAGCTGGGTGGCCACCGCAGTCAGCAGGCCGCGCTGGTCGTCGCGGTCGTCGTCCTCGACCGCGACCTGCCGGCCGGCGATCGTCGGGGTGAACGCGCTGGCCGGTCTGCCGCGTCCGGCGCCGGGCAGCTTGGACTGTTCGGCGAACCCGGTCTCGACCAGGTGCTCGAGCTGGTGGCGCACGGTGTTCGGGTGGCCGCCGAGCTCGGCTGACAGGGCAGCGATCGTGGCCGGCCGGTCGGCAGACACCAGCGCCCGCAGCACCCGCAGCGCAGCGGCGCCCGGCCGGTCCGTGCGGGCCGGTCGCGGTCCGAGTGGGGGCGCGCTTGTGCTCACCGGCCCAGCATAGGGTATTTTCTACATATCGAGATGTAATAAAGGAGCCCGGTTTGTGCAGCTACTGCGGTTGTGAGTCCATCGAGGTCATCGGCCGGTTCATGGCCGAGCACGTCGAGATCATCAACGCGACCGGCGCGCTGCGCTCGGCGGTGCGCTCGGCCGATCCGGAGGCCGTCAGGTCTGCGAGCCTGGCCGTGTCTGCGCTGCTCCGGCCCCACACCGCAGCCGAGGAGGGCGGGCTGTTCCGCGTCCTCGGCAGGGACGAGGGCTTCACCGAGCACATCGCCGGCCTGTGCGGCGAGCACCAGACGCTGGACAGCCACCTCGCAGCGGTCAGGCCCGGCGACGAGCTCGCCATGGCCCGGTTCGAGGACGCCCTGCGCGACCACATCGACAAGGAGGACAACGGCCTCTTCCCGGCCGCTGCCATCGCCCTGAACGGTGAGCAGTGGACAGAGGTCCACGACTCAACCCCGCACAGCCACGGGCCGCACGACCACGGCCATGCTCCAGCGCACCCGTGAGTAGCCCGCTGGCTCGCGGCACCTCGCCGCTCCGCGACCTGCCTCTGGTCGGCTGGCTGGTGGCTGCCGTAGGTGTGGCAATCGCCCACCGCTGGCTACCGGACGCCGCCTGGCTGCTGCTGCACCTGGTCCTGCTCGGAGCCGTCAGCCACGCGATCATGGTGTGGAGCTTCCACTTCGCCCAGACCCTGCTCCGCTTCCCGACCGCCGAGCGTGACCTGCGCAGCCAGTCCATCCGGCTCGGCCTGCTCGCCGCCGGCGCGGCAACCGTGCTGGTCGGGGTGCCGACCACCTGGTGGCCGGTGACGGTGGCCGGCGCGACCCTGGTCGCGATCGCCGTGGCGTGGCACGGGCGGACCCTGTGGCGGATGCTTCGCCGCGCCCTGCCCGCCCGCTTCCGGGTGAGCGTGCACTACTACCTCGGCGCGGCGGCTGCTCTGCTGTTCGGGATCGGTCTCGGCGTCACCCTCGCCTGGGGCTGGGACGACCGGTGGCACGCCCGGCTGCTGGTGGCGCACGCCCTTGCCAACCTGCTCGGCTGGGTCGGGCTCACCGTGGCCGGCACCCTGCTAACCCTCTGGCCCACCATGCTGCGCACCCGGATGGACACCCGCGCCGAGCTGTGGACCCGCCGGGCGCTCCCGTTGTTCGGTGCCGCGATCACCACCTGCGTCGCCGGGGCGCTGCTCGGGTTCACCTGGCTGGCTGCGCTCGGACTTGTCGGCTATCTCGCTGCGTTCGCCCTCTTGGGCCGCGGCCTGTGGGAACCGGCTCGGGTGCGTCCGCCGCACGACTTCTCGACCGTCTCGGTCGCGGTTTCCCTGCTGTGGCTGTTCGTCGGGCTCGGCTGGGCCGGCTGGCTCCTCGTCGGCGCCACGGACTGGGCTGCGGTGAAGGTCGGCTTCGGCGGGCCGGCAGCAGCCCTCGCCGCCGGCTTCGGGTTACAGGTGCTCACCGGCGCGCTCTCCTACCTGCTGCCTTCCGTGCTGGGCGGCGGGCCGGCTGCGGTGCGCGCCGCGCAGGCCTGGTTCAACCGGCTGCCCGGGTTCCGGCTGGTGGCGATCAACGGCGGCCTGCTGCTGTGGCTGTCGCCGACCCCGAGTTGGGTGCGGGTGACCGGCTCGGTGCTGGCACTGGCTGCAGCAGCGGCCTTCCTGCCGCTGATGGCCGGCGGGTTGCGGGCCAGTATGAGGTCCCGGCGGGCCGGCGGTGACGACCCGCCGGTCGAGGGCGGCGCGGAGCCCGCCCCAGTGTTCGGAGCTGCCCAGCTGATCGCCGGCTGCACAGCGGTGGCCACAGCCCTCGTCGTTGGGATCGGCATCGACCCGGCAGCCGCAGCTTCCGGCGCAACTCCGACGGCGAGCGCCCCGGCCTCGGGCCGAGTGGTGCGCATCGAGGTCGCGGCAGCCGCGATGCGTTTCGTCCCTGCCCAGGTGCACGTGCGCCGGGGAGACCGGCTCGTGGTGCGGCTGACCAACACCGACACCACCACCCACGACCTCGTGATCGGCCAGGCCGGCAGCGGACGCGTCGCGCCCGGCGCCTCGGTGGAGCTGGACGCCGGTGTGGTCAGCGGGTCCGTTCAGGGTTGGTGCTCCGTGGTCGGCCACCGGCAGATGGGCATGGTGTTCGACGTCATCGTGGACGACGCGGCGGAACCGGCGGCAGGCGACGCCCCGACCGCCTCCTCGACGACAGGAGGCCACGGCCACGATCCCGGGGCAGGAGAGCCACCCACCGACGCGCCGCCGGCCTCCCTCGTCGACCCGGTGCTGCCGGCGCTGGACCCCGGTCGGGTGCACAAGCTGACGCTCACAGCCCGCGAGGTCAGCCTCGAGGTCGCCCCCGGCGTCTGGCAGCGACGGTGGACCTACAACGGCACGACTCCCGGACCCACCCTGCACGGCCGCGTCGGAGACGTGTTCGAGATCACGCTGGTCAACGACGGCTCGATGGGCCACTCCATCGACTTCCACGCCGGTTCGCTGGCCCCTGACCGTCCGATGCGAACCATCGAGCCGGGGGAGCGCCTGACCTACCGGTTCACCGCCACCCGGGCCGGGGTGTGGCTCTACCACTGCTCGACGATGCCGATGAGCGCGCACATCGCCGCCGGCATGCACGGCGCGGTGATCATCGAGCCCGACGGCCTGGCCAAGGCCGACCGCGAGTTCGTGCTGGTCCAGTCGGAGGTCTACCTGCAGTCCCGGGCGGCCGACGCAGCGTCCGCTGCTGAGGTGGACGCCGATGCGGTCAGCGCCGAGCAGCCCGACCACGTGGTCTTCAACGGGCTGGCCAACGGCTATGACCGCTCGCCGCTCACGGCCCGGGCAGGGGAGCGGATCCGGTTCTGGGTGGTCGACGCCGGCCCGAACCGGCCGAGCAGCTTCCACATCGTCGGCGCCCAGTTCGACACCGTGTACCGCGAGGGCGGCTACCTGCTGCGCGAAGGTCGCGACGGCCTCGGCGGCACCTCCGGCGGCGCCCAGGTGCTTGGCCTGCAGGCGGCGGAGGGCGGCTTCGTCGAGACCGTCTTCCCGGAACCGGGTCGCTACCCGCTCGTCAGCCATTCGATGGTGGACGCGGAGCGGGGCGCGCACGGCTACGTCCGGGTCACCGGCTGAGGCTGGGGATAGCCTGCGGGGATGGGAGCTGACCAGACGATCCGGGCCACCGTGATCACCGTCTCCGACGAGATCCACTCCGGCATGGACGGGAACCGCGCCGGCCTGCTCGCCGTCGAACTGCTCGGACGCCACGACATCCACACCGACCTGGTGGTAGTGCCGGATGACGTCGGGGCGATCCGGATGGCCGTCGAGGCCGCCCGGGCTGCCGGGTCGCGGCTGGTGATGACCTCGGGGGGAACCGGCATCGGCCCAGCCGACGTCACCATCGAAGCTGTGGCACCGCTGCTGGCCTACCAGCTGCCCGGCATCGCCGAGGAGATCCGCAGGCGCGGTGCCGCCACGGTGGCGTCAGCGCTGGTTTCACGTGAGATCGCCGGCGTCATCCTCGGCGCTCCTTCGGTGTTCGTACTCGCAGCACCCGGCTCCCGTGGCGGCGTGCGGGACGCGATCGATGTGGTCGGCCCGCTGCTGGCCCACATCGTCGCCCAACTGGACGGCGCCGGTCACCACTGACCCACCAAACGCACAAGCTGTGAGTTGGGCGCCGACCTCGGCGCCCAACTCACAGCTTGTGCGATTGGGGAGGGGGAAGCCGTCCTCAGGACCTCTTCGGTGCGCCCGGCCGGGCGTAGCGCCACCAGGTGATCGCCACCGACAGCGCGGCCCAGGCGACCCCGATCCAGTAGAACGTGGTCGCCGGCATGATCGTGAGGCCCACCCCGAACAGGAACGGCCCGAACGCTGCGATCGCGCTCGTCCAGCCGATCACCCCGCCGGCCTGCCGGCGTTCGAAGATCATCGGCATCTGCTTGAAGGTGGAGGCGTTGCCGATGCCGGCGAACAGGAAGATGGCCAGCATCCCCCACAGGAATTGGTTGAAACCGCCCTGCAGGGCCGCAGCGCTGGAGGTGTCCGGGGTCAGCGCCGGGATCGTCCAGGCGATGCTGGCGATCAGTCCGAGGCCAGAGACCAACGTCCACCGCGCACCACCCATCCGGTCGGTCAGCGGTGAGAACAGCACCCGGGCGCCGGCGCCGATCAGCGGGCCGAGGAAGACGAAGGCGACCGGGTCGGGCAGGGCATAGCCGGCCACCAGCACTTGGGCCGTGGATCCGGTGCCCTGCACGATCGCAGGGTTGCCGGCCCCGTACAGGTTGCTCATCAGCAGGCCGAACTGCGCGGAAAGGCCGGAGAAGGTGCCGAAGGTCATGATGTACAGCACGGTCATCCACCAGGTGTCCTGGTTGGCGAAGATGTCGAACTGCTGCCTGATGTTGGCCTTGATCGGCACCGACCTCAGCATCGTCCAGGCCAGGATCACGCCGACGATGATGAACGGGATGTAGAAAAAGGCGGCGTTCTGGTACCAGACGGTCACGTCCGGCTTGCCGGGCACCTTCATCTGCTGGGAGACGCCGAGGAACCCCAGCATTCCGAAGCCGACCAGCCACGGAGTGAGCAGCTGGACCAGCGAGACCCCGAAGTTGCCGATCCCGGCCTGCAACCCGAGCGCCGTGCCCTGCAGCCGGCGCGGGAAGAAGTAGGACGTCGACGGCATGAAGCCCGAGAACGCGCCGCCACCGATTCCGGCCATGAAGGCGAGGGTGAGCAGTTCCCAGTAGGGGGCGGTCGGGCTCTGCACCCGCACGCCCCAGCCGAGGATGGGGAAGATCAGCAGCAGCGTCGTCAGGGTGACCATCTTGCGGGTACCCAGGAGCGGCGGCAGCACCATCCAGACCAGGCGCATCAGTCCGCCGGACAGCCCGGGGATGGCGGCCAGCCAGTACAGCTGCTCCTTGGTCCAGGAGTAGCCGATGGCGTTCAGCTTCGGCACGAGGGCGCTGGGGAGGAACCAGGCGACGAAGCACATGGTGAGGGTGAAGGTGGTGATCCAGAGGGTCTGCCAGGCCAGTCTCGAGTCCCAGGTGGTCTCGTTCTCCGGATCCCACGAGGACAACCACTCCTTGGAACGGACGGGGACGTCGGCGCTGCTCATCTGGGTGCTCCTGCGGTCAGGGTGGAGATGTGTTCGGTGTCGAAGTGGTCGGCGAGGCCGGGCGCCCGGTCGTGCAGCATCCGGACGACGGTTAGGTGCATCCAGACGGCGCAGATCGCGGTGAGGATGAACAGCACGAGGAAGGTGCTGGACGGGAGTCCGGTCCACACCTTGGTGTAGGCGAACAGCGGCGGCAGGACGAACCCCCCGAGGCCCCCGAGTGTGCCCACCAGGCCGCCGACCGAACCGACGTTGTCGGGGAAGTACTCGGGGATGTGCTTGTAGACAGCGGCCTTCCCGACCCCCATCGAGCAGCCCAGCAGGAACACCAGGATCGTGAACCAGACCACGTTGAGCTGGTAGGCCAGGTGCTCGGACTGGCTGCCGTCGGGGTGCAGGACCACGATGTGTCCGTTCGGCATCATCAGGATGCCGGTGGTCACCAGCATCAGGGCGAAGGTGGCGTACATCACCTTCCGGGCGCCGATCCGGTCGGAGATCCAGCCGCCCACCGGCCGCAGCAGCGAGGCGGGGAAGATGAAGATCGCCGTCAGCAGCGCCGCCGTGTAGAGGTCGACTCCGAAGTTGTCCACGTAGTACTTGGGCAACCAGGCCGACAGCCCGACGTAGGCGCCGAAAACGGCGACGTAGTAAAGGCTGAACCGCCACACCCGGACGTGGTTCAGCGGGACGAGCATCTCGCGGACCGGCTTGCTCTGGCCGGCCAGGCGGTCGTGGTGCGGGACGATCAGCCAGGTCAGCACGGCCAGGACTGCCAGCAGGACGGCGTAGATCACCGGCACCAGCCGCCAGCCGCCCTGGATCCCGAAGACGAAGGTTGCTCCTGCCGTGCCTGCGATCAGCGGCGGGCCGATGAACTTGGTCACCGACGCACCGACATTGCCGGCACCGAACAGGCCGAGGGCGAAGCCCTGCCGGTCCCTGCCGAACCAGGCTGCGTTCCAGGCGATCCCGACGCTGAACAGGTTGCCGGCGAAGCCCACGAGGAAGGCCAGCACCAGCAGCCAGCCGTAGCTGTTCGCCGTGGACACGAGGTAGGCCGGGACCGCGGTGGCGGCGAGCATGAAGATGGTCACCTTGCGACCGCCGATCCGGTCGGTGAGGATGCCTGCCGGCAGCCGCCACAGCGACCCGTTCAACACCGCGAGGGCGCTGATCCAGGCCAGTTCCACATCGGAGATCAGCAATTCCTTCTGGATCTGGATGCCGAGCACCCCGAACATCAGCCAGACCGCGAACATCACGGTGAAGTCGATCGTCGACATCACCAGGACCCGGTTCGCTCCGGGGCCGGTCGGGTGGACGGGTGGGATCAGCTCGTCGCCATGGTGACGCCCGGCCGGGTGCACCGGTCGGGCGCCAACACTCACTGGTCCCCTCGGTCGCGGTCGCGGGTGCCGATCGGGTCCCAGCCGCGGACGCGGCCGCGGGCAGGTCCGGGTGGCAGCTGGTCGCGGCTGCGGTAGACGATGTAGGGCCGGAACAGGTAGTGCAGTGGCACGGTGAACGCGTGCACCAGCCGGCTGAACGGCACCAGTGCGAACAGCGCCAGCCCGACCAGGATGTGCACCTTGAACTGCCAAGTGCTGGCGGCCATGGCTGCGACGTCGGGCTGGAAGACCAGCAGTGACCGGAACCAGATCGACACCGTCTCGCGGTAGTTGTGCTCCTCGCCGGTGGGCGTGTGGCTGCCGGTGAGGGTGGCCACCATGCCGAGCACGATGACAGCCACCAGCACCACGTACATCAGCTTGTCGTTGCGGGTGGTTGCCATGAACACCGGGCCGACGGTGCGCCGCCGGAAGATCAGCAGGACGATGCCGGCAAGGGTGGCGACGCCGGCCAGCGTCCCGGCGACCAGGGCCACCCAGTGGTAGGTCTCCTGGGCGACCACCAGGTCGGTCCAGGCCTTGGGAATCAGCAGGCCCATCAGGTGCCCGGCCAGGACCACCGCGAGCCCGAAGTGGAACATCGGCGAACCGATCCGGAGCAGGCGCGACTCGTACAGCTGGGAGGAGCGAGTGGTCCAGCCGAACTGGTCGTAGCGGTAGCGCCAGACCAGCCCCGCGATCAGGACCAGGGCGACCAGGTAGGGCAGCACGCCCCAGAGCAGCAGGTCCATGTCAGCGCCTCTCGGTCTCGACGAGTTCGACCAGGGTGGGTGAACCGATGCCGACGAGTTCCAGGGGAGCCACGATGTCGACCATGGCCTGCACCTCGAGCCGGGTCTTCGGGGAGGTGCCCGGAAGGCTGTCGCAGATCGCTGCGAGCACCCCGGCGTGCGGCAGGTGGTCCTCGGCGAGGCCGATCCGCAGCAGCTCGAGGCTCGGCCGGAAGCGCTGCAGCAGGGGCAGGCCGCGGTCGGGATCGGCGACGGCGAACTCCAGCATCACCGGCAGGTGGTCGGGGAGTTCGCGCCCGAGGGCCACGACCAGGCCGGAATCGCGGTAGACGCCCTTGATCTCCGCAAGGACCTCGCCGCGCCGCCGGGTGTCGCCGTCGGTCCAGTAGCTCAGGTGCAGGGCGTGCCGGCGGGACAGGTCGAACTCCTGCACGTGGAACGACTGCAGCGCCTGGAGGTGCGGCGTCCCGGCTGGCTCGAGCTCCGGACTCCGGCGCAGGTGGTCGAGCACCGGCGCGAACAGCGCCGCCGCGCGGGTGCCGGCGAGCGCGGCCTCGATCAGGTCGAGCCGGTCGAGCAACTCCTGCTCCGGGTATGCCAGCAGCAACGCTGCGGCCTGGAGGATGACTGCCTGGTCGGGCCCGTGGCCCGGGGTGGCCCCGGGGTCCGGGTCGGTGCGGAACAGCCGGCTCATCTCGCGTCCTCGTTCGCGTCCCAGTTGAGCATGTTGGAGCGGTTCTGCAGCTGGTCGGCGGAGGCTGCCTCCTCGGCCTGCTGACGCTGCTTGAGCGCGGTGTAGGTCTCGATCGCCACCGGGACGGGGCGCCCGGAGGCCTCACCGAACGGGCCGGACTCGTACATGCCCGGGCCACCCTCGAAGTCGAGTGAGCACGCCAACTCCTCCAGGTTGTGTGCCTCCTCCCGGTGCGCTGTGGGGATGACGTAGCGGTCGTCGTACTTGGCGATCGCGAGCAGCCGGTACATCTGCTCCAGCGCCTCCGGGGTCATCCCGACGGCTGCTGCCAGCTCGGCGTCCCGGCCCTGGCCGAGGGTGACGCCACGCATGTAGGAGCGCATCGCTGCCAGCTTCTGCAGCACCAGGGTGACGACGTCCTCGTCGCCGGCGGTGAACAGCTCCGCCAGGTAGCCCACCGGGATCCGCAGCGCGTCGATGGCGCCGAACAGGTTCCCCGGCGCCTCGGCGTCGTGGCCCTGCTCCTTCAGCAGGTCGACCACCGGGGACAGCGGCGGGATGTACCAGACCATCGGCATGGTCCGGTACTCCGGGTGCAGCGGCAGGGCCACCCTGAAGTGCTTGATCAGCGCATAGATCGGGGAGCGTTGGGCGGCCGCTATCCAGTCCTCCGGCATGCCGCCGGCGCGGGCGTCGGCCAGTACCTGCGGGTCGTTCGGGTCCAGCAGCAGGCCGAGCTGGGCCTCGTAGAGGTCCTTGTCATCTGCCACCGATGCGGCGGCGGTGACTGCGTCCGGGTCGTAGAAGACGATGCCGAGGTAGCGCAGCCGACCGACGCAGGTCTCCGAGCAGACCGTTGGCAGGCCCACCTCGATGCGCGGGTAGCAGAACGTGCACTTCTCGGCCTTGCCGGAGCGGTGGTTGAAGTAGATCTTCTTGTAGGGGCAGCCGGTGATGCACTGGCGCCACCCCCGGCACCGGTCCTGGTCGACCAGCACGATGCCGTCCTCAGCCCGCTTGTAGATCGCCCCGGAAGGGCAGGAGGCCATGCAGGACGGGTTGAGGCAGTGCTCGCAGATCCGGGGCAGGAAGAACATGAAGCTCTTCTCGTACTCGAACTTGACCTGCTCGTTGGCCCTGGCCCGCAGCTTCTCGACGATCGGGTCGGTCTCGCCGGTGGCGTGCACGCCACCCAGGGAGTCGTCCCAGTTCGCCGACCAGGTGATCTGGGTGTCCTCGCCGGTGATCAGCGACTTGGGCCGGGCCACCGGGAAGTCGTCGCCGAGCGGGGCGCTGATCAGGTTCGCATAGTCGTAGGTCCAGGGCTCGTAGTAGTCGCCCAGTTCAGGCTGGACGGGGGAGGCGAAGATGCTGAGCAGCTTGGCGAACCGGCCGCCGGAGCGGAGCTTCAGCCCGCCGGACCTGGTGCGCACCCAGCCGCCGCGCCACTTCTCCTGGTCCTCGTAGCGGCGCGGGTAGCCCAGCCCAGGTCGGGTCTCGACGTTGTTGAACCACACGTACTCGGTGCCGGCCCGGTTGGTCCAGGCCTGCTTGCAGGTGACCGAGCAGGTGTGGCAGCCGATGCACTTGTCGAGGTTCATCACCATGCCCACCTGGGCCATCACGCGGCGCTGCCTTGGCATCAGTACGTGACCTCCTGCGAGCGGCGGCGGACGGTGGAGACGATGTCGCGCTGCACCCCGGTCGGGCCGAGATAGTTGAACGCGTAGGCCTGCTGGGAGTAGCCGCCGATCAGGTGGGTCGGCTTGAGCAGGATCCGGGTGACCGAGTTGTGGATCCCGCCCCGCTTCCCGGTGGCCTCGGACTTGGGGACGTCGATGGTCCGCTCCTGGGCGTGCTGCACGTAGCAGATGCCGTCGGGCAGCTTGTGGGTGACGACGGCCCTTGCCACGAACACGCCGTTGGCGTTGGTGAGCTCGATCCAGTCGTTGTCGGCCACCCCGATGCTGGCCGCGTCGGCGACGCTCAGCCAGGCCTGCGGGCCGCCGCGGCCGAGGCTGAGCATGAACAGGTTGTCCTGGTATTCGGAGTGGATCGACCACTTGTTGTGCACGGTCAGGTAGCGCAGGGTGATCGCCTTCTCACCGGTCGGGCCGAGCTCCGGCTCGCCGAACGCCCGGCTCATGTCCAGCGGCGGCCGGAAGATCGGCAGCTGCTCGCCGGCGTCGATCATCCAGTCGTGGTCGAGGAAGAAGTGCATCCGCCCCGAGAGGGTGTGCCACGGCTTCAGGCGCTCGGTGTTGATGGTGAACGCGGCGTAGCGGCGCCCGCCGGTCTCCGAACCCGACCACTCCGGCGAGGTGATCACCGGCTGGGGGGAAGCCTGGGTCTGGGCGAAGGTGATCTGGCGTTCCTCCTGCCCCTCGGACAGGTCGGCCAGCTTGCGTCCGGTCTTGGCCTCCAGGTTCTTGAAGCCCTGCGTTGCCAGCGCTCCGTTGGTGGTGCCGGAGAAGGCGAGGATGGCCTCCGCGAACCGCTGGTCGGTGTCGATCGCCGGTCGTCCCTGGCCGGCGCCGCTCGACATCACCCCGTGCAGCCGGCCCAGCCGGGCCACGGGTTCGGTGACGTCGTAGGTGATGTTCTTGGTGGTGAAACCCAGCCGGTCGGCCAGCGGACCGACGCTGGCCAGCTTCTCCGCGATCGCCGTGTAGTCGCGCTCGACCACCACCAGGTTCGGCAGGTTCCGGCCCGGGACGGCCGGCAGGTCGGTGCCGAGCCAGTCGTTGACCCTGCCGCCGGGCTGCGCGATCTGGCCGGGGGTGTCGTGCTGCAGCGGGACGGCGACCAGGTCGCGCCTGGTGCCGAGGTGCTCCTTGGCTAGGTGGGAGATGGCCTGAGCCAGCAGGGTGAACACGTCGAAGTCGGTCCTTGCCTCCCACGGCGGGTCGATCGCCGGGGTGAAGGCGTGCACGAAGGGGTGCATGTCGGTGCTGGACAGGTCGTGCTTCTCATACCAGGTGGCGGCGGGGAACACGATGTCGGACAGCAGCGTGGTGGAGGTCATCCGGAAGTCGGCGCTGATCAGCAGGTCGAGCTTGCCCTCGGGGGCCTGGTCGTGGAACTTCACCACCTTGGGGCGCACCTCGGCGGCGTGGTCGTTGGGCATCAGGTTGGAACCGGTGCCGAGCAGGTGCTTGAGGAAGTACTCGTTGCCCTTGGCCGAGGAGCCGAACAGGTTCGAGCGCCACACCACCATGGTTCGTGGCCAGTTCTCCGGGGCGTCGACGTCCTCGATGGCGCTGGCCAGTTCCCCGGACTTCAGCTGGCCGGCCACCCAGGCGCCGACGGAGGCGGCCTCGCCGGCGTCCACGGCTGCCTGGGCCTGGTCGGCGAGATCCAGCGGGTTGCGGTCGAATTGCGGGTAGAACGGCATCCAGCCGAGCCGGTTCGACAGCGCCAGCGCGTCTGCGGTGTGCAGGCCGTCGAGGCTGTGGGTGGACAGCGGTGACTTGATCTGGTCGGCGGAGGAGCCGTCGGTGCGCCACTGGTCGGTGTGCATGTACCAGTAGCCGGTGCCGATCATCGTTCGCGGCGGACGCGACCAGTCCAGCGCATTGGCGAGGTTGAACCAGCCGGTCATCGGCCGGCACTTCTCCTGGCCGACGTAGTGGGCCCAGCCGCCGCCGTTGCGTCCGATGCAGCCGGTCAGCATCAGCAGCGCCATGATCGCCCGGTAGGTGACGTCCGCGTGGAACCAGTGGCAGATGCCGGCGCCGAGGATGATCATCGAGCGGCCCCTGGAGTCCTCGGAGTTCTTCGCGAACTCCCGGGCGATCCGGATGCAGGCCTCGGCCGGCACGGAGGTGATCTCGGCCTGCCAGGCCGGGGTGTAGGGGATCGTGGGGTCGTCGTAGCCGGCCGGCCAGACTCCCGGAAGGCCGTCCCGGGCGACGCCGTACTGCGCCAGCATCAGGTCGAGGACGGTCGTGACCAGGTGGTCGCCCACCCGGATGGCCGGCACGCCCCGGTTGATGATGGTGCCGGCGCCGCGGGGATCCTCGAAGCACGGCAGTGCGATCTCGACCGGCTGCGCGCCGATCACGCCGGCGAGGCTCAGCGCCGGCTCCAGTTCGCCGAGCTCGAGGTTCCAGCGACCCTTGCCCTCCTCGCTGTACCGGTCGCCCATGGTGCCGTTGGGGATCGCCGGCGATCCGGTCACCGTGTCCCACATCAGGGTCTTGAAGGCTGCGTCCTGCTTGCCGTCGTCAGGGGTGCGCTGCGCCCGGCGAAGGGTGGCGGGATCCAGATCGGCGGCGGTCAGGAACTTGGCGGCGGTCAGGCCGTGGCCGTCCGGGTGCTCGACGAGGCTCACCAGCATGCCGAGGTCGGTGTACTGCTTCACGTAGTCGGTGAAGAACGGGACCTGGCGGTCGACGAAGTTCTCCTTGAGGATCACGTGGCCCATCGCCATGGCAAGGGCGCCGTCGGTGCCGGCCTGCGCCGGCAGCCACTCGTCGGCGAACTTGACGTTGTCGGCGTAGTCGGGGGCGACCGTGACCACCTTGGTGCCCCGGTAGCGCACCTCGGCCATCCAGTGGGCGTCCGGGGTGCGGGTGACCGGGACGTTGGAGCCCCACATCATCAGGTAGGTCGAATCCCACCAGTCGCCGGACTCCGGCACATCGGTCTGGTCGCCGAACACCTGGGGGCTGGCCACCGGCAGGTCGGCGTACCAGTCGTAGAAGGAGGTCATCGCGCCACCGATGAGGTGGTTGAACCGGGTGCCGATCGCGTGCGAGACCATCGACATGGCCGGGATCGGCGAGAACGAGACGCAGCGGTCGGGGCCGTAGGTCTTGATCGTGTGCACATAGGAAGCGGCCGAGATCTCGATGGCCTCCGCCCACGAGATCCGCACCAGGCCGCCCTTGCCGCGGGCCTGCTGGTAGCGCCGACGGGTCTCCGGATTGGTGGAGATCTCGGCGAAGGCCGACACGGGGTCACCCAGTCGCGCCTTGGCCTCCCGGTAGGCCTCGACGAGGACCCCGCGGCC
Organism: Propionibacteriaceae bacterium; assembly: GCA_020846255.1. Taxonomy (GTDB): domain Bacteria; phylum Actinomycetota; class Actinomycetes; order Propionibacteriales; family Propionibacteriaceae; genus Propionicimonas. Next base: position 13,796 of record JADLEH010000452.1, read on the forward strand.
GTACGGGTAGCGCACCCGGGTCGGCGAGTAGGTGTACCAGGAGAACGCCGCGCCGCGCGGGCAGCCGCGGGGCTCGTACTCGGGGCTGTCCGGCCCGGTGGTGGGGTAGTCGGTCTGCTGCGACTCCCAGGTGATGATCCCGTCCTTGACGTAGACCTTCCACGAGCACGAGCCGGTGCAGTTCACCCCGTGGGTGGAGCGAACCACCTTGTCATGGCTCCAGCGGTCGCGGTAGAACACGTCGCCGGACCGGCCGCCCTCGCGGAACACCGCACGGCCGTCGTCGGTCTCCTCCCACCGGGTGAAGTACTTCCCGAGCTTGAGCAGGGCGTCGGCCGCAGGGCCGTCGAGATGGGCTCGCGGGGTGCTCATTGCCTCACGATATCGACGGGTCGCTGCCGCGTCAGGCGATTGTCACGAAAACTTGGGAAATTCGGGCGGCCGGGCGGCCGGGCGGCCGGGCGGGCGGGTCAGCCGCCGGCGAAGGGCGGCAGTACGTCGACGCGGGCCTCAGCGCCG
>JADLEH010000453.1 GCA_020846255.1 Propionibacteriaceae bacterium
ATCCGAAGAAAGTTCGAGTGGCCGGGCCATTCACAGTCGAGTCTCTGAGTCCCCACCGTGCCCTGTCCTTCAAGGACTGGGAGGAGCCGATCTCGGAGACCGAGGCAGCCAAGGATGCCGACGCCCCAAACTTCGAGCAGTCGATCCTCGACAACCTCTCGAAGGCTGGCATCCAGAACGGCACCAAGGCGGAGCGGATCAAGTTCGCGTCGTTCGAGACCCACGCCGGCTCCTAGGGTCTGCTGCACGGATAGGTGACAACTGACTTGTGGTGCCGAGAGGTGCCGCTGGAAGGATGTACACCGTGCCGAAGCCCTACCCCAGAGAGTTCCGCGACGACGTTGTTCGTGTCGCGAGGAACCGTGAGCCTGGCGTCCACCTCAAGCAGATCGCCGCAGATTTCGGGATCAGCGAGTCGTGCCTGAACGGGTGGCTCAAGGCCGCCGATGTCGAGGACGGCGTCAAGCCGGGCGTCACCTCCGGCGAGCACGCCGAGCTCCGTGAAGCCAAGAAGCGGATCCGGCTGCTGGAGCAGGAGAACGAGGTCCTGCGCCGGGCCGCTGCCTACCTGTCGCAGGCCAATCTGCCGGGAAAATGATGTACCCGCTCGTCCGCGAGTTGGCCGAGGACGGCATCCCCGTCACGGTGACGTGTCGGGTCCTCAACATCGCCCGCCAGCCCTACTACCGCTGGCTGGCTGCTCCGGTGACCGATGCCGAGCTCGAGGAGGCTCACCGGGCCAACGCGTTGTTCGACGCCCACCGCGACGACCCGGAGTTCGGGTACCGGTTCCTGGTCGACGAGGCCCGTGACGCCGGCGTGGTGATGGCCGATCGCACCGCGTGGCGGATCTGTTCGGACAACGGCTGGTGGAGCGCGTTCGGGAAGAAGAAGGCGCGCGGGAAGGCCAAGAGACCGGGGCCGCCGGTCCACGACGACCTGGTCCAGCGGAACTTCACCGCCGATGCGCCGAATCAGCTGTGGCTCGGCGACATCACCGAGCACTGGACTGGTGAGGGGAAGCTGTACGTCTGTGCGTTCAAAGACGTCTACTCCAACCGGATCGTCGGCTACTCCATCGACTCCCGAATGAAGTCCCGCCTCGCAGTTGCTGCCTTGAACAACGCCGTCGCCAGGCGCGACGCCGTCGCCGGCTGTGTGGTCCACACCGATCGAGGATCGCAATTTCGCAGCCGGAAGTTCGTCCGTGCTCTGCACCGTCACGACATGGTCGGATCCATGGGCCGAGTCGGCGCCTCCCTCTTAACCGGCCAATCGGCGTGTTTATGCAGGTCAGCGACACGCCGGGGTTTAGTGGCTGCCGTGGTGCGGCGGGTCGGTGGTGCTACATCTGTTGCTCATGGACGAGAGGGCCGCGCTGCGGCTCGAGGAACACGGCGAGGGATGGGTGCTCGCTGGCGAGGCGGCTGCGCGGTTCGAGCTGGTCAACGAGTACCTGAGCCATCTGCTGGACCGGAACTACTCGCCGGCGACGGTTCGTGCCTACGGGTATGACCTGCTTGCGTTCTGCCGCTGGCTGACCGAGCAAGACCTCAATCCGGAAGCGGTCACCACCAACGTCTTGCTCGACTATCTGAAGGCGTGCCGGGAAGCGAGCGTCCCGGGCCGGCCGGGGCCGAACGTGGTGACGATGGACGGGCAACGGGTGGACCGGTACGCGGCCACGACGATCAACCGCCGGCTGGCGGCGATCTCCGGACTGTTCACGTTCGCCGGGCTGCGGTCCCCGGATGCGAAGAACCCGGTGCCGCGGGGACGCGAAGCACGCTGGATGGTGGCTGGGGAGCGGTCCGGGATGCTCGCGCACACGACCCGCCGGCGCAAGCCGCGTTCGGCGTTGCGGCTGCGGGAGCCGAAGAAGCTGCCGGTGGCGTTGTCGGCCTCGGACGCCGCCACGCTGGTCGGAAGCTTGCGCACGTGGCGCGACCGCGCGATCGCCGGGCTGATGCTGTGGTGCGGCCTTCGGTCGTGTGAGGTCCTCGCCCTGGACGTGAAGGATGTCGACATCGGCGGCCGATGGGTCACCGTCACCGGCAAGGGCGCCAAGCAGCGACGCGTCCCGCTGGATCCGGACGTAGCCTCGGTGATCGACGTGTATCTGCTCGCCGAACGCCCCGAGTCGACGTCCGAGCGGCTGTTCTTGGTGGCCAAGGGCCCGCACCGCGGACAGGGCCTGACTCCGGCCGGGCTGCGCACGATCTTCCGCTACCACCGGGAACTGACCGGCGTGAGGGGCGGAAACCCGCACGCGTTTCGGCACACGTTCGGCACCGTGCTGGCAGAGGCCGGCGTCGATCTCGCGGTGATGCAGGCGCTGCTCGGGCACGCGCACGTCGACACCACCGCACGGTATGTTCATCTGGCTCCGGCCCACGTGAAAGCCGAGTTCGATGCAGCACGCGAACGCCTCCGCACCCAGAACCGCTGACACCGACCTGCGCCTGGACGGCGAGGATCTGCTGGCCGCCTACCTTGATCGCCTCCATGCCACCGGCCGCGGCAACGTCTCGTATGAGCGCGCCGCCCGGAGGTTCTTCCGCGCCTGGCCAGACCCACAGGCGTGGGCCGCCCAGCCACTTGCCGATCGGCTCGCTGAGGACAAGGCAACCCGGCCGGTCGTCACGTTCCTGATGCTGCACCAGGGCCTGCAGCCGGGATACGACTACCTGCTGGAACGCAAGCTCTCCCCGCTCTGGCGGGAGATCCAAGGCAGTCCGCTGCAGGCCGAGGTCGACCGGTTCCTGAATGCCGCCGAGACCCTCGGGTTCACGATGCGCACCCGCCTGGCCACCGGTTCGCAGGTCCCGGCACGGTTGCTGATCCAGACCGGTCGACGGATCGACCAACTCGTCCACGACGACCTGGAGGAGTTCGCCGAAGCCTGTCACGAGCGCGCCCGGCGCACCGGCACCAGCCACCGCCACTACCTCTCGGCGATTAGCAACACCCAGACTGTCCTGTTCCACCTCGGCATCCTCGACGCGCTGCCGCGTTCGGGTGGCCCGGTCCCGCTGGCGGAGCGGCTCGCGCAGGTGACCGCGCCGATCCGGGCGGAGATGATCGCCTACCTGGAACGCAAGAAGGCCACCTGCCACGCCAAGACGGTCTCGGCGATGGCGACCCGGCTCAAGCACTTCGGCATCTTCCTGACCACCCTCGACCCCGACCTGACCACGGTCAGGAACCTGGACCGGCGGCGACACATTGAACCCTGGCTCGCCTCGCTGCTCGACACCGTCAGCGAGAAGGACGGACACCCGATCAGCACCGGCGACCGGAACCGGCGCGTGGTCGCGGTCGCGACGTTCCTGACCGACATCACGGAGTGGGGCTGGGACGCCGCCCCGGCACGGAAGGTCATCTTCCGTGACGACATCCCCAAACTCCCGCAGGTCCTACCGCGCTACCTACCCGTCGACGCCGACCGACGCCTGAGCGCAGCACTGACCGACCATCCCGACAACGAGCTCGCCGCGCTGGCGCTGCGCCTGCAACGCGCCTGCGGGCTGCGGATCGGTGAGCTGCTCGACCTGGAACTGGACTGCGTGCACGAGATCGACGGCAACGGCGCCTGGCTGAAGGTGCCGCTGGGGAAGATGGCAACCGAGCGGATGGTGCCACTCGACACCGAGACCCTCGATCTGATCGACCGGATCATCCAGATCCGGTCCCAGGGTCGACCGATGCCGCACCCGCGCTACCGGCGTCCCGCGCAGTTCCTGTTCACCTACCTCGGACGCCGACTCACCCAGCAGGGCGTTCGCCGCGAACTCGACCACGCTGCTGATGTTGCCGGGCTGGGGCACGTTACCTCCCACCAGCTGCGGCACACCTACGCCACCGCGCTGGTCAACGCCGGAGTCTCCCTACAAGCCCTGATGGCGTTGCTCGGACACGTCAGCGCCGAGATGAGTCTGCGCTACGGGCGACTGTTCGACGCCACCGTCCGGGCCGAGTACGAACGCGCGCTGGAACTGGCCAAACAGCAAACCGCGCTTCAGTCACCGGTGGGCAACAGCCCGGCCGGAAGAGCGCAGCTGCCGCTGGCCGACATCACCGGCGGAAAGGACTGGCGCACCACGCCACTGCTGAAGTCACGCATGGCCGGTGGGTTCTGCCTGCGCGCGCCGGCCCAGGGCGCCTGCAGCTACGCCAACATCTGCGAGCACTGCCCCAGCTACCGAGCCGACCCCTCGTCCCTGCCGATCCTCGCCGCCCAGCGCGTCGACGCCGAGGCGCTGGCCCGAGACGCAGAGGAACGCGGATGGATCGATGAGGCCGAACGCCATCGCAAGCTCATCGCACGGCTTGACGCTCTGATCGCCGACACGGAGGCCACCGCCGGATGAACACCAGCCACACGCTGAACGCGGTCGAGCGCGCCTGCACCGACCTGGTCCGCGATGGCCGACCGGTCACCTTCACCGCCATCGCCACGGCCACCGGGCTCAGCCGTTCCACGCTCTACCGCAACACCGCGCTACGCGCCCTCGTCGAACACCACCAGCACCGCCCCGACGGACCGATGACCGCGATCACCGACGAGATCGCCACACTACGCACGGCAGTAAGCAGCCTCGCCGAACGAGTCCGCAGCCACGAAGAACAACTCCGCAGACTCCGCAGCTGACGCTGTTTAACCGGCCAATGGCCCAGCAGCAGGCCGATTAGCCGGATAAGCGGGCGACAACGCCGCCATGGAGTCCTTCTTCAGCCTGCTTCAGAAGAACGTCCTCAACCGACAGCCCTGGGCCACCCGCGAGGACCTCCGTATCGCGATCGTCACCTGGATCGAGCGGACCTATCACCGTCGCCGCAGACAGGACTCCCTGGGCCGATTGACCCCCATCGAGTTCGAGACCATCATGACCGCACCGGCCACTCAGGCCGCGTGACTCAACCTGTCACCTGATCGTGCAGCAGACCCGACCGCTCGCCCATCAACCTCAGCAAGCTTCAGGTAAGCATCAACCGCCTTCTGCGCATGCCGGTGTGCGGCAGCGGCTTTCCCCTGAAACGCGAGGTGTGACAACACCGCCCG
>JADLEH010000454.1 GCA_020846255.1 Propionibacteriaceae bacterium
CCCCTCCCCGCCCCGTGGTGGTAAGGAGGTGCCGTCGATGAGCACGGGCAGTGCTTGGCGCGCGTTCCGCTCGGCATCGGGCGCCGGGCGGTTGCGCAGCATCCTGAGCCAGAGGGTCACCAGCGTTCCGAGGATCGGCAGGACCACCTATCCCAGGAGGTCACGCGCTCGCTGACCTGGGACCGCGGCAAGGAAATGTCCGTTCATGGGGCGTTCAAGATCGACACCGGTATCCCCGTGTTCTTCGCAGACCCGCAGTACCCTTGTCAGCGCGGCACCGAGGAGAACAGCAACGGGCTGCTGCGCCAGTACTTCCCCAAGGGCACCGCCCCGTCCCGATGGTCCGCGGGCGAACAGCTACCCTTGCTCAACCAAGCCGGTGTTGCATCCACCGATTGAATCCAGCCAATACACGTCCTGGCTGTTCGGCCACCGACTCCGCGCGGCTGGCCTGCTCGGATCGATGGGCTGTGTCGCGTCCAGCGTCGACAACGCCCTCAGTCATGCTGGTCGACCATGCAGCGCGAGCTCCTTGACCGCCAGCACTGGGCATCGCGGGTCGAGCTGGCCAGCGCGATCTTCGAATGGATCGAGGGCTGGTACAACCCCCGACGCCGTCACACCAGCTTGGGAATGCTCGCCCCGCACCAGTTCGAAACGCTGCACACCGCCGCGGTGTCAATGGCCAGGGCGCGGTCCCCGGTTGTGGCCAGGTGGAAGTACCCGGCCTGCACGGTGTTTCAGGGTTTGCGAGGGGCGGCTCCGGTCCGGCTCTTGGCCTGTCGCATGCGGTGTGATTCGCCGTCGGTGACCACGACGCTGGCGTGGTGCAGGAGCCGGTCGAGCATGCTGACGGCGGTGGTGTGCTCGGGCAGGAATCGTCCCCATTGGTCGAAGGCCCAGTGCGAGGCGAGGCCGATGGACCGGCGTTCGTAGGCGGCGGCGACGAACCGGAACAGCAGCTGCGCGCCGGTGTCGTCCAGCGGGGCGAAGCCGACCTCGTCGCAGATGATCAGGTCGTTGCGCAGCAGGGTGTCGATGACCTTGCCGACGGAGTTGTCCGCGAGTCCGCGGAACAGGACCTCGACGAGGTCGGCGGCGGTGAAGTAGCGGACCTTGAGTCCGGCGTGGACGGCGGCGACGCCGCACGCGATCAGCGTGTGGCTCTTGCCGGTGCCGGCGGGTCCGATGAGGGCGAGGTTCTCCTTCGCGGTGATCCATTCCAGTGAGGCGAGGTAGTCCAGCGTGCCGGCCGGGATGGAGGAGGTCGCGACGGTGAACTCCTCGAACGTCTTGATCACCGGGAAGTTCGCGGCCTTCAGCCGCTGGGCGTTCATGGATGCGTCGCGGGAGGCGATCTCGGCGTCGATGAGGGTCCGCAGGAACTCCTCGGGGGTCCAGCGCTGGGTCTTGGCCGTGACCAGCAGCCCGGGGGCGGTCCGGCGCATCGCGGCCAGCTTCAGCCGTCGCAGGCCGGCCTCCAGGTCCGGCGCCAGGACGGGGGCCTTGGTGGCGGTCATGGCAGCGCCCCGATCGCAGGCGCCCGGGTGGCAAGGGTGTCGATGGCGTAGGCGGCGAGGTCGTGCTGGCGGGCCTGCGGCAGGCCGGTGTCCAGGTCCGCGCCGGTGGCGGTGATAGCCGGCAGTCCCACGCCGGCGTGCAGGATGCTCCGCACGTCGTCGGCCCGCCATCTCCTGAACTCCACGGCACGTTCCAGCGCGGTCGTCATCGCCTCGAGCCCGTGGGCGGCGGTCAGGTCGTTCAGGATCGGCAGGTCCCCGGCCAGCCGGGTCGAGCCCGCGGCGGCAGCGCCGGCGATGAACGCCTGCGCGGCCGGTCCCAGGGCGCAGAACGCCACCTCCGCGGCCGTGCGCGGGCGGATCGCCCGCCTGGGGGTCGTCGGGCGGGCCTTGGGATAGTGCTCGTCGAGGACGCTGGCCTCCCCGGGTGGGATGGCCTGGTGATCGGCGACGATCTCCCCACTGGTCGTGTCGATGACGCGGATCCGGGCGTCGACGCAGTCGACTTCCACGCGAGCGCCGATGAACGCGACCGGAACCGAATACCGGGCCGACCCGAACCGGATGCACGAGAGCCGGTCGACCTTGCGCAGCACCGGCGCCGGGCCGATCCGCAAGCCCAGGCTCGGCAGGCCGGTCAGCACCGCGCGTTCGGTCTCGAGCCGGTCGGCGGGAACCGCCATCGTCTCGGAATGGACCGCGGCGTTGACCTCAGCGCACCACGCGAGGGCCGCGACGTTCGCGGCCTCGAGCGTGAGCGGCCCCTCGCCGAGAGTCGCCAGCGGGACCATCAGGTCGGCCTTGGCGTAGTTGACGAGGGCCTCCACGATGCCCTTCGACTCCGGGTCGGCGGCCTCGCAGAAGTCCGGCCGGAACCGGTAGTGGGTGGCGAACCGGACGTAGTCCGGGGTCGGGATCACCCGGTTCGCGACCACGCCGCCCTTCAGGCACGCCATCCGGTCCGCGAGCACGACCTTGGGCACGCCGCCGAGTTGCTCGAAGCATTCCGCCAGCATCCGCAGGGTCGTGGCCGCGGTCTCATCGGCGGCGAACCGCACGAACCGGAACCGCGACCACGGCGCGACGGCGCAGAACACGTGCAGCCCGAACTCGACTCCCCAGTCGATGACCAGGTGCTCACCCGGTGACCAGACCGCCGGCCGGCGACCCGACGCGCGAGCCTGCGCCCGGCGGAAGTCCCGCTTCGCGTCGGCGACCAGCCGCCGGAAGTTCCGGTCCGACCCCCCGTAGCCTGCGGCCCGGGCGACCGGCAGCAGCCTCTTCGCGGAGATCTTCCCCTTCGACACGGTCACCTTCCGCCCCACCAGGTCGCGTACGACCTCGGTGTTGGAGACCCGGGCCCTGCGTGCCGGCAGCGGCTGCCCGTTCATCCGGGCCAGCTCCTCGGTCACGACCCTCTTCACGGTCTTATGCGTCGTGTCGCAGATCTCCGCGGCACCTCGATACGACCCGGCCAGCGCGAACGCGGCAATGATGTCCATCCGTTCTTCTCCCGACTTCACAATGGAGCTCCCTGAGCGGTGATCTGGATGCAGCTTGGCGCCGCAACCGTCACCGCTCAGGGCCCTCAAACACGGCAACGACACGATCAGCCGTGCAGGGCGGGGACTTCCAGATGGCCACCAGCGGATACTTCTACGTGGCCACCAGTGGGGACTTTCTCATGGCCACGGACAGTGGAGCAAGGAACTACCAGGCGGCGATCTATTCAGCCTGAATGACTCGATCCCGGGTGAGTACCTCGTACACGCATCGCCGCGCGGACGCTTCTCCCTTGCCAGCGACACGTGCGTCCCCAGTTGGTCGAGCTGGACGCGACCGCGAATCAGCGGCATCACGAGCCAGGTGCCCACAGCCGAGCTGGATCGGTACGA
>JADLEH010000455.1 GCA_020846255.1 Propionibacteriaceae bacterium
CCGAACGCGGTCGGGTGTAGCTCTGCGGCGCCGCTCTGGAAGCCTCGGATCGTTGCGAAGGCAAGCCAGCAGAGGGCAGCGGCCGAACCGGCCCAGAACAGCACCATCCCGACCGGACGGCGAGCGCTAGCTGCGGCTCCAGTCACAACAATCTGGGCTGGGACGGACCCGGCCACCAAGAGGGCGGGGACAGTGAGCTCGCCCAGCGGCCCGACGGCCAAGAAGATGGCCGAAAGTTGCTGGCCCTGCTGCCCAGCCCAGCCGGTCTGCGGGGCGAGCATACCCACACCGACCAGCGTGGCGACCACCGGAAACTCCCACCAGACGAACTCGCGCCGCGACCGGATCACGGTGAAGACGGCGAGTGCCAGGTAAGCGCCGCCGGAGACCATGAGCTTGTCCAGGTTCGACCCGGAGAAGACGACCGTGACCCAAGCGCCGGTGACGAATAGAGCTATGCGCAGCCACCACCAGCCGTGGAGGGCCGCCGTGTGGGCGAGCGCGAAGCTCAGCACGATCCCGCAAAGGAACAGCGGGATCGTTAGGGTGGGCAAGGCGTAGCCGAAGCCCGGCACGGAATCCAGATCCCCCCATTGGCGCAGCGGGTCGGCAAAGATCGCGGCGCAGGCAATCAGGGCGTAGACCACCAGGACGCTCGCTGCGATGGCCGGTAGCCCGCGTGCCCAACCACTAGGCCGCGGTCGTCCTTCACGTACAGGGTCGACGAATGTGATCCGCAGGACGTCACCCAACGCCTCCCATATCTCCCGCAGAATCGCACTCATCGCGTGGTCCCGACTATCAGAGCGTCCTGGACGTACGCCACGACGCGGTCGTACTTCGCAGCGGCAAATACGAGCGCCCCGTCATTCACCTCGATCGCGCGCGGAATCGACCAGCGAGTCAGCTCGCTGCCGGTGTCGTCCAGGAGGACAAGATCCTTCTTACCGATCAATAGCACACGGTGCCCACCTCCGGCGGCGCCCACCGTGCGCTCGCCGCTCCACACCCACCTCGTCGCTCCAGTAGCAGAGTCGAGGGCGGTGGTGCGATCTCGCGCCCGCAGGACGACGACGTCGTCGAGTCCGATCAGACTGATGGCCACGTCGGTGTACCGCTCCAGCCAGAGTGCGCGACCGTCATCGACGGAGAGGCCCAGTACCGCCATCTCCACGGCGGACGCAACAACCACGACTGGCTCGGCCCCTGTGGTGACTCCAATCTGGTTGGCGATACCGGGGTTGGCCCTCCATAGTTTGTTGCCCCCCGCGTCGAAGCAGCTCAACACACCGCGCTGGTCAGAAACCACAACCCTGTCACCTACAACCACCGGGGCAAGCCGGATCTCCCCCGCCAACGTGGCGCGCCAGCGTTCGGCACCAGTCCCCAGGTCGAGCCCGATGAGGCCGCCATCCAGGGTGGCGATCAACACCATGTCTTGAAACTGGATTGGCGGCACCTGCACGACATCGTCGAGCCGGGCCCGCCACAGCCACTGGCCGTTCGGGCCGTACGCGACGGCCTGCCGTTTGGTGCTGGTCGCCACGGTAATCCCGCCCAACGTCGCCAAAGAGGTGACGTCACCACCAGGGCGCGCACGCCAAGCCGCGAGAGGTGGGTCCTCGCCAAGATCGAGGGCGACAACGTCTGAAGATAGGTTGCTGAAGACCACCCTGCCGTCGGCCAGGAGTCCCGGCGGAGAAACGGGGAAGATTGGGGTGACGTCGGGGCGGTGGTCGTCAGCCGTGGCGGGTTGGAAGTCGAGGGCCTCGGCGGTGTCCCAGTCGAAGGGTGCCGGAGACGCCACTGCGATGGCTGGCGGCGCCGGCGTGTGGGTCCAGTTGTGACCTGCCTCGGTGAAGCCTACGACCCCCTCGCCGGGGCACCAGGTGTGCGCGCTGTGGACCGTCGGTCGTCCGACAATCGTGAAGTCCATGCCTATCGTCAAGCAGCCCCGCGCAGCGGCAGATGGATCGGCGGCGGGCCTGGAGGCGTATGCGGCGTGGTAGGGGGAACCGCTCCACTCCTCGCCCGGCAGCAGGTAGAAAGCGTCCCCATCCGATGTCCAAGATTGTCCGACGGCCAAACCAGCAGGCAGGTCGAGTCGGCCGGGCACCATTATCAGATCCCCGCCCGGCGTGGCCTCAACTGCAGTGCGGGCACCGGAAGGTGTGATCGTCCACAGATCGTCTCGGCGATCGACGGACTGGCCCCCAGCTTCGGTGAGCACCGCCGCAACGCGGGCATAGGCGGTGTTCATAACATCGACCTCGGCGAGATCGACCCAGTGCCGGAAGGCGTCCGGGCCCGACAGCAGGCCCACCGGCTGCGCGATGCGGGCCCACTCAACAGCGAGGTTCAGCGAACCATCGGCGAAGTGATAGCGGGTGCCGTCAGTTGGCAGCCAATCCGAGTCGTCGAAGACCGTAGCAGAGGCGGGCCGACCCACCACGGACGTAACAGTGAGCAAGGTCGCCAGGACCAACGCGGCACTCACCCCCGGCGCCACCGAGCGCCTGCGGGGTTCGGCAGGACTGGTGGCCACGAGCGAGTACTCCTGAGTAGAGGGCCAGCGAAGTGACGAACTGTTGGCGGCTAGCGTCCGTGCCATCCGCCAAGGCAGACGCTAGTGGGCGGTGGAACCCACCGCGGCGAATCGCCGGGACAACGAGCAGACCTAGTCAGATTCGCGGCCCCGGCTGGCCGCCCAGTTGATTCGATGTCGCGCTCAATGGGAGGTCCAGTTGGTGTCTCGCTCGCGCTTGAGCCACGACGGCATCCTGCAGTTCGGGGAGTGGGCGGTCACCCCACCGTCCTGTCCAGGGAATGGCTCACGCATCGCTTCGCATGTTCCCGATGATGTGGGCGCGAGCGGCCTTACCCACCACACCCGACCCCACCGCGCCATGAGAGTGAGTTGCTTTTCAGGCTTGTTGGAGCGGGGACCTTTAGGCAGTTACTCGTCCGCTGTGACGGTCTTGCCGGGGCGGTGCAGGACATCCAGCGGTGTGAGCAGGTCCTCGGCGCGCTCCCTGCCCGCAACTTCACCCTCGGTCGGGTAGGAGTAGGCGAAGAACTCACCGTAGATGTTCTCCACGATCAGCCACGGGCGGAGGTGCCGGTCGCGCACCACGGCGGCCTCGGCCTCCTCCGACACCAATCGCAGTAGGGACTGCAGTTGTTCGGTGGTCTCAATCAGGTCAGCCATGGTGGATCTCCTCGGTTGGCGGTCCGACTCTGGGAAGGGTCGCTCTCACTGTAGACATGCACTGGCCAGCCCATGTCGGCGGGGCGCGCCCGGGGGTGGGTGCCGGGCCAGGTCGCTGGTGCCCCACACATCGTCGGATCAACGCCGTGTTACTTCCCGAAAGCGGCAAAGTACGGCGTTTCGAGTGAGGCCGGGTCGGCCGGATGCGAGTATGGCCTTCGTGAGGCGTCATCTCCTTCCGGCAGAAGCGCGGGCGGCTCTTGATCGCGGCGCGACCGTGGAACAGTTCTTGGGCTTCAGAACTGCCATTGAGGGGCGCCCGACTCTGGCCTATGTGTGGCTGGTCGGCGGAAGCCTCTGCGGGGGCGGGTCGAGCACCTCTTCGACGAGGGAGACCCAGACCATCTCGACCTGTCTTCATTCGAGGAGGTGGTCGACCCGCTCAACGATTGGGACCCTGCGTCGGGTCAACCACCCGATGAGGACTACCGCGCCTTCGAATCAGCTGAAAAAGCGCTTGAGTGGGCGACGTTGGAATGCGGCGCATCCGACGGCCATTGGGTCAACGCCGGAATGGTCCAGGATGAGTATCGCGACGCGCACGGCTGGCTTGGATAGCACAAGCCCGAACTACCGACCGGCGGCAGAACCGGTCGTTAGATGTTCTGGGAGAGGTCACGGGCTTTGGTCGTTCTCGTCTTGCCGAGCCCGACGGCTAGGAAGTAGCTTCCCAAGCTTGCCGCCAGCAGTGCGCCGGCAACGACGAGGGTGCTGTCCAGTGGGTCGCCCAGCGGAAGGAAGTAGGCCAGCGGATGCAGAGGCCCCCCGGCCAACAGGATTGGAATGATGAGTGCGCCGTGCCATGGGCCGACCGAATCACCTTCCGCCACGAGCGCTACCTTGACCAAAACCAGCATCGCCAGCATCAGGAGCCAGAAGACGACCGCAAACCACAGATATGCGCGGACTCGGTAATGGCCAGCCCAAACGCCGAGGGCCAGCCAACCGACAACTGTTACAACGGCGGCGAGCATCGCCAGGAGCGGCGGCTGCAGGTCATAGGCGAACTCGCCAGCCCCAAACCCCACACTGACCATCTGCCACACGACGAGCCCCAGGCCGAGCGGCCACAACCTCCGCATAAGCACTCCCTGTCTAGGAAGGAGCACCGTTCCCGGCGGTCCTAACGGAGGGTAACCGGGACGACGGGCGCGGGTTGGCACGTAGCCGAAGTCCGTACACCCCGCAGGAAGAACTCCGTACACCCGCAAGAAGAGCGGCAGATGCGCGCGCATTCGACTTCGACGCCAGAATGTTGCTGTGACCGATGCGCTGGCGGAGTACCGAGCCTTCCTGGACGCCGCGGGAGTCCTGCGCCACAACGTCGAGGTGGCCGCACGTGCCCCGCGGCCAAACGGACCGTCGATGAACGAGGTCCGGGTGGCTGTTGCCGACGCGTTGTCGGCTGGGTGGCGTCTACCCGAAGTCGAGCCGATTTCCGATGAGCCTTTGCCGTCGACCGTCTCCGACCAGGAATGGCACCGAGTGTTCGCCGGGCTTTGCAATTGGATCGGCGAGTCCGAGTACTACTCGACCAATCCGAGTCTCCGCGGGGAGGCGACACAGGAAGTGATGACCGGGTCGGTAGCCGATGACCTGGCCGACATCTGGCGGGACCTCAAGGATGCACTCGAAGCCGACAGGCAAGGAGTCGCTTGGCAAGATGTTGTCTGGCAGATCCGGTTCGACTTGCAGACCCATTGGGGTAAGCACGCAGTTGAACTACTGCGCGCGCTGCAAGACCTCTGACAGGCCGCCAGCCCGCTCGGACTCCAATGCGCGGCGCGCGGCGCGCGGCGAAAGTAGTGCGTTGGGTGGTGATCCGAACAGCGTCACTTCGAGTCCGCTCCTGCTGGATGCCTCGGGAGCTGCAGCGGCTCCGAACATCGGGTCGGGGGAAAGCTGGCGAAGCATATTAGTGCGCTGGGCAACTCCAGCCCGTACACGACCCGTTCATCATCACGGGGCCGATCAGCGATCAGCATGCTGAGGCCCATATCCATGACCTCCCACCCGTTCTCGTTGCGCCCGAGCTGGAGGTCGCCGTCCACCTGCAGCTCGGAGAGACCGTCGAACTGGAGAGTCCACTTGGTGTCGGAATCGATGACGAGCGACAGCGTCAGCGTGGAGGGAGGATGAATCACGAGCGAGGCCAGGTCGATGGCGTGGGTGTCGGCCCCAGCCCAGTGTTCGCCGTTGGCCAGCAGCCAGCCGGACGGGTATCCGCTGACCCACTGGCCAGGGAACCAACGGCTGTTCGGGCCGCGCTTCTTGAGGTGCCATCGCATGGTGTATTCCCTCTTGCCTTCAACGATCGCCGCGCTGGGCAACCCGGCAGTCTCCACCAAGCGGCAAGGCAGGTCAATAGCCTCTTGAACATCAGGCTCACCGAACCACGCCGACGGCGGCATGTGCGGATGGGCTACGGAGTCGGAAGGGCCGGGAACCTGACGATCTCCCTACGGAGTCGCTTGCCCTTCAACCACCACAGGAGCCGCTCCACGGCCCGATCCATGGTGAAGTCGTGGGAATCCTCGCCGCCGAAGTCATGCGTGATCATCGAGCGCGCGACCTTGTCGCCGGCCCAGTCCAGCATCACCCGGGTCGGCCCGCGCAGAGCGCGGGTGGCCTGCTCGATCTGCTCCTGAAGGACTTCCTCCTTCTCGGACGTTTCGTAGGCGAAGTCAACCGATTCATGACCAGCGAAGGCATAGCTGAAGATCTCAGCCGACTCCCACACCTCGACGGTTGCGTACCGACGCCGATCCGCCAATGGACGAATCACAATGGCGAACGCCCTCGTCGTGTCGACGAACTCCCAGCCGAACTCGGGATGAGCCGCCATCAGCCCAGGCACCACTCCCTTAAGCGCCAACTCATCCATACCGCAAAGCTAGCCGAGCCGCGATCCCAGCCGGCGTTCCCGCGCACGCACGGTGCGGCATAGGAAGGCGTTGTAGCGGTCGGGGTCTGGCGTGGGGAACGTCCTCCTGATGCGCTGTTAGGGCTTGGAGTCCCATCGCTTTCAAGGAGGACGTTCATGACCAACGGTAGTGGTGTGTCCCGTGGGGATCTCAACAGGAATGCCCGGCTTGTCCGGCTGCGTGGCGCGATTCCGGTGACGAATGCGATCGTCGGTATCGACCTGGCTGATCGCAAGCAGATGGTGGTGGTGTGCGACCACGACTCGCGGGTCCTGGCCCGCAAGACTTTCCGGTGCAAGGCGTGGGCCATGGGCGCCGCGCTGGACTGGGCCGCCGACCGAGCAGTGAAGGCCGGGTTCGCCGGGGTGACGGTGGCGTGTGAGCCGACCGGTCACCGGTGGCGGGTGTTGGGACAGCTAGCAGCCGACCGGGGGATGCCTTTCGTGTGTGTCCAGCCGGCGGCCTCGTCATGGGCCCGGCGGACTGAGGACCTGACCAGCGACAAGACCGATGAGAAGGATGCGGTGCTGATCGCCCGGCTGACCGCCCAGTTGCGCTGCTACCTGCCCGAAGCTGTTGATGAGACCTGGGGCAGGTTGCGTCACCTCGGTGCCCGCCGGACCCAACTGCTGGATGCTCGCACCGGGTATGTGCAGCAGGTCCGTGACTTGCTCGAGTGCGTGTGGCCGGCCGCGCTGCCAGCGGCCCAGCAGCCGTTCAAGTCGATCACGTGGGTCGCTGCGCTGACCGTGTTGATGCGCCGCGACAGTGGCGACTTCGCCCGCACCCGCAGGCTGGGCAGGGCCAGGTTCGAACGGCGAGTCCGCGCTGAGGTCGTGCGCCGCGGCCGGCTCAAGCCGTGTATGCGGATCCTGAACAAGCTGTGGGAGGCGATGGCCGACCAGGCCGGCGTGACCGCGCATCGCGCTGGCGGGTTCGAACGGATCAGCTGGATCCTCGACGACTGGGAAGCCGCCCGCGCCAACCAGATCGATGTCGAGCAGCGCATGACCCAAGCCTTGGACCAGCTCGGCCTCACCGGCCTGGCTACCAGCATCCACGGCCTGTCCCCGGTCGGTGCGGCCGCGATCCTGGCCGAGACCGGCGACCTGACCCGATTCACCTCCGCCCGGGCCATCGTGAAACTCGCTGGCCTCGCCCCCCGCGAACGACTCTCGGGCACGTTCGCGGGCAAAGCGCGTCTCTCTGGTGCCGGCCGGCCCGGGCTGCGCACCGCCGCCTGGCGAGCGGTGTGGGGCTGCCTGCACGCCAACGATGTGTACGCCGCCCGCTACCGGTACCTGACCACCCGCGAGCACAACAAGCTGAAGCCAACCCAAGCCCAAACCGTCCTCGCCGCCGCGCTGCTGCGCCAGCTGTGGGCCGTGATCACCACCGGCCAGGCATGGGACCCCGCCATCGCAGCGAACGGGCTGGCCCACCTCGAGGAGGCCCACGTGGCCTGATTGCGCGCGCGTACGCGTCACCCAAGAACCAGGTCGGGGCCAGCCTTCCGCGGCATAGAGACACCAAGCTCGGCGGTCATCACAGGCGGCCCCGACCCCTCGTCGAACCAACCCGATCAAACGCTGCAGGGACCAACCCCATTACCGCTATGCAGGGACCGACGAGCGGTCAGGCACCCCGACCCCTTGACGCAAAACGCCTCACGCTGATGACGGGATGCATCTGTAGCTTTGCGGACTTTGCTCGATCGAGCCTCGGGGATACTTGAACCGTGACCGACTCGCCCAACAGGCCGTCCGGCGGACAGCGGTCAAGTTGGACGGTTCGCTCCCTCGCCTCGGTCGTCGGCTGGCTGGTCGCTGACACCGGACTGGGTCCGGCCGGTGCCCGGATGAGTGGTCTCGGCCTCCTCGCGTTTGTAGCGATGCTTGCATTCGGCGCCGCCTGGGCCGTCGCCCCAGCCGGCGAGGAGGCGCTTTTCCAGACGCTCTACTTCGTCAGCCTTGGGCTTGTGGTCGTGGACTTGGCCGTCTGGGCTTGGCCCGTCCGACGCCGCTGAGCTTGGCGGCATTCCTCGGCAATTGAGCCATCCTATGTGCGGCAGAAGCGCGCGTTCCCGCCACCGAAAAGAGCCGCCAGTGCAGACTGGCTGAGTGGCGAGATCAGTTGCGTTCTGGTGGAAAGCCCTGCGCACAGTTCAGATGGTCGGGATGCAGGCCGAACGGTTCGACATCGCCCTGCAACAGCTGGAGCGAGCTGAACGCGATGCGGCCGACCGGGCATCACTGAGTGTGCAGACCGAGCTCAACCTTGCGTATCGGGCCAGCCGCGATTCCGAGCCTTTCTCGCGTCGGCCCGTGCGGATACCAACTTGGGCGCTGGACTGGATGATGCGCAACGAACTGGACCTTCTCGTGGTGGCCGTGCGGGACCTGTTCCGCGCGATAGACGGACTTCCCAAGGACAAACGACCTCGCCTGATCCAGCAACATCAACTGACCCTGCTTCGCAATCTGACGGAGCACTGGGAGGAGGAGGACGGGCCTTCCACCACCAAGTTGAGAGCCCAGTACCCCGAGTTCCGTCCCGGCTGGATCACCCACAACATGCGTGAGGTATGGGTCGGGGGCAAGGACGGCGGCGTGTTGCTCTCTGACATCTGGACTTGGGCCGGGCAGATGCAGGACGCCATCGAGGAGCAGCTAATCGCTCTAGGCGAGGACGTGCCGGACCTGGGGACTTCCAGCGTCGAGGGTGATGACGACTTGGGCTGGCCGCCGGAGCGGATCGCATTCCATTGGCGACTGCCACCGCCACCCGAGGACACTTGGCCGCGAACCGCGGGCCTAGCCCGGCCAACTACCGATCACTAGGAGAAGAGGGGGAGCTGAGCAGGCACGAGGTGCCAGTTGCGGGCGTTTGGAGGTCGCGGGACCTTGGCTGGTGAAGAATACGGGCATGGGTGATGAGCTGCTCTTGGCGGGCTGGACGTTGATCCGGCCCCTGCCCACTCCTCGTGACCTTGGGTGGAGCCTGCCGGCCCACCTGACCACGATCAGCCAGTGCATCCAGGACGATCTTCCCCGTCCGGAGTGGGCTGATTGGGCGGTCGATCGATCCCTTCTGGAGAAAGCCCGAATCGACGCCGCACCGGATGCGACGCTTATGGCCGTAGCGATGACGGTCGACGAATCACTCGCGCTCAATGATCGCCTCGGCGGGGCAGACGATGCTTCGTTTGGCCTGCTGCGGCAACAGCGACCTGCCGGAAGTGAACCGCTCGGGTGGGAGGTGGTCGGCGCCGAGCCCGAACTCACCTTCCACTCCTGGCACTGCCACGGCTACGCCGACCAGGTGCTCGCCGATCTCGGCATCGCGGTCACCGATCGGGGACTGCTCGGCAGCGCAGCCGACGCCGAGAAGGTGCGGGACTGGATGCTCCAACTACCCAACGACCAGGCTCCGCGGGAGGTCGCATGGACCTTCATCGCCCTGATCTCGACTTAACCCGCCCAGGAGGGCTCGGATCAGACTCGGGAAACATCCTGCATTCGGCAAGATCGCTCGCGGGGGTCGCGGCATGACCGGATGTCAGTCAAGGTATCCAGTTTCGCGGTTGATCGAAGCGAGGAAGTCACGGATCGCAACCCGATGCTCTGCCAGCGAAGGCTGCTGACCATCTGAGCGAACCTGAGTGAAGCCATAGCCCGGATTCGGCCCGCTGACCCACCTGTAGTGGCAGCCGCCAGGCCGATCGGGATCCTGCTCGACGTCGAACGTCTCTGAGTCAACGAGGAGGCGAAGCTCGCCAGGCTGATGAGTCACGCGATCGTTCTCCCTCGGTTCGCCGAAGCCGCTACGGCTCGCAGCCTAGTGACGCGTCACGCCGGTGTCGCTGGCGATCGACCGCGCTACCCGCGGC
>JADLEH010000456.1 GCA_020846255.1 Propionibacteriaceae bacterium
CAGGAGTTCCTTCATGTCCGGAACCCGCGACATCCAGGTGGCGAAGGCGAAGCCGTTCACGGCGAAGACGAGCAGGTCGCCGGTCCGCGCCCGCCGGATGGCCTGCGGTGGATGCGCGCGGGAAACCTCCTCGGTACCGGGAATCATGTGTACGAGCGTACACGGTTAATGTACGATCGTACACATGAGCTCGACCGACTACTTCGCCGTGACCCGGGCCGGTTCGGTCGTCACCCGTGACGTCCCGGCCAACACCCTCGCCGTCGGCAATCCGGCGCGCGTCATCCGGAGCATCTGACCCGTGCCTGCGAACGGGACGACCCCGCGGGCGGCAAGCACCAGACGGCACGACCCGGACCGGCGGCGGCGGATCATCGAGACCTGTCTGGACGTGATCGCCGAGCGTGGCGTCGCCGGCACCTCCCACCGGACCGTCGCGGCAGCGGCCGGGGTGCCGCTCGGCTCGATGACCTACCACTTCGACGGCATGGACGACCTGCTCCACGAGGCCTTCGCCAGCTTCACCCGAACGGTGATCGACCGGTTCGAGCGCCGGATGGCGGCAGCCACCGACCTCGCGGCCGCCAGGCAGGCCGTGCTGGCGCTGATCACGGCCGACGTCTTCGCCAGCAACCGCGACCTCGTCCTGACCCACGAGCTCTACACCCTGGCCGCTCGCAACCCGGCCTACCGCGACCTCACCAACGCCTGGATGCGCAGCAGCCGGGCAGCACTCGAACGCCACTTCGACCCGACCACGACCCGCATCCTCGATGCCCTCATCGAGGGACTGACCATCCACCGCGCCCTCGACACCGAGCCGCAGGATCCGCAGGTCGTCCAGGCCGCGATCGACCGGATCACCCGGCCAGCAGTGACCTGATCCCGTTCCTCGAAACTCGACCGGATCGCGGACAGGAACTGACCTGGATGGTCGTTAGCCTTCGAGCGACATCGAGGAGAGGAGCATCCATGGACTGGAAGATCGAACTGCTGGCCGTGCCGGTGACCGACGTCGACCGGGCAAAGGCCTTCTACGTGGATCAGGTCGGCTTCAACGCCGATCACGACCATCGGGTCGACGAGAACCTGCGGTTCGTGCAACTGACCCCGCCCGGGTCGGCCTGCTCGATCGTGATCGGCGAGGGGATAACCGAGATGGTTCCCGGCTCCCAGCAGGGGATCCAGATCGTCGTCGCCGATGCCGAGGCCGCCCGCGCGCAGTTGGTGGCGAACGGCGTCGCAGCCAGCGACGTCGACGACCAGCCGTGGGGACGGTTCGTCTACTTCACCGACCCGGACGGGAACGGCTGGGCCCTGCAGCAACTGCCTGACCGCTCCTAGGCGACCGCGGACTCCAGCGCCCTCGAGGTGTCGCACTCGCCGATGGTGGTCGCGTCGAACCCGACCAGGGTCCACCTCCGGAGCGATTCGGGCGTGCCGTGGTCGGAATCGGAGCCGGCGGCCGCATCCTCGACGAGGGCCGTACTCACCTCTTCGGTCGCTTCAAGTCCGACGAGGGTGCGCATCAGCATGGCCGACCAGCAGCTGGCCTGGAGCTCGATCCGCCGGGTCGGGTCACCCGGCGGGGTGTCCAGCACCATGCCGAGCTCCTGCTGGACGGCATGGGCGTACTCGTGGAACACGACGCTGGGCGCGGCCAGGTCCGAATCACCGGCGATGGTCTGCAGTTCATCGGCGAACACCAGGCTGCCGTCGGCGATGCAGAACATGCCGGCATCTTCCTCATCGAGGGCGCCGGTGCAGTAGCTGGCCCAGTCAGCTGCCTCCAGGTACACCCCGGGCTCCGGCGCCTTCCTGCCGACCGCCTCGAGCAGCGGCGCCCAGGACTCGCGAGCGCAGTCGACGTAGTCCCGCAGCGACTCCCGGAACGCGGCCGGCGTCGAGGTGTCGTCGAACACCGCACACAGGCCTCCCGGCACCCGTTGCTCGTTGAGCATGGCAAGGCGGGCAACCGGGACGACGACCCCCGGCGGGGGAACCAGGGCGCAACCCGAAAGGACCACCAACGCGAGGACACCGGCAGCCAATCTGGACACGATTGGATTATCGCCCCCGCCACCGCGGTCACGGGCCGGAAGGCCCGATCCGACGTTCCTCGGTTGCCCGGTGGCCGGCGGGAGCTGCTCAGTCGACGTTGTGCGCCGGCTCGATCAACCGTCCGCTGATGACGCCGAGGGCCTCCAGCATCGGCAGCAGCTTGGCCTCGGTCTCGGCGAACTCCTCGCCGGGGTCGGACTCGGCGACGATCCCGCAGCCCGCGTACAGCGTGATCCGGTGCGGGTCGGCCGGGTCGACCAGCCCGCAGCGAAGGGCGATCGCGAACTCGCCGTCCCCGGTGGCGTCCAGCCAGCCGACCGGGCCGGAGTAGCGGCCGCGGTCGAGGTGCTCGAGTTCGGCGATGGCAGCCCGGGCGGCCGGGGTCGGAGTTCCGCAGACCGCGGCCGAGGGGTGCAGTTCGCCGGCCAGTCGCAGCGCGGTCACCCCGGGGTGCACCACAGCGGTCACGTCCGAGGCCAGGTGCAGGACGTTGGGGAGTTCCAGCACGTAGGGCGCATCCGGCACGTTCATGCCGGAGCAGAACGGGGCGAGGGAGCGGGCCACCGACTCCACGGCCAGCTCGTGCTCGACGAGGTTCTTGCTGGACCGCGCCAGCGCGTGGGCGAGCTTCAGGTCGAGCTCCTCGCCGCCGTTGCGCCGGATGGTCCCTGCGAGCACCCGGGACGTGGCCAGGCCACCCTCGAGGCGGATCAGCATTTCAGGGGAGGCGCCGACCAACCCGGCGACGTGGTAGGTCCAGCAGCTCCGGTACGCGTCGGCCAGGGCGGTCACCAACCAGTTCGGGTCCAGCGGGGTCTCCGAGACCAGCGTCAGGCCCCTGGCCAGGACGACCTTGTCCAGCTCGCCCCGGCTGATCCGCGACACCGCCTCGCCGACGATGTCCTGCCACTGGGCCCGGCCA
>JADLEH010000457.1 GCA_020846255.1 Propionibacteriaceae bacterium
CGCCGAACACCGACATCGCCTCCGGGAAAGCCACGCCATGCTTGGCCAGGTTCGCAGCGGCCTTGGCCAGATCCCACTCGAACTCCACGCACCAAGGCTACCGCATCGCCAATGGTCGGCCTAGCACCCCCTTGAGCTGCGGGGCGCGACTCCAACGGTGGCCCGTGCGCGGGCCCACCGACGCGCCCCGTCAGCTGCAACCGGTTGTTGGACGGCGCATCAAGACCCACCGTCGGCTACAGGTACATGAACTCCGTGACGGTGTCCGGAGTGCCTCCTCGACGGAGAAGGCTCAGGTCTTCTGCAAGGAACGGTTTCGCGGCGGCGAGCAGCGTTTGCTCATCGACCGCTGACGAAGCCGCCTGGTCGCTCCACTTGGACCGGCCAAGTGCGTACCGGAGGCTGCCATGCCTCCGCGTCCCGTCCGCTGCCAGAGAGTCGAAGCTGACGTAGAGCGCCACGAACGGCTCGCTCCAAGCCTGGACTCCTGTCCGCGGATCGATCGCGGAATCGGCGGCCTCCTTTGTCTCGAACTTGGCCCCGAGGTCGAAGTCCTTCTCCAAGCCCAGGAGGTCTACGTCGAGATGGGCAAATCCATTGTGGTGCCCAAAGCACTGTGGTTCCATGTCGTCTCTACGGACCAGGTGGCCGTGACGGACTACTCCGGCTTTCCGTAGGCGGCCGCGAACCCCTGCACCTGCGTGATCGTGTCGAGCCGGTCCTCGTAGACCCAGGCAGTTGGTTCGCCTCTGAGGTCGGTGTACTTCGTCGGCCGCCAGATCTTGCCAGTCTGAGTGTCAAGGAGGAACGTGTCTGCGCGGATACCACTCGGATTGAAGATGATCTGATATCGCCCTCCCTGCGTCCCGGTGGGAGCTGCGACGTTTGGGGCCTGCGCATACGTTACCCCCGGCAGTCGACGCTCAACGAGGAGGGCCGCACCAAGCATGGCGGCGGCGAGCCAGGTCAAGACCGAACGCCGATCTGCTTCCATCCTTGCCTCCCCTCGATCTCATGCCCACCGAGACATCCGTCCAACGCTGGGCTTCGGCTGCAAGGGGCCGACCTTCATGGGCGCCTCGCAACCGAAGCCGGCGTTGCCGACAGCCGGCAGGAGAGTATGCACCCGCTCCAAGCGCCCCTTGTCAGCAAGCCCTTGGTTGGGCGGCCCGGTGGCTCATTCGGAAGCTTCATCCAGCATCCGTGAGCGTTCCCAAGGACTCCCCACGGTCTCACGGTCCGCGAGCCATCCTTCGGGAAGGTCTGCCAGCTCAAGTAGGCTTGCGTCGGCGGCGACAATGCATCGAACGCAGACTACATGCGGGCCAGTGTCCGGGTGGATCTCGCCGCAGACGAACTGCCAGGCGCCGTCGTCTTCGTCATGACTGACCGTGAGAACTGGACGAGATCGCTCGAACACGTGAACGCAGCAGAACGCCACCTGGGTGTCGGGCCCATGAAACGGCCACGGCCCTACACCTTCTTCACTCTGGTGTGAGTGACTCATGCGCATGGCCCGTTGGTCCGTCACCGCACTCCGTTTTAGGCCCGCAACGCACTTCGTGCCGTCGGCCCAACACCCCCCAGTTCAGCAGCGAGCGCGCACCGCTTGCCATTGCGCGCTCGTCTGCTGCAGCTGGCTGTTATCCGGCTCCCGCCGTCTTGCTCGAGTTCAACATGTCCCGCACGATTACCGCGGGGCTCGCGGATAGGAGCGCAATCTCGGTGAGAACGCCGATCAAGCGCTCCAGAAGACCTGATAGGTCAGCCGCTCGGCGCATTACTTCGAGCGGCGCAAGCGCCTTCAACGTCTCGAGGTAGCGCAGGGCGTCATGTTCGCGGTGCGCAGCCACCGCGTTGCGGACCGTCCCGAGGAACTCCCTGTGTTGCTGCCAGAACTTGTTGAGGTCCGAAGACACCTCGCTCAGCTGCGTGATCAGGTTCTCACGTGTGCCGAGCGCACTGACGGCCTGCCTGAAGTCCTTCCCCAGAAGTTGCGGGAGGTCCTCTGCGGCCTCGTACAGCAGGACAGCCTCGTGCTTGGCGATGAAGCGCCTGCGCCTGTCGCCGATGGCGTTGACGAGGTCGTCGGTGAAATCAGCCAAGTCCTGGTCCAGGAACAGGAGGTACAGCCCTACGTTGAATACCCTGCTGACGCTTTCGGCCTTGAGGTGACCAGCCTGCCGCAGGGTGCTCGTGATCGTCGCCAGCGCCGCGGCGCGCGCCTCGTGCTTCCGGCGTGCGCCCCGCCGGTGCCGAAGGCGAACAGGCAGAAGGACAACACGCTCAATCAGGTGCTTGAGTTGCTCGCCCTGCGACATCGTCCCCTTCGTCCGGATAACACCCCGATTTCACCTGCGACCGCCCATCGCTTGCGCCGCGCTCGTCAGGTGCAACTCGTTGGTATCCGGCGCCTTCGGGCTCACGGAATTTCCCGAGCAGCTCCAATCGCCTCCCACAGACCCGTGAGCTTCTCTTGGTACCAGCCGTGAACCGACCGTATCACAGTGATGTCGTCCTCAGACACGCTGCATTCAGCGGCGGTCCTCGGGTGCGTGACACGGTTCCGAACCAGAACGGCATCGCGGAATGCCTGCCAGGACGGGCTCGCCGTGTCAATCGGATTCGGGATCCCGTGTGCAGCGGTGACGGCCGCGAACGCCGAAAGGAGGTCAAGACAGGGCTTACTCCTTTCGCCGCTGCGCTGAGCGCTGGCCCTGGCTGCCTTTCCCGAGGTGTGCGCTCTCTCTCGTTGCCCTTCCGTTAGGCCGGGATCATGCTCGGCGAGCTTCTGCTCACAGAAGGTGGTGCCTTCAACGAAGGCGAAGAACGTTCGGACGTACGTTCTGCGATCGTACTGGTCCACAGACCCGATCGCGCGCACTTGAGCAAGAGTTGCGTCAACGCCGAGCTGCGAAACTACTCCGATAAGGTCGTCGAATGCGCTCTGCACGCCTTTGCCCATGGCCGTCCTCTCGACCCCTGAGATCGTCCGGATAACATCTCTAGCCCGCCACGCCATTCCCGGCTTGCCGTGGCCGGCACGCTGGCTCTGCCATCTGGAAACGACATTCCGCGCCCTGCCATGAGCGGGGATCAAGGATCGTCCTGGCAGTCGCTTGCGGTCGGAGCCGGACGCTCGGCCAAGAGGTGGCGGGCGGGCCAATCGCGGCCGGCCTGGGTTGTCCCGAACGCGGCTTTCCGGCGTGCTCCCCACGTCGGTCCAGGTCGGCAAGGGGACCCCGGCTCCCCCGCGGGAACAGCCTACTCCGCCGCGGCCAGACGTCGGCGGGCTGCGGGGTGAAGCGGACCAGAGGCTGGCCCTCTGGAGTCTCGACAGTTGTTGCAGCCTACAAAGCGTCACACGGCTGCCGCTGCCCAGCC
>JADLEH010000458.1 GCA_020846255.1 Propionibacteriaceae bacterium
AGAGTTCGAGCGGGGAATGGCGAACGGGATGCTCGGTACGCGCATCGAGCCCTTGCCATTCAAACAGGCGGTCGAGCCTGGTCTCTGGCCGATGGTCTCGGCGCGGCTCTCAAGCACTTCCACCTGGCAGAGCCTGCTCTACCTGTTCCTGCGCCTGCCGATCGGGATGTTCGCGTTCGTGGCCGGGATCGTGGGGTTCGTCCTTGCCCCCTTCACCCTGACGATGAGCCTGCACATCATCAACGGCGCAGCGTTCGTGGTGGCGCGACTGACAGAGGCGCTGCTGCAGCCGTGGGACACCAACACGTATGCGGCGACGGCGACGGGAGCCACCGCGCCGACCGGAGCGATGCCGGAGTCGCCTCCATCGGTCACCGAAGCATCGACAACGGAAGGGGAGCGAGCCGACCCGGCACCGCCAAAGGCGAACGAGTCCGACGGCGAGCGCCCTCTGTACAACCGCGCCCAGGAGACCGCTGCGAGCTTCACGGACCGTGTACAGGCAGTGACCGACGAACTGAGCGAACGGGCGAGAGCGGCGGCGCGGGCCTGGAACCAACCGGGAGCCGGGATGACGACCCAGACTCCGCCGAAGGCTGAGCCCGAGCCAGCCGAGGCACCGCAGGATCCGGGTCAGCAAGAACGCGAGGCGGCGACCCTGGAGGCGCTATCGCGGGTGCAGGTGGATGTGCTGATGCGGCGCGTGACGGTGAACGACGAAGCGATTGAGCTGACGCCGAAAGAGTTCGACCTGCTGGCACTGTTTGTGCAGAACCCGGCGCGACCTTTTACCCGCGATGAGTTGCTCGACCGGATCTGGAAGAACGAGTACGACATCACCGACCGGACGATAGACACCCACGTGCAGCGCCTGCGGAAGAAGCTCGGGGATGCAGCAGCAGTGATCCAGACCGTGTGGGGCGTCGGCTACAAGTACCAGCCGCCGCGCTAGCGGCGCGTGCCGTCCGACCGGTCGCTGGCAGGTGGCTTGCGGGCGACGAGAGTCCAGACGCGGTGGAGTGCCCGGAGGGGGTCCTCCGGGAAGCGCTCGGCGAGCAAGGCTGCGTGTTCGGCATCGAAGCGGGCAACCTCTTCGGGCAGGAGGAAGCCGCCGACTCCGGCGCTGGCACGGATGCGGCCCCGCCAGCCCTCATGCGTGTAGGGCACCTCGACATCGAAGGCGAAGATCTCGATGTCGCGAAAACCGGCGGCGGCAACATCGCCGGCGATATGGGGATGCTGCCCAACCCCGCCGGCGCCACCCCACTGCGGATTGTGGGCGAGGATGAGGGCCTCCGAGGCTTCGACGACATTACCGGGACGAGGAATCCAGTCGAAGTGGGTGATTGCGACCTGGCCGCCATGCCTGAGCACGCGAAAGCATTCGGTGGCGGTGCGCGGACGATCGAACCAGTGCCAGCACTGGCTGGCGGTGATGACGTCGAGGGCGCCCGCACGGACGGGGATCTGTTCGGCTGAGGCGCGCAGGGGCTCGACGATCACTCCGCCCTGGCGGGCCAGTGTGACGCCGGTTTGCAGCATGGGAAGCGAAATGTCGCTGCTGACGACGCGGGCGCCCCGAGAGGCGAGCGGGCGGGCAAGCGCGCCGGTGCCGCTGCCAAGGTCCCAGATGCGCTGTCCGGGCAGGCCGATCCCGTGGGCGGCCAGGCGCTCGAAGAGGCTATCGGGCGGACCGGCACGGTGGGCCGCGTAGTCGGCAGCGGTCTTGCCGAAGTCGGCGCCGGGCATGATGGAATCGGGTCGCATGATGTCCTCCAGGACCGGGGTCTTCCCTCTCGATCGAACGTTCACGTAAACGTAGGATATCGCGAATGGGATTGGTGGCCCGGGCGCGCAGTGCGGAGACCTTCCGGGCCTTTCGGCACCGTAACTATCGTTTTCTCTGGGCCGGCCAGACCGGGCACTCGATGGCGCTCTGGATGGACCAGGTGGCGCGAGCGGCGCTGATACTTGAACTCACCGACGACAACGCGCTGGCACTTTCGCTGGTGATTGCGATCCGGCTGGCGCCGACGCTCCTCTTCGGCCTCCTGGCGGGTGCGATCGCCGACCGGGCGAACCGGAAGCACCTGCTCATGGCGACACAGTCGACGACGATGGCGACGCATCTCGCGATGGCGCTGCTGGCGGTGTCCGGGGTTATTGAGGTCTGGCATGTTTACGCGGCGGCGTTTGTAGCCGGATCGGCAATGGCATTCAACCAGCCTGTGCGGCAGTCGCTTATCCCGATGGTGGTCCCCCGGGAAGACCTGATGAACGCGATTGCGCTGAATTCGTCGGCGGTGAGCTTCATGCGCATCGGTGGGGGGAGCCTGGCGGGGCTGCTGCTGATCCCATTTGCACCAGGCGAAGTCTACTTCGTAATGGTCGCGATCTACGTTGGGGTGCTGGCAACAACGCTGGCCCTGCAAATCGAAGGCGAAGGCCATCGGAAGAAACCAAAGGGTGGGCTGCTCTCAGAGGTCGGTGCGGGGTTCGGCTATGTCAGACAGAACCCGGACCTGGCGCTGGTGACGGTGCTGGCCGTGATCCTCTTTGTCTTTGGGTTCCCCTATCAGCAGGTGTTCATGCCGCTGCTTGCGAAGGATACGCTCGACATCGGGAACTCCGGGATCGGATTCCTGGCGGGAGCGACGGGGGCAGGAGCATTCATCGGATCGATCGTGGTGGCGGCCCGGGGATCGAAACGGCCGGGGCTGCAGTTGATGCTCAACATGGTGGTCTTCGGCATGGCCCTGATCCTGATTTCGCTGCAGGCGACGGTCATCGGGACGGCACTCTTGCTCGCCCTGGCGGGAGCAATGACGGTGACCTATATGGCCTTCACCAACAGCATCCTGCTTTCGAACAGCGACCCGGATATGCACGGCCGGGTGATGTCGCTCCTGAGCCTCGACCGCGGACTCATCCCATTGGGGGCGATCGGTGCGGGCTTGCTGGCAGAGTACGCGGGGGTGCGGCCGGGTCTCTTCACGATGGGGGCTATCGTGCTGGCGGCAAGCCTGGTCTCGCTTCTTCTCTTTGGCAAACGCCTGGCAACGATTACCACTTCAGGTGAACCCGTCGCACGCGGGAGCCACGGTGCGGCGGTGGTTGAGACAGCTCCGGCACCGGTTACGAGCCCCTAACGAGGGAACCTTCTGATTGCTCCCGGCGTCAGAATTGACGAAGGTAGGGGCACTGTTAAGGCCACCGTTCACGGGAGATGGGG
>JADLEH010000459.1 GCA_020846255.1 Propionibacteriaceae bacterium
GACGTGGTGCCGCCGTGGTCGTCCGCGAGCTGGCGGCGGCGGGCAGGATCCAGGGGATTCTCGCCGTCGGCGGTTCCGGTGGGTCGTCGGTGGCCGCGCCGGCGATGCAGGCCCTGCCGGTCGGGTTCCCGAAGCTCCTGGTGTCCACCATGGCGTCCGGGGACGTGAAGCCGTACGTGGGTGAGGTCGACACGACCCTGACCTACTCCGTGGTTGATGTCGCAGGGATCAACTCGATCTCGGCCATGGTGCTGGGCAATGCGGCCGCAGCCATCGCCGGCATGGCGAAGGCCTACGAGGCTCGCCTCACCGCCCCACCCGGCGAGCACAAGCCGTTGACCGGCGTGACCATGTTCGGCGTCACCACCCCGGCCGCGGACGAGGCCCGCAGAACCCTGACCGAGCTCGGCTACGAGGTGCTGGTCTTCCACGCCACCGGTACCGGCGGCCGGGCGATGGAGAAGCTGGTCGAATCCGGGCTGCTGTCCGGCGTCTGCGACCTGACCACCACCGAACTGGCCGACGACCTGGTCGGCGGCGTGCTGTCGGCCGGGCCACACCGGCTCGAGCTCGCCGGCGCCAAGGGCCTACCGCAGGTGGTCAGCCTCGGCGCGCTCGACATGGTCAACTTCGGCCCGATGGAGACCGTCCCGCCCAAGTTCGCCGACCGCAACCTGTTCGTGCACAACCCGACCGTCACCCTGATGCGAACCACGACGGAGGAGATGGCTGAACTCGGGCGCCGGATCGCGGCCAAGCTCGCCGCGGCCACCGGGCCGACCGAGCTGTTCATCCCACTGCGGGGAGTGAGCGCCATCGACATCGACGGCGCGCCCTTCCGTGACGCCGAAGCCGACGCGGCCCTGTTCGCCGCTCTCCGCGAAGGGCTCGCCGGCAGCAGCGTCGTGGTCCATGAGGTCGACCAGGCCCTCAACGATCCCGGCTTCGGCAAGGCAATGGCCGAAGCCCTCCACCACCACATCGCCCATCACGGGCCTAAGGAGTAACTGCACATGAATCGTCAGGAGATCCTCTCCAAGTTCCGCGCGCAGATCGCGGCAGGGGTACCGATCATCGGCGGCGGCGCCGGCACCGGCATCACCGCCAAGTCCGCAGAGGCCGGCGGCATCGACCTGCTGGTGATCTACAACTCGGGACGCTTCCGCATGGCCGGACGCGGATCGCTGTCGGGCCTGCTCGCCTACGGCGACGCGAACGCGATCGTCATGGACATGGCCAACGAGGTGCTGCCCGTCGTCAAGCACACCCCGGTGCTGGCGGGCGTGAACGGAACCGACCCGTTCCGGATCATGGGGTACTTCCTCAAGCAGGTGAAGGAGATCGGCTTCGCCGGCGTCCAGAACTTCCCAACCGTCGGCCTGATCGACGGGGTCTTCCGCGCCAACCTCGAAGAGACCGGCATGGGCTACGGCCCCGAGGTCGACATGATCCGGCTCGCGCACGAGATGGACCTGCTCACGTCCCCGTACGTCTTCGACACCGACCAGGCCAAGGCAATGGCCGCGGCCGGCGCCGACATCCTCGTACCGCACATGGGCCTGACCACCTCGGGCACCATCGGGGCGCAGACCGCGCTCACACTGGAACAGGCCGCGGTGAAGGTCCAGGAACTCGCCGACGCGGCGAAGACCGTCAACCCGGACATCCTCTGCCTCTGCCATGGTGGCCCGATCGCCAACCCCGAGGACGCCCAGTACATCCTCAACAACACCGAAGGCATCGTCGGCTTCTACGGCGCGTCCTCCATCGAGCGGTTCCCGACCGAGGTCGGCATCCGGAAGCAGACCGAGGATTTCAAGGCAGTCACCTTCAAGAAGTAGCCACTCACCGCGCGATGGGCCGCTCGATCTCGCGAACCTCGCGGCCCATCGCCGGTGTATCCCTGAACTCACAGAAAGGCCACTCGCATGGCTGCAACGCAAGCTCCAGAGATCCAACAGGCAGAATACAAAAACACGCTCCCGCTGTGGCTAGCGGTCGCGATCACCGTCTTGGTCTCCCTGCCTTTCACCCTGTGGCTGGGGGAGTACAACTTCGCCTCCTGGGTGTCCTTCATCGTGTGGGCCGAGTACTTCGCCCTCGGCGCGAAACCGGCCGGTCTCAAGCTGATCCTGCCGAACTTCGCCTACTCAGCGATCCTCACCGGCCTCACCCTGGCTGCGATCCCGCTGCTGGGCTTCCTGCCCAGCCTGGTGGTGCCAGGTGACCTGGCCGTGGCGGTCGCCCTGTTCGTGGGGGTCGCATTCATGGTCTACTCGATGAACTGGTGGAAGGGCTTCCAGGACGGCTCGCTGCCGTTCTTCAACGGCATCTCCATGGTGCTTGCCGTCTACTTCACCGGCGCCTACCCACCCATCGTCACCGGTGGGGCCGCGCCCCTGTGGGCTGCAGTGTGGGCCATCCTGATGGGCCTCTTCGGAGCGGCGCTGGGCGTCTTCAACGTCTGGATCCTGTTCCCGCGCAAGGTCAACTGACACTCCCGAGCCGCCGCCGCGACCGGCGGCCGGGGTACACCGGCGGTCGGGCCCGGGTGTGGCCTACCCGCCGCTGCGCCAGCTCTGGATGATGGCTGTTGCCGCGGTGTCGATCTGTTGCCGGGTGGTGGCTCGGCCGAGGGTGAGTCGGAGGGCGCCCAGGGCGAGCTCGGGTGCCACGCCCATGGCTAGCAGCGTTGCGGCCGGGGCGTGCACGCCGGAGTGGCAGGCGCTTCCGGTGGCGGCCGCGATCGTGGGTGTCGCGTCGAGGAGGTCCGCACCGAGCCGGTCGGGGAGGGCCACCATCAGGGTGTTGGGCAGGCAGCCCTCGGCGGGGCTGACCCGCGCCAGACCGGGGATGCCGTCTGCGAGTTGCCGCCACAGCTCTTCGCGGAGTCCCCGCTGCCGTTCGGGTTCGGTGTCCAGAAGGTCGAGGGCGAGGCGGGCGGCCGTGCCGAGACCGACGATGCTGGCGACGTTCTCCGTGCCGGGCCGCAGGCCGCGTTCCTGGCCGGCTCCGACCAGCAGCGCGTGCACCGGGGTCCCGCGGCGGATGTAAAGGGCTCCGACGCCCTTCGGGGCGTACAGCTTGTGGCCGGCCACGCTGAGCAGGTCGACGTGGAGGTCGTTCACCGACACCCCGATCTTGCCCACTGCCTGGGCGCCGTCGGTGTGCATCACACCGCCGGCGGCGTGCACCCGCTCGGCGATCTCGGCGACCGGCTGGATGGTGCCGGTCTCGTTCTGGGCGAGGATCAGGGTGCCCAGCCCGATCGGGCCGGACGGCACCGCATCGGCCGCGACCCGTCCGTCCCGGTCGACGGCCAGCCGGCGGACCGCCCAGCCGGCGGCTTCGAGGAGGGTCAGCGGTTGGACGGTGGCCGGGTGTTCCACAGCCGAGGTGACCGCGACCCGATGCTCGAGGGCAGCGGCGGCGCCGCGGATGGCCAGGTTGTTGGATTCGGTTCCGCCCGAGGTGAAGGTGATTTCGTCGGGGTGGGCGCCGATCAGGGTGGCGACCTGCTCGCGAGCCAGTTCGACGGCTTCCCGCGCCAGCCTGCCGATGGGCGTGGTGCTGGAGGGGTTGCCGAAGTGCTCGGTGAGGTAGGGCCACATGGCTTCGGCCACCGCGGGTGCGACCGGGGTGGTGCCGTTGTGATCGAGGTAGATCGGCGCCGTTGGCATCAGAACACCAGCACCTTGTCGGCGGCCAGGGTTTCCTGGGTGAGTTCGTCGAGGCTCGATCGCCGGGCGCCGTCGATCAGTTCGTCCTGGGACAGGCCGCGGGCATCCATGCACGTCCCGCACACCAGGACCCGCCCGTTGCGGCGGACCACGTTGCCCAGCATCTTGTTCACGTTGTAGTAGCCGTTGGGCACCGACTGGCCGGCCTTGGCGGCACTGGCGGCATCACCCATCAGGAAGACGGCCACGTCGTGGCCTTCGTCCAGACGCTGCAGGTTCGTGGCCAGCCGGAGCCCGTTGTAGACGCGCTCGGTGCCGTAGGGCGGGTCGTTGAGGATGAACAGGGTGGTCACGTCAGTGTCCTTCTTCCTTGGCCGTGCCCGGCACCGTGCCGGACGCGGTGAGCCAGTCGGGGTAGCCGATCTCCAGCCGCGCGGCAGCGAATCCCGCCTCGCGTAGCCGGTGGACGGCCGTGGCGGCCATCACGCAGTACGGGCCGCGGCAGTAGGCCACGATGGGGGTGTCCCTCGGCAACTCGGCCATCCGTTCGGCCAGGTCGGCGAGCGGCACATTGAGGGCGCCAGGCACGTGGCCGCTGGCGTACTCCCGCTCGGGCCGGACGTCGATCAACGTGAGCTGCTCATCGGCAGCCATCGCCTGCTGCAGCTGGGTCAGGCTCATCGGGCTGGCGCCATCGCTGTCGGCGAAGAACGCCGACGCCAGGGCCGACACCTCCGCAATCCGGGCCTCGGCCACGGCCACCAGCGCCTGGTAGGCGGTGAGCACGCTCGGGTGGGACAGCCGGTAGACCCGCGACGTGCCCTCAACCCGGCGGGAGACCAGACCGGCCGCGGCCAGGATCTGGAGGTTGCGGGAGGTGTTTCCGAGCGTCGAGCTCACTTCGCGGGCCAGGTCCTCGACGCTGCGCTC
>JADLEH010000460.1 GCA_020846255.1 Propionibacteriaceae bacterium
ACCATCCGGAACCCCGGCCGCGACACCCGTCGCCCGGGGGTGAGGACGGTGACCTCAGCCACCGGTTCGGCTGGCCAAGCGGTGAGCCGGGCGGCGACGGCGCCTCCGAACACTGCGTCCGGAATCCTGCCAAGAACCGCCCGAAGCCGGGTCGACAGGTCGTCGGCCGCTCCCGGTGCCACGTAGACACCGGGCAGCAGGCGCGCAAGCCGTCCAGCCCGGAACCATCGGCTCAGGCTCGACTTCCGGCGGCGGTGGAGCCGGGCCAACAGGATGCCGTCATTGGCCGCGAGCAGGGCGTCGAGATCGATCACGCCCGAATTCTCGGCCACGACCCGCCGGCGCGGTCAGCCCGGGTGCAACCTGTGGAGAACCGGTGCCGGCCGGGGCAGATGTCCACAGCGGCTCCGGGACAAAGCGCTCCCCCGGCACAACCGGGTCGCCCGTTGGAGGCCAACCCGGCCAACCCGGGACGGTTTCGTCCCGAACTGCGTCACCGACGGACACTGTGGGCCGCCACGCCTCAAGGGCCCAAGTGGCCCCACTAGAGTCTGGCCATGACCCAGCCGGCCAGTTGCCCGTGCGGATCGGGAGCGCTGTACGCGACCTGCTGCGGACCACTGCACACCGGTGCGGAGGTGGCCGCGACACCGGAACGGCTGATGCGTTCCCGGTACTCGGCCTTCGCCCTGGGCGATGCCGGATACCTCCTGCGGACCTGGCACCCCCGGACCCGCCCCGCAGGGCTCGACCTGGACCCCGGGATCAGCTGGCTCTCACTACAGGTGGTCGAGGCAGGGCCGACCCAGGTGGAGTTCATCGCCCGGTACCGCGGGCCCTCCGGTCGCGGGTTCCTCCGTGAACGCTCCAGGTTCGAGCAACAGGCCGGGCGCTGGTTCTACTTGGACGGCACCACCAACTGAACCCGGAAAGCTCAAGCTCTGCCCGCAACGAAGTGGGACAGATCGGCCGCCAGACAGCAGCAGGCAGGCGCCAAGCCCGATTCCCGCCGACTGGGGGCAGGAATGTCCCGCCTTGGGGGTGAGGGTAGTCGCCAGCGGGTGGCCGCCGGCTCAGCGGGGCAGAGGTCGTCGCCAGCGGGTGGCCGCCGGCTCAGCGGGGCAGAGGTCGTCGCCAGCGGTTGGCCGCCGGCTCAGCGGGTCGAAGGTCGTGGCGAGCGGGTGTCCGCCGGCTCAGCGCAGCGCTGCCAACACGGACCGGACGTCGGCCTCGGTGTTCCAGACATGGAAGGCGGCGCGGACCCGACCGCCCCTGCCGGATGCCCGGATCCCGGCTGCTGTGAGCCTGGCCAGCTGGGAGCCGTCCGGATCGGCCCAGGTCACGATCGCCTGACCCTGTTCGGGGATCCCGAGGCCGGCACAGAGGGTGTCGCCGAGGCCGGTGGCGTGGCGCCAGAGCGACGGGGTGTCCGCATCGGCGAACAGCGTGATCGACTGCTCGGCTCCCACGAACGCCTGCCAGGCGGGAGAGACGTCGAAGCGCCTGGCATCGGTGGCGAGGACCATCCGGGAGCCGTAGATGCTCGCCCAGGGGTCGTCGCCGGCGTACCAGCCGGCAGCCACCGGACGCAGCCGTCCCGCGAACTGTTCCGAGACGGTCAGGAAGGCCACCCCGCGGGGCGCGCAGAGCCATTTGTAGGCGTGGCAGACCGTCGCGTCGAACCGGCCAGCCTGCACCGGCAGCACCCCGGCGGCCTGGGTGGTGTCAGCGAGGGTGGCAGCCCCGTGCGCGGCAGCGGCGAGGGTGATGGCGTCCGCGTCCGCCACCTGGCCGGTGGCCGACTGGACCAGCGAGAACACCACCAGGTCGGTGGCGTCCGAGATCGCCCCGGCCAGCTCCGCCAGCGGGACGCAGCGGACCCGCAGCCGTTCGCCAGCAAGGAACGGATAGACGATCGAGGTGAAGTCGCCTTCCGCGACCAGGACCTCCGAGCCGTCGGCCAGGGAGACCGCGATGTTGGCCACGAGGGCGGAGGTCTGCGATCCGATCGCGACCCGGCCCGGGTCCACACCGACCAGCCGGGCGTACGCTGCGCGGGTCCGGGAGACCACCGGGTCGTAGGCCCCGGCGTCGACATCGCCGCGCCGCCAGCGCTCGAGGTCGGCGCGCAGCGCCGCAACCGCCGGGCGCGGGGCGACCCCGCAGGTCGCAGCTGACAGGTACCCGGGCTCCACATCGAACTGGCCGGCCACCTGGCCGACCGTGAGCCTTGCCTCCACCATGGTCATGACCAGAGCCTGCCGGTCTTCAACTCATCACACCAGAGCATGTTTGTGAGCATATTGATAAGGTCACGGCATGTCTGAGCGTCTCGACCTGCACACGGTCCGGATCGTGCGGGCGATCGCTGAGCACGGGTCGATCACCGCGGCCGCCGCAGACCTCGGCTACAGCCAGCCGGCCCTCAGCCAGCACCTGCGCCGGGCCGAGCTCCGCGTCGGCGCCCCGCTGGTACTGAGGGCCGGACGCGGCGTCCGGCTGACCGAGGCCGGCCGGGTGGTGGCCCGGCACTCAGGACCGATCCTCGCGACCCTTGCCGCGGCGGACGAGGAACTCAACCGCCTGGTTGAACAGGCTGCGGGTACGGTCCGGGTGGCTGCGTTCCCGAGCGCCTCCTCGACGATCATCCCGGCCCTGATCGCCGGGCTCGGCCGGTTGCGCCCGGCCCTGCAGCTGGTCTACACCGAAGCGGAGCCGCCTGAGGCCCTGGCAATGCTGGCGGACGGCAGCATCGACGTGGCCGTCACCTTCAGTTATCCCGGCGATCCGGCGGACCCACACGATGACCTGGTCGGGGTCACGACCGTGAGGTTGTTCGACGACCCGATGGCGATCATCCTGCCCACCGACCACCGGCTCGGCAGCTCCCGGGCGGTCCGCCTCGCCGACCTGGCCGAGGATCCGTGGATCGCCGGCTGCCCGTTGTGCCGCGGGCACCTGCTGGCAGCAAGTGCTGCGTTCGGGTTCACGCCGCGGATCGCCCACGCCACCGACAACTCGGTGGCCGTCCTCGGTCTGGTGGCGGCGGGTGTGGGCGTGGCGCTCCAGCCGAGGCTGGCGCTCGAGCCGCTCGAACTGCCGCCGGGGACCGGCGTCCACGAGGTCCTGCCGGCCAGTGACCGCAGCGTGCGTGCCGTCCACACCCGCGGCGCGGCCGCGGTCCCGACAGTCGGCGCCGTCCTGCAGGCCCTCGTCGAGATGACCGCCGCGCGGCGGCCTCAGCCGAGCCAGCGCAGCAGGGCCTCGCGGCAGGTGTAGAGGTCGGCCACCGGGCAGCACTCGTCGTCGGCGTGGGCCTTGCCCGGGTCCCCCGGGCCGAAGTTCACCGCCGGGACGCCGAGGGCTGAGAACCTGGCGACGTCGGTCCAGCCGAACTTGGCGGTCGCCCGGCCGCCGACGGCAGCGAGGAACTCCTGTGCGATCAACCGGTCCAGGCCCGGGCGCGCTCCGAGCGCGAAGTCGACGAACACCAGCTCGTAGCCGTCGAACACCTGCCGGCAGTGCGCCAGGGCGTCCGCCTCGTCGCGGTCGGGCGCGAACCGGAAGTTGACCGTGACCGTGCAGGTGTCGGGGATCACGTTCCCGGCGATCCCGCCACTGATCGCGACTGCGTTCAGGCCCTCGCGGTAGGCCAACCCGTCCACCTCGACCTGTCGCGGCTCGTACCGGACGAGCCGGGCGAGGACGTCAGCGGCGTCGTGGATCGCGTTGTGGCCCAGCCAGGCCCGACCTGAATGCGCTGCCAGCCCAGTGGTCGTCACCGTGAACCTCAACGTGCCCTGACAGCCACCCTCGACCTTGCCGGCCGTCGGCTCCATCAGGACGGCGAAGTCGCCCGCCAGCCATTCGGGATGCTCGGCGGCCACCCGGGTGAGCGAGTTCTCCTCTGCTGTGACCTCCTCGTGGTCGTAGAAGATCCAGGTGATGTCGCGGTTGGGTTCGGCCAGCTGGGCCGCACACGCGAGGGCGACGGCGACGCCGCCCTTCATGTCCACCGTCCCGCGCCCGTAGACCAGGTCCCCCTCGACCCGCGACGGCAGGTTGGCCGCCACCGGGACGGTGTCCAGGTGCCCGGCGATCACCACCCGCTCGGCGCGGCCGAGATCGGTGAAGGCCACCACCGTGTCCCCGTCCCGGACGACCCGAAGGTGGGGCAGTTGCCGCAACGCCGACTCGACCAGGTCGGCCAGCCGGGCCTCGTTGCCGCTCACGGACTCGATGTCCACCACCTGCCGGAACAGGGTCACCAGGTCGCCGGTCAGGTCAAGACTCATGGCCGCAGATTAGCGGAGGGCGAGGACGAACCCACCGGCTCACGTCCGGCTGTGGGCCCCCGGGTAGGCTGACCGCCATGACCCGACCCGCGCACGGCTGGGGCCTGGCCAGCATCCACGATTCCGGCCAGGTACTCGACGCCTGGTTCCCTGACCCAGCCCTCGGCGCAGCTACCGACCGCAAGGCGCCGCGGGCCCTGGTGGCAGCGGCCCAGCGCGACGACGAGCGCCGGGTGCAGAGCGAGCCGATCCTCGTGGAGATCGACCTCGACGAGCCGCCGACCGAGGTCGCTGACGCCTATCTCCGGCTGCACCTGCTCAGCGCCCGGATCTGCCGGCCGCGGACCATCGACCTGACCGGCATCTTCGGCGTGCTGCCGAACGTCGTCTGGACGAACTTCGGACCCTGCGCTGTCGACGGCTTCGAGGACGTGCGCCTGGCGCTCCAGTCGGCCCGTGGCCGGGTCTCGGTGGCCGGGGTCGACAAGTTCCCGAGGATGACCGACTACGTGCTGCCCAGCGGCGTGCGGATCGCCGACGCCGACCGCGTCCGCCTTGGGGCCCACCTGGCGTCCGGGACGACCGTGATGCATGAGGGGTTCGTGAACTTCAACGCCGGAACGCTCGGCACTTCGATGGTGGAGGGCCGGATCTCGGCCGGCGTCCTGGTGGGTGACGGCTCCGACATCGGCGGTGGCGCCTCGATCATGGGCACCCTCTCTGGTGGCGGCCAGGAGCAGATCACGATCGGCGAGCGCTGCCTGCTCGGCGCTGAGTCCGGAATCGGGATCTCACTCGGTGACGACTGTGTGGTGGAGGCCGGGCTGTACGTGACCGCAGGCACAAAGGTCACCCTTGCCGGCGGCGCGGTCGTCAAGGCAGCCCAGCTGAGCGGACGCGACGGGCTGCTGTTCCTGCGCAACTCCGTTACCGGGGCGGTGGAGGCCCGGCTCCGGAAGGGCACCGGAGTCGAGCTGAACGACGCCCTGCACGCCAATTGAGAGTGGCGATGAAGCGGGTCAACGCACTGCTCCTGGCTCTCCTGGGGGTCGGGCTCGTGCTCGCCCTCGTTGCCGGGGGCGTCGTGCTCTGGTCGAACTACAACAAGTCGCCACTGCCGATCGATGACCGGTGCACGGCCACTGCCGCCGGGCACACCACCACCGTCGACCCGGAGCAGGCCAGGAACGCCGCCATCATCGCCGGCATGTCCATCAAGCGTGGACTGGCACCGCGGGCCGCGTCCATCGCCCTTGCGACGGCCTACCAGGAGTCCGGGATCCGCAACCTTGACTACGGGCACTCCGACTCGCTCGGGCTGTTCCAGCAGCGCACCTCGAAAGGCTGGGGCACGGTCGAGGAGATCATGGACCCCTGGTACTCCACGCGGGAGTTCTACCGGGCGATGGAGCGGGTGCCGAACTGGCGCACGCGGGACATCAATGACGTCGCGCAGGCGGTCCAGCGCAGCGCCTACCCCGAGGCCTACCGCCGCCACGTGGCCAACGCGCGTGCCCTGGCGAGCTCGCTGACCGGGGAGACGCCGGCCTCCTTCACCTGCCTGGTGAACTCCCCGAAGCCGGGCGACCCCGCAGCCATGGCGAACTTCCTGAAGAAGACGCTCGGCGCCGACTCGATCTCGACCGACCGGCAGGACGACACCCTGACCGTGACGACGACCAAGCCGGCCCGGGCCTGGGCCGTCGCGCACCTGGCAATCGCCAACACGGCCGAGTACGGGTTGGCCTCGGTGCAGGTCGGGGCCTACGGCTGGACCCATTCACGGGGTTCGCTCAGCGAATGGCAGGGTGCCGGACCCACGAACGCGACCGAGGTCAAGCTGGTCTTCACCACCGCCACGCCTCGCTGACCCCAGCCTGCTGCCCTGCCCGGGCCGATCACCTTTCGGGACAATCCTGACCTCGGGCGAGCCAGGACGCCCCGGCAGAGGTGGTTGCGGCCATCGCCGGGCAGGATTGTCCCGGTTCGGCCCGGTCCGGAGTACAGCCGGAGGTGGCGGGAGGGATCCGGCCGGCGCTAGGTACGGCCCGATGCCTGCGGCAGCTCGGGCGCAGCGGTCAGCCCTGGCCCAGCAGGCGCCGGGCGGCCGCAGCCACCCGCTCGTCGGTGGCGGTCAACGCGATCCGGACGAAGTCCCGGCCGGCCTCACCGTAGAAGTCGCCCGGGGCGACCAGGATGCCGAGACCGGCGAGATGATCCACGCTGGCACGGCAGTCCTCGCCGCGGGTGCACCACAGGTACAGCGAGCCTTCGGAGTGCTCGATCCGGTAGCCGGCCGCGACGAGTGCCGGACGCAGCAGCGCCCGCCGCTGCCGGTACCGGACCCGCTGCGCGTCAACGTGGGACTGGTCGCCCAGCAGGGCGACCATCGCAGCCTGCACCGGGGTCGGGAGCATCAGCCCCGCGTGCTTGCGCACCTCCAGCAGCGGCCGCACCACCGCAGGATCCCCGGCGACGAAACCGGCCCGGTAACCGGCGGCATTGGAGCGCTTGGAGAGCGAGTGCACGGCCAGCAGCCCGTCCAGCGAGCCGCCATTGATGCCAGGGTTCAGTACCGACATCGGTTCGGTGTCCCAGCCGAACTCGGCGTAGCACTCGTCCGAGGCCAGCACCGCGCCCACCTCGCGGGCCGCCGTCACCCAGTCCCGCAACCGGTCCGGCGGCAGGATCTGGCCGTGCGGATTGGCCGGTGAGTTGATCCAGACCAGCCCGGGTCGCAGCTCTGCCAGCCGGGACGGGTCGTCACAGGCGACAACGGTCGCACCGGCGATCCGGGCGCCGACGTCATAGGTGGGAT
>JADLEH010000461.1 GCA_020846255.1 Propionibacteriaceae bacterium
AGTGATGCACGAGGGGAGTGGAGCCGGAGCCGTGTGTGGGGCGAAAGGTCGCGTCATCGATGACGGCCGATGGCTCCCCCGCCTGGACTCGAACCAGAATCGGGGGGTGACTTCCCCGCCTGGAACAAGGCTTGCCAATCAGCCTATGACTAGGTAAATCAGTGTCCAGATGGGGAGAAACGACGATTGCACAAGTAGGCAGAAACGGGCCCAATTCGGCTACGATGGTGCACGTATGGTGCACGACCGGGTCGTTGGAAGGATGCCCACATGTCGCAGCGGCGCGGTTTCGGCAAGCTTCGCAGTCTGCCGTCAGGCAGGTATCAGGCTAGCTACGTCGGCCCCGACCTGCGGCGCCACAACGCGCCCACGACCTTCCAGACCAAGCTCGACGCCGAGGGCTGGCTGCGCGATGAGCACCGCATGATCGAGCGGGATGAGTGGACCGCGCCGAGGGTCCGTTCGCAGGTGAAGTACCGACCCGGCTCCACGCTGGATGATTGGGCACCCGAATGGCTGGAGGCCCACAAGCGCAGTGACGGGCAACCGCTGAAGGCGCGAACTCGCGAGCACTACGAGAATCTTCTGGACGGACGCATCCTGCCGCACCTGGGGCACCTGCCGATGCGATCGATCACGGAAGAGCAAGTGAGTCTGTGGCTCGATCGCGAGCTCCCACAGAACACGCCGGTGGCTAACGCCCACGCCTATGCCCTGCTGGGGGAGATCCTCCGAGCCGCGGCGCGCAAGGATCCAATGATCAAGCCTCCAACAGTGGCCGGCGCCTCCAAGGCGAAGACGAAGCACAAGGCCGACCCGGCGACGCTCGACGAACTGAGCGTGATCATCGAGAACATGCCCGAGCGCCATCGGCTCGCGATCCTGCTGATGGCCTGGTGCGCGCTGCGGTTCGGCGAAGTGAGCGAACTTCGCCGACGCGATCTCGTCCTCAGCGGCGACAATCCCCGGATCAAGGTTCGCCGAGCCGTTGTCCTGGTCGGAGGGCAGCGTATCGTCACGACTCCCAAGAGCGAGGCTGGAGACCGGGACGTGACGATTCCGCCGCACCTCCTGGAGCCCATTCGGCAGCATCTGGACCAATTCACCGAAGCCGGGCCGGACGCCTTGCTGTTCACCGGGGAACGTGGCGGGCATCTCGCGCTCACGAGTTTCAACGGCAAGCCCGCCCGGCGCCGGCGGATCAAGGGCCGCATGGTCAACGAGTCGGCCTCCGGATTCTGCAAGGCCCGAGAGGCCGCCGGACGGCCCGATCTCCACATCCACGACCTCAGGCACACCGGTGCGGTCCTGGCGGCCCAGGTGGGTGCGACGCTGCCCGAACTCATGGAACGGCTGGGTCACTCGACCCCTGCTGCGGCCATGCGCTACCAGCATGTCGCGCGCGGTCGAGCGCGGGCGGTCGCGGACGCGCTCTCCGCTCTGGCCGCTGCCGGCGAGTGACCGGGCGATGATGTGCTCATCTTGGGATCTCGTGGAAAAGTCGCGACAGGTCTTCTGCTCGGACGCGGATGATGCGGCGACCGCAGCGAAAGGCGGGAAGGTCTCCGGACGCGACCCGGCGGCGGATCGTATCTGTGCTGACGGCATAGACGGCGGCGGCCTGTTGCAGGGAGAGCCATTGCGGCGCGGCCTGCCGACGCTTTGTCGTCTTGCTCTGCGGTGCCATGGCTTACCTCTCGGTGGTATTCGGTCAGATGCTGATGCCGAGGCTGGGCCCGGACATTCTGGGTGGTTCGCGGTGGTGTCGTCGGGGTGGTCGGGGAGTGATGGTTTCCCAGTGTTCGGGCGGTTGAGGGATGTGTTTCTCGAGGGCGCGGATGCGGTAGTTGAGGGCGTCGGCGGGGTGTTCGTCCGGCAGGGGGCCTTGGTGCACGGCGATCTGGAGGAGCCGCCCGGCGCGGGCGTTGTCGTCCAGCTGGGCGAGTCGGGCGGCGAGGACGGGCAGGGCGGGGTCGCCGGCGAGGTCGGGTGCGGCCTGGAGGATTCTGGGTGTCCATTCGCGGATGCCGGCTTGTGCGGTTTCGAGCCGGCTGTCGAGGGCGCGTTGGTGGCGTGCTTCGGCGGGGGCCCGGCTGGCGGGCCCGGTGGGTCGCAGGTCGGTGTCGGCCACCTGGTGTGCTGCTCGCCATTGTTGGATGTCGGCGATCAGGTCGGGGTCGAGCCCGGGCAGGTTGGCCGTCCACCGGGGCGTCTCCTGCCGTGCGTGTTCTCGGACTTCCTGGCCGAGTTGGTAGGTGAGCTTGAACCGGTCGGACAGGTAGGTCTTCCATTCGGGCTGGTCGAGGA
Organism: Propionibacteriaceae bacterium; assembly: GCA_020846255.1. Lineage (GTDB taxonomy): Bacteria > Actinomycetota > Actinomycetes > Propionibacteriales > Propionibacteriaceae > Propionicimonas. The sequence goes on from JADLEH010000461.1 coordinate 2,308, forward strand.
GTTGGCCGGGGATGCCGGGCAGCCAGGGCAGTGGTCCGACGGTGCGGACCTGGGAGGCTTGGGTGGCGTCGAGTCGCCAGGTGAGCACGGCTGCCGGGTCGCGGGCGTCGTCGAGGCCGCCGTAGGCGTGCGCCTGGTCGAGGAGGTCGACGGGGTCGTGGCCGTTGGCCGCCCACAGCAGCAGGGTGCTGCGTAGTGCGGGCCAGGCATCAGCATCGGTGAGCTGGCGGGCTTCGCCGGCGGCGTCGATGGCGTCCTTGATGTGGTCGGGCACGACTTGTTCGGCGGCGAACCCGATCGCGTCCACATAGCAGTTCACGGCAGGCGCGAGCAGCACGGTGGGGTCGTCGGCTTGCCGGATGAGGGTGGTGGCGGAGGCGGGCTGCTCATCGCGTCCGATGATGTGTTCGAGGATCTCGACGCTGGTCGCGGTCTGGACGAGGTCGCGGGCGATGGGTGCCACATGCGGGTCGGTGGTGCCGACCTGGAGCCAGGCGTGGTTGGCGTGGCGTCCGCGGGTGAGCATGGTGTAGGCGAGCTGCCGATCCTCCTCGCCGGTCAGGAGCCCGTGGCAGCTGTCGGCGGTGACGCCTTGGGCGGCATGGATCGTGGTGGCATAGCCGAGTTCGACGGACTCGTGGACGTAGTCGGCGGGCAGGGTGAGCCGGTTGTGGTTCCGCAGATGTTGGACGTCCAGGGAGCCGTCGTGGTGGACGTGGGTGACGGTCCACCGGTCGCCGTTGCGGACCCAGGCGAGCGCACCGCTGATCAGGGTCCGATCGTTGCGGCGGGTGAGGACCGTGTCGCCGCAGGAGGCCTGGTTGCCGTCGGCCAGTGCGGTTTCGCGTCCGGCGCGGTGGCCGGCGAGCCGGGATTGCCGTGCTGCTGCGTTGAGTTGGGCGACCTGGTCGCGGGTGGGGGCGAGCATGATCGCGTCGAGGCCGGTGTTGCGGTCGGTCTGCCAGGCGGCCAGTAGCTGACCGGTGGCGGTGTCGGGGTCGACGAGATGGACCCGGTTGTGGTCCAGGTAGTAGCCCAGAGCCCCCACGTCGCCGCTGCGTAGCGCCAGGCTGGCGTGGGCTTCGGCGGGGTCGCTGAACCGGAGGACGTGGTCGAGGTGGAGGGCGCCGTGGCTGGTGGCGATGTCGCGCAGCACCCCGCCAGCGCCGATCGCGCCCAACTGCTGGTCGTCGCCGATGAGCCGCACCGAGGCGCCCTGGTCGAGGCACCAGCCGACCAGATAGTCCAGGGTGAGGGTGTCGGCCATCCCGGCCTCGTCGATGATCACCAGCGTGTCGGCGCCGACCTGGCCGGCGAGGGTTTCGCGGTGGTTGATGGCCCACACCATCTTGGCCAGGTTCTCCGCGACGGCGTTGTGGCCGAGTTGGAGCCGGAGTTGTTCTGCAGCGGCGGCTGAGGGGGCGAGTCCGAGGATGGTGCCGCCGCTGTTGGTCCACGCGGTGGCGAGGGTGCGCATGGCGGTGGTCTTCCCGGTACCGGCCGGGGCGATCGCCAGCTGGAGCCGCACCCCGGAGCCGGCCATGGCGGCGACCAGGGCCTGCTGGCCTTCGTTCAATGGTTGCCGGTTCGCCATCGATTGGAGGATGGCGAGCTGGATCGAGTTCGAGTCCGCAATCCGGCCACCTCGGCGTCCAGCGGCGTCGATGATGCGGGCTTCGGCGCGCAGGATCCGCATCGACGTGTACCGGGACGCCGAGGGTTCCTGGTAGGCGGGGGTGCCGTCCGGGCGGAGGAGCAGGTCGGGTTCGACGGGCTGGGTGCGGGTGGTCCGGATCGGCACCGACACCGCTTCGGACAGGGCTTCGGTAGTGAGCTGCTCGACCACGGCCGTGAGCTGGTGGTGGGGGATGTGGGCGGCGGTTGCTTGCCGGAACGCTTCGGAGCGGACGTTCCA
>JADLEH010000462.1 GCA_020846255.1 Propionibacteriaceae bacterium
AGCCGCACCGAGGTCGGCCTCGCCGTGGTCGTCCGTGACGACGCCGGGGTGGCTGTGACGGGCTGGCGCGTGCTGGACGCGACCATGAACACGGGAACTCCCGGCCAGGTCCTCGACCTGGGCTGGTACTCCCCGACCGAGCTTGCCGTGCTGCAGACCGCCAGCACCGGGGAGACGAGCGTGATCCGGATCAGCCAGGACGGGGCGTACGCCAACGACATCGGCCCCAGCAACTCGGCCACCCTCGGCGGTCTGGCAGTGGTGCCCGACCGGCCGCCGGTCGCGCTCGCCGCGGGCGGTGGGGCCTATCGGTTCGACGGGGACTTCAACTGGACGCTCTCGCTGACCAATGTGGATGCGATGACCTACTCCGGCTGAGGCTGTGGACCACTGACCAGCGCGGCGGCGGCCTGCCGAGGATGTCGGCATGCGATCCAAAGCTGTGGCCGCCGGCCTGGCCGAACTCGTCCTTGGCGCCTGCTGTCCCGGCTGCGGCGCTCCCGGCCCCGGCACCTGTGCCGAGTGCCGGAGGCAGCTGAACGGCACACCGCCATTCATCGTCGGCAACCTCGCTGCTGGGCTGCCGCCGGTGCTGGCAGCCGGCCCGTACGCCGACCGGCTGCGGCGCGTGCTGCTGGCGGCCAAGGAGCGCGGCGGGCTCGGACTGATCCCGCTGCTCGGTGGGCGGCTGGCGGCGGCGCTTGCTGCTCTGGCGCTGGAATCGGGTCGGGCCGGCCCGCTCGTGCTGGTGCCGGTGCCCTCAACCCCGGCGCAGGTGGCCGCACGTGGGGTCGACCTGACCGGTGCGCTTGCCCAGGTCGCCGCCCGCCGGCTGCGGGCCGCCGGCCTGACCGTTTCCGCACGGCGCGGGCTGGCCCAGGTGCGGCGGCCGCAGGACCAAGCCGGCCTGGACCGGGCCCAGCGGCTGGTGAACCTTGCCGGCGCCTTCCGGCCGATCGGCAACCGGGTGCGCGGCCAGGTGATGGTCGTCGACGACATCGTCACGACCGGCGCGACCCTGGTCGAGGCGGTTCGGGCCTGCCGGGCCGGCGGCGGGGAGGTGCTGGGAGCTGCGGTGGTGGCTGCAACCCTGCGCACCGTCGGCCCGGGAACGGCCGGGTGAACCCGGACATGAGGAGGGGGCGCCCGGTTGGACCGGGCGCCCCCTCGGGGTCGGGTGGTGGAAGGTCAGACGGCTGTGCTGCCGCTCTCTCCGGTGCGCACCCGGACGACCGTGTCGACCGGGATGATCCACACCTTGCCGTCGCCGACCTGGCCGGTGCGAGCGGCCTGGACGATCACGCCGGTGAGGGCTTCAGCCTCCTCGTCGTCGACAAGGACCTCGAGGCGAACCTTGGTGATGAAGTCGATGGTGTATTCCTCGCCGCGGTAGACCTCGACGTGTCCGCGCTGCCGTCCGTAACCGGAGACCTCGCTGATCGTCATGCCGCCCACGCCGTGGCGCACCAGCGCCTTCTGGACCTGCTCCAGCATTTCGGGCTGGATGATCGCAGTAACCAGCTTCACTTCGTAGCTCCTGTCTTCTCGGTCTCCGGCAGGTCGTCCTTGGTGAGGACGAGCGTGCGCTGGACCTTGTTGGTGTAGTACACCGGGCTGAGGTCGTAGCCGGCCTCGGAGTGCTCGGCCAGGTCGATCCCGCTGAGCTCGTCAGCCGGGCTGACCCGCCAACCGATGGTCTTCTTGATCAGCAGTGCGATCAGGTACGTCACCACGAAGGCGTAGACGGCCACTGCGAAGGCACCGACGGCCTGGCGCCACAGCTGGTCGAAACCGCCGCCGTAGAACAGGCCGGCAGCACCGAAGGCGCCGGGGGCTTCCGGGTCAGCCAGGAACCCGATCATCAGGGTGCCCACCATGCCACCGACGAAGTGGACGCCGACCACGTCGAGCGAGTCGTCGTAGCCGAACTTGTACTTCAGGCCGACTGCGAAGGCGCAGATGGCGCCGGCGAGGACACCGATGATGATCGCGCCGACCGGGTTCACCGAACCGGCTGCCGGGGTGATTCCGACCAGGCCGGCGACGACACCGGATGCAGCCCCCAGCGAGGTCGGGTGACCGTCACGGAGCTTCTCCACCCCGAGCCAGCCGAGCATTGCTGCTGCGGTGGCGACAAGGGTGTTGACCCAGGCCAGCGAGGCCAGCGTGCCGGCACCGAGGGCCGAGCCCGCGTTGAAGCCGAACCAGCCGAACCACAGCAGGCCTGCGCCCAGCATGGTGAGGGTCATGTTGTGCGGGCGCATCGGCTTCGTGCCGAACCCGATCCGCGGGCCGAGGACCAGGGCGAGTGCCAAGGCCGAAATGCCGGCATTGATATGGATCGCCGTGCCGCCGGCGAAGTCGAGGGCTCCCAGCCAGTTGGCGATCCAGCCGCCGTGGAAGTCGGTGCCGGTCGCGCCGTCGAAGGAGAACACCCAGCCGGCCACCGGGAAGTAGACGATCACGCCCCAGAGGATCGTGAACAGGGTCCACCCGCCGAAGGAGGCCCGGTCGGCGATCGCGCCGGAGACCAGGGCCACCGCGATGATCGCGAAGCAGGCCTGGAACGCGACGAACGCCAGCGACGGGATCGTGAAGACCGCCGCGTCCGCGCTCATCAGGCCCTGGAGCCCGGCGAAGTCGAACGGGTTGCCCAAGATGCCGAAGAACGTTGGTCCGTCGGTCTTGGTAGCACCCACTTCGAAGCCGAAGGAGTTACCGAACGCCATGCTGTAACCGAACAGCACCCAGAGCACACCGATGGTTCCCATCGAGATGAAGCTCATCATCATCATGTTCAGGACACCCTTCGCCCTGACCATGCCGCCGTAGAAGAACGCGAGACCGGGGGTCATCAGGAGCACCAGCGCGGCACTTGTGAGAACCCAGGCGGTGTCGCCCGAACTGATTTCCAACATCATGGGCCATACCTTCGCCGAGGGCTGTTACGTCCCGATGCAACCGGTGTTACGGGCCGGTCACGGGGTGTTACAGGCTGGTTGCGGCTGCCGGGGAACCCACTGGAAACACACAGTGCCAACTGCTGGAAAAGCCCGCCCGCCGGGACTACTTTGGGGTCATGGCACCACAGCCAGGACCCAGCCTCTGGGCAGGGAACCGGGCGGGTGCCTTCGCTATCTGTGCTAGCCCCGCTGGGGTTCGCGCAAGACCAAGGAGGTAGACATGGACGTCCTGGTGACCGGTCGGCACTGCCAGATTCCCGATGATTTCCGCGCTCGGGTAGAGGAGAAGATCGCCTCGATCGAGAAGCTCAAGGATCGAGTGATCAGGGTCGAGGTCCAGGTCTCCGTCTACGGCCACAAGCGGGAACCAGACCAGTCGACCAGAGTGGAGATCACGCTGCGCAGCAAGGGACCGGTGGTCCGTGCCGAAGCCTCCGCCGACGACAAGACCGTCGCCTTCGACCACGCCCTCGACCGCTTGAAGTCTCAGCTGCGCCGGGCCTCCGACCGTCGCAAGACCCACCGGGGCCTGCGCGGGACCACCCCGGTCGCCGAGGCCGTCGGCGCCCCGGTCGCCGAGGAGGAGGTGCGCCCCGAGATCCGCAAGATCGCCGGACTGGAGATCCAGGGCGACGGACCCCTGGTCGTTCGCGAGAAGCACTTCGATGCCGTGCCGCTCACCCTCGCGCAGGCCCTCGACGAGATGGAGCTCGTCGGTCACGACTTCTTCATCTACGTCGATGCCGAGTCCGGCGCCCCGAGCGCCGTCTACCGCCGCAAGGCCTACGACTACGGCGTGATCCACCTCTCCCTGGAGGCGGCAGAGGAGGCCAGCGCCTGAACCGCGGTTGGTGCCGGTCAGCCCGACGGGCCCGACCAGCGGATGGCAGCAGTCAGCCGCGGGCCGGGTGCCCGGCCCGCCAGTAGCCCATGAAGGCGGCATTGCCCCTGCCGTAACCGGCTGGGGCCAGCCGCTTGCGCAGCCGGTTCACCCACGCGACCTCGCCGGCCACCCAGGCGTAGCGTTCGGCGCCGCTCCCGGTGGCCTCGAGCCAGAGCTCGGGATCCGGCTCGCCGGGGGAGTCGGGGCTGGCGGCGGCCCCGAACAGGAACTCTTCGGCGCGGCTGCCCACCGGTGTGCCGGCGGGCCGGACGACCCAGTCCAGTCGCAACCGGGCGGACGTGACCAGCGGCAGCCGGTCGGACGGATCGGGAACCTCCACCAGCACGTCACAGGACTGGTCGGCCGAAAGGCCGCGCAGGATGTTCCGGATCGCCGGAAGCGCGGTCTCGTCCCCGATGCAGAGCAGGTTGCTGGCGGTCCCGGGACGCCAGGCCACGCCGGCCTCCGGCGGTGCGTCGGTGCCGGGCGCCACCAGGAAGATGCGGTCGCCGACGTCGGCCCGCAGGGCGAAACTGCTCAGCGGCCCGGAGTCACCGTGCACGGCGAAGTCGATGTCCACCTCGCCGGCCTCCGGGCGGTGCGCAGCCAGGGTGTAGGTGCGCATCGGGGGCCGGAGCTCGTCCGGCAGCGCCCGCCACCACTCGAACCAGTCGCCGTCGACCGGATCCCCGGCTTCCGGCGGGGCCGGCAGTACCAGCTTCACCCGTTGGTCGACACCCGCCCAGGCCACCTCCGCCAGGTCCGGCGAGACCAGGGTCAGCCGTCGGAAGGCCGCGGACAACTGCTCGATCCGGAGCACCGAGACGTCGAACCGGCGGTAACTCATCGGGTGCGCACCCGCGTGAGCAGCCACAGGAAGTAGGGCGCCCCGACCAGGGCGGTCACCAGCCCGGCCGGCAGCTGGCTGGGTGCCAGCACCGTCCGTCCGACAGTGTCGGCCGCAACCACCAGCAGCGCCCCGAGCAGGGCGCTCAACGGCACCAGCCGCCGGTGGGCTGTGCCGACCAGCAGCCTTGCCGCGTGGGGACCGACCAGGCCGACGAAGGCGAGCACACCGATGCTGGCCGTGGCGGCGGCGGTGAGCAGCACAGCCAGGCCGAGGGTGACGATCCGGGCCCTCCGGGTGCTGGCGCCGAGCAGCTGTGGCGTGTCGTCGTCGACGGCGAGCAGGTCCAGCTCGGCATGGGTGCCGCGCACGACCACTGCTGCGAGCGCCAGCACGGCCAGCAGCGGCAGCAGGTGCGGCCAGTTGGCGCCGTAGGTCGACCCACCCAGCCAGGTGATGGCCTTGGCCTGGTTCCACGGATCGCTGCGCACCAGGATGGCGGAGGTGATCGCAGCGGCGGCGGCTGCCAGCCCGATGCCGACGAGCACGACGCGGGTCTCGTTCAACCCTTCCCGCAACGTGAGGGCGAACAGCAGTACGGCCACCGCGAGGGCGCCGGCACCCGCCCCGGCTGTGACGACGAGCCAAGAGGCGCTCGGCACGACGGTGAGGGCGACCACCGCACCGAGGCCGGCGCCGCTGGAGACCCCGAGGATGCCGGGATCGGCAAGGGCGTTGCGGGTGACCGACTGCACCAGCGCCCCGGCGATCGCCAGTGCCGCTCCGGCCAGCAGCGCCGAGGCGACGCGCGGTGCCCGGGCGTCCAGGATGAAGCCGATCCGGCGCGAGGCCCGGTCGCTGAGCCAGTTGCCGATGTCACCGAGCAGCAGGAACGAGTCCCCGAGCAGGAGGGCGGCAGCCCCGGCGGCGACGACGAGCCCGGCTGCGGCCACGATCACCACCGCCGGATGGCGCCGGCCCCAGCCCATGCCGATGCGCATGACCTCCTGCGCGCCCGGCGCCCCGGGGCTCAGTCGATGGGCGGCCAGGGCCAGGAACACGCCGCCGAGGACCGTCGTGACCACGCCGGTCGGCACCTCGACCCCCTCCAGCGGCCCGAAGGCCAGCCGCAAGCCGACGTCGGCGCCGAGAACCACCAGCACACCGGCCACAGCACTCACCGGGATCCGCCACGAGTGCCGCACCAGCGGCGGCACCCGGGAAGCGGCCAGGCCGACCAGGGCCGGGGCGCAGAGGCCGACGAACCCGATCGGACCGGCGACGGTCACAGCGGACGCGGTCAACAGGACCGCTGAGCCGGCCAGCACCAACCGGTTCGGCCCCACCCGGACGCCGAGCCCGCGGGCCACATCCTCGCCGAGGGCGAGCAGGTCGAGGTTCCGGGAGACGGCCAGTGCCGACAGCAGGGCGACGACGATCAGCGGCACCACCTGCGCGACCCCGTCCAGACCGCGCTGGTTGAGGGATCCGGAGCCCCAGGCGAACAGGCCGCGGGTCTCCTGCGTGTTGAGGATCATCAGCGAGGACGTGACGCTCGAGAGGGCCAGCGCGAGCACCGTCCCGGCGAGGACGAGGCGCAGCGGTGACCCGCCGCCCCTGGTGATGGCCAGCAGGACGGCTGCGGCGAGCAGGCCGCCGAAGAAGGCGATCCCGACCCCGCCGAGGATCGGCAGCGAGACGGCGAAGACAGCTGCCGCGACCAGGGCCAGATGGGCCCCGGCCTCCACGGCCAGCGTGTCGGGGGAGGCGAGCGGGTTGCGCGCCAGCCCCTGCAGGATGCTGCCGGCCGCCCCGAGCGCCACCCCGACGGCGATGGCCGCGGCCAGCCGGGGCCATCGCGAGGAGATCACCACCAGGGCGTCGGCGTCGGTTCCCTGGCCGAGGACGAGCCGGACCAGGTCCCCGGCTGCCACGGCCGCGGTGCCCTGGGTCAGGTGGACGGCCGCGAGGCCGGCCACGGCGGCCAGCAGCAGCCCGACCAGCAGCAGGGCCCGGCCCCGGCCGCGGACCGCGCCGGCTCTCGCCGGACTGCCGACCGCGACCGGCGCCGTGAGGATCACTTGGCGATGGCGCCGGTGACGTCGGCGATCCACTGCTTGGCCGATGCCGGGCCGCCGTAGACCCAGATCCCGACCCCGAGCCGGTGCACCCGGTCGCCCTTCACGAAGTCCAGCGACTCCCACAGCTTGTTGCCGGCCAGGTCCGCGAGCGGGTCCGGGGTGTCGGCATTGCCCCAGTAGCCGAACTCGGTTCCGGCGGGCAGCTTCGTCAGACCCTCCAGGTCAAGGGTGGACAGCCCCCAGCCGGCGTCCCCGGCCTCCGTCCAGGCCGGCTCGAGGCCGATCCCGGAGGCCAGCGCGATCGCTGCCGAGCCCGGTCCGTGCATCCGCAGCGAGAAGGAGTTGCCCTCGGCGTAGATGTAGGAGAGCGAGAAGGGGGTGCCGGCCTTCCCGGCGTCGGTGATCTGCTGCTTGCCGGCCGCGATGGCCGCGTCCAGGTCGGCGAGGACGGCTTCGGCTTCCGCCTCCTTGCCGAGCAGCCTTGCGGTGGTGTTGAAGTTCTCCTTCAGGAGCTCGACGGGCCGGCTGGCGTCGGCCCCGGTGAGGAGGACGACCGGGGCGATCTTCTCCATCTGCTCCATGGCGGCCTCCGGGACGGAGCCGACGATGCCGATGATCAGGTCGGGTTCCACCTCGGCAACGGACTCCAGGCTGGGTTCGTTCCGCGTGCCGACGTCGATGGGATTGCCGGTGATCGGTGCGGCCGTCACCCAGGAGGTGTAGCCCTTGATGTCGGCGACCCCGGTCGGCTGGACCCCGAGCGTGATCACGTCTTCCGTGGTGTTCCATTCCAGCGACACCACTCGCTGCGCCGGGCCGGGGAGGGTCACTTCCTTGCCGCGCCCGTCGGTGACGGTGATGGGGCCGGTGGTGGCCGGGCTGCTGCTCGGCGCTGCCGCCGGGGCTTCGGTGGTGCCGCAGGCGGCCAGCAGCAGCAGCGGGATCAGCGCGGTCAGGAGTGGGCGGTGAGGCATACGTTCTCTTCCAGGTTGTCGGTGGGTGCCAGCCGGCGTTGCCGGGGGCGGGGGAGGACGGTGGGGACAGCGGTCGCCGGGTCGAGGATGACGTCGACGCCGATCTCGTAGACCCGGCTGAGGAGCCCGGCGTCGTAGACCTCCGCAGGGGTGCCGTTGGCGATCACCCGGCCACGGTCCAGCAGCACGATCTGGTCGGCGATGGCCGCGGCCTGGTTCAGGTCGTGCAGGACGACCCCGACGGTGACGCCGTGGTCGGTGGCGAGGTCGCGGATCAGGTCAAGCAGTTCGACCTGGTAACGCAGGTCCAGGTAGGTGGTGGGTTCGTCGAGCAGCAGGACCTCGGTGTCCTGGGCGAGGCACGCGGCGAGCCAGGTTCGTTGCACCTGGCCACCGGAGAGCGTGCCGATGTCGTGCGTGGCCAGCTCGCTCAGGCCGGTGAGGGCGAGGGCCCGGTCCACGGCGGCGGCACCGTCGGGGTCGCTGCGGCGCCAGCGTCCGCGATGCGGGTGTCGACCAAGTTCTGCGACCTCGCGGACCGTCATGCCGGAGAGGGCCGGCCTGCCCTGGGTGAGCACGGCGAGCCGGCGGGCCAGCTGGCGGGGGCCGAGCGTCCGCAGGTCGGCACCACCCACCACCACCTCTCCGGAGCGCAGCGGGAGGAGCGCGGACAGGCCGCGGAGCAGGGTGGACTTGCCGCTCCCGTTCGGCCCGATCAGCGCGGTCACCTGGCCCCTGCCGAGTTCGACGCTGACCCCGTGCAGTACCGGGTCGCCGCCGTAACCGACATCGACGCGGGTCGAGCTGAGCCCGAGGCTCGAGGACTGGTTCATGTAGGTAAGGCTAACCTTACTTAAATACGCAACGCAGCACTTTCTCAAATCTGGGACAAGGAGTTTCACCGCTCCGGTGGCTGGTAGGACGGGGCGAAGACGCCGCTGCCGCCGGTGGCCGGCCGGCTCCGGACCGGACCGGTGGCGGTTCCGGAAACCGCCGCGGCTGTCGGGAGGGCTGGATAGGCTGCCAGCGATGACTGCGCAACTGACCCTGGCCCAGGCCCGCCGGATCGCCCTCGCCGCCCAAGGTCTCGGCCGGCGTCCGGCCGGACCGGTGACCACGCGGCAGGTGCAGGGTGTGCTCGACCGGGTGGCGCAGTTCCAGATCGACTCGGTGAACGTAGCGGTCCGGGCGCACTACATGCCGCTGTTCTCCCGGCTGGGGCCCTACGACCGGTCGCTGCTGGACCGGGCCGGGAACCGCGCCCCCCGCCGGGTCTTCGAGTTCTGGGGGCATGCCGCCTCGCTGATCGACGTGAACCTCCAGCCCGCCCTGCGATTCCGGATGGCGGCCCACGCCGCCCGACCGTGGGAGGCGATGCGCCGGATCCTTGCCGAACAGCCGGGGCTGCCGGCCAAGATGCTCGACCAGATCGCCGAGCGCGGGCCGTTGACCGCCCGCGAGGTGGAGCACGAGCAGGAGCGGACCCCGGGCGGCTGGTGGAACTGGTCGGACGTGAAGTCGGCGCTGGAGTGGCTCTTCTACACCGGCGAACTGACCAGCGCCGGTCGCAACAGCCAGTTCGAGCGCCGTTACGACCTGCCGGAGCGGGTGTTGCCGAAGGCCGTGGTCGATGCAGCGACGCCGACCGTCGAGGAAGCGAGGCTGGAACTGGTCCGCCGGGCGGCGAGTGCGCTCGGCGTCGCCACCGAGGTCTGCCTCGCCGACTACTTCCGCACCGACCGGTCGGCCACCAGGGAGGCCATCGCCACGCTGCTCGCCGGTGGGGAACTCGAGCAGGTGGCGGTCCACGGCTGGAACCGGCCCACCTACCTCTGGCACGAGTCGGCCCGCCCCCGGAAGTTGGTGGTCGACGCCCTGGTGTCCCCGTTCGACTCGCTGGTCTTCGAGCGGCGCCGGCTGCTGGACCTGTTCGGAATCCACTACCGGATCGGGCTGTACACCCCGGCCGAACAGCGGGTCCACGGCTACTACGTCTACCTGTTCGTGATGGACGACCGGATCGCAGCCCGGGTCGACCTGAAGTCGGACCGGGCCAGCTCGACCCTGCAGGTTCAGGCCTCCTGGCTGGAACCGGACGCGCCCGAGGCGCAGACCGCTGCCCGGCTGGCGGCCGAGCTGCGGCGGATGGCCCACTGGCTCGGGCTCGCCGAGGTGCTGGTGAAGCCGGTCGGGACCCTCAGTGCTGCCCTGGGGCAACAGTTGCCGGGGTCGTGACGACCAGGATGGCCGACACGGCTCCGCCCTCGGCGCGGTAGCTGTGCGGCACGTCGCTGACCCAATGGATCATCGATCCCTCCGGACAGAGCCGCTCTGCCCCCACCGGCCCGGCCAGCAGGACGCCTTCGGTGACCAGGAGCTGCTCGACCACCCCAGGGCCGTGGGCTGGGGACAGTCGCTCGGAACCGGCAGCCAGGTCCAGGCAGTAGGTTTCGCGGACGCCCTGCGGCCCACGCCGAAGGTCCAGTAGCCGGCCCGTGACCCCGTCGGAGCTGACCTCCGTGCCCACCTCGTCGAGCAGCAGCGTGCCGAGTGGCACCTTCAGCGGTCCGGCAAGGGCGTAGAGCGTTGCGAGGGTCGGGTTGCGGGTGCCGGACTCGAGTTCGGACAGCGACCCCTTGCCGACGCCGGCGGCTGCTGCCAGCGCGGAGAGGGTGATCCCCCTGGCGAGGCGAAGCTCGCGCACGCGGTGTCCGACGGCGGCGGCATGGTCGCGGGAATCCATGTCCTTAGGCTAGCGTGCGTTCCGTTCATGGAACGTTCTGTTTGCAGAACAGAGAGGTGGGTCCGGTGATGCGTCGTGCAGTGGTCGCAGGGCTGGTGACAGCGGTGGTCGGCTACACCTCGGCGTTCGCCGTGGTGCTGGCCGGCCTCCAGGGCGTCGGGGCCACGCCGGGCCAGGCTGCTTCCGGCCTGGCCGTTCTCTGCGTGCTGATGGGCCTGGCGACGATCCTGCTCTCGGTCAGGTACCGGATGCCGGTGACGGTCGCGTGGTCCACCCCGGGGGCGGCGCTGCTGGCAACGACCGGTGCGCCGGCCGGTGGCTGGCCGGTCGCCGTCGGCGGCTTCGTCGTCGTCGGCGGACTGCTGTTGCTAACCGCTGCCATCCCTTGGCTCGGCCGGGCGGTGGCGGCGATCCCCACCTCGATCGCGCAGGCCATGCTCGCCGGCGTCCTCGTCCCCCTGTGCCTGGTGCCGGTACGCGCAGTCGTCGCCGACCCTGCGGTGATCGGACCCGTGATCGTGGTCTGGGTCGCGATGCTCGCCTGGCGTCCGCGTTGGGCAGCTGCGGTGGCGATCGCTGCCGCGATGGTCGTCGCCGTCGGAGCCCTTCTCGCCGGCGGCCGGGCCGGCTCGCTCCCGCCGCCCGGCTTCGCCTTCGAGCTGACCGCGCCGGAGTTCACCTGGGCCGGTGTGGTGGGGATCGCAGTCCCGTTGTGGCTGGTCACGATGGCCTCGCAGAACGTGGCCGGTGCCGCCGTGCTCGGGTCCTTCGGCTACCGGGTGCCCTGGCGGCCCAGCCTCACGGTCACCGGTGCAGCCACGGTGCTGGCCGCGCCGTTCGGCGGGCACGCGATCAACCTGGCCGCGATCAGCGCAGCCCTTTCGGCCTCACCCGATGCCGGACCGGATCCATCCGGACGCTGGCGGGCTGCCACCACCGGCGGCGGGGCAGCGATCCTGCTCGGGACGGTCTCGGCAACCGTCACCGCCCTCGTCGTGACGGGACCCCCCGGACTGTTGCCGGCAGCCGCCGGGTTGGCGCTGCTCGGCACCCTGGGGGCTTCGGCCGCCGGCGCGATGGGCGCGGCGAGGGGCCGGGAGGCTGCGGTGGTGACGTTCCTCGTGGCCGCCTCCGGCATCAGCATCGCGGGAATCGGGGCGGCGTTCTGGGCACTGCTGGCCGGACTCCTGGTGCGCTGGGCGATCGTGCGGACGGTGCCGCCAACTTCCTGATCCACACCGCATCCGCCGCTGGGGCCGCCCCAGCGAGGGATCGGTGTGGTGGGCAGGCTCAGCCGAAGAGCCGCCCGTGACCTGCATGCCGCTCGCCGGGGGCCTTGCCCGCTGCCAGCTGCTGGGCGTGCCGGGCGGCGTGGGCTGCGTCTTCGGCGCCGGTGCGCACGTGGGTCGGGTCGAGGACCCGCTTGAGGAAGGTGCGGGTGCGCTCCTCCTTCGGGTCGCCGATCACCTCGACGGGCGGGCCCTCCTCGACGATCACGCCACCGTCCATGAACAGCACCCGGTCGGCGACCTCGCGGGCGAAGGCCATCTCGTGGGTGACGACCATCATGGTCATGCCGCCGGCGGCCAGGTCACGCATGACCGAGAGCACGTCCCCGACGAGCTCGGGGTCGAGGGCTGAGGTCGGCTCGTCGAAGAGCATCATCTCCGGGTCCATGCTCAACGCCCGGGCGATGGCGACCCGCTGCTGCTGCCCGCCCGACATCTGCGCCGGATAGGAGTGGCCGCGGTCGCCGAGGCCCACCTTCTCCAGGTTCTCCTGGGCGATCCGCTTCGCCTCCGCCGGGTCCTTCTTCAGGACCCGGACCAGGGCGATGGAGCAGTTCTCCAGCGCGGTCAGGTGCGGGAACAGGTTGAAGCTCTGGAACACCATCCCCATCTGGGTGCGCAGGTGGTCGACGTCGGCGTCCGGATCGGTGATCTCCTCGTTGAGGATGAAGATCCGGCCCTTGGTCGGCTGCTCGAGCAGGTTCACGCAGCGCAACAGGGTGGACTTGCCAGAGCCCGAGGGCCCGATGATGCAGACAACTTCGCCCCGGTGAACCGTCGTGGTGATCCCGGTCAGTACCTCCAGGTCACCGAACGACTTGTGCAGGTCGTAGATCTGGATCTCGTCCTCGCGGTTGCCGGTCGGCATCTGCTGCGTGAGGGTCATCGCGTCGCCTTCCTCTGCCTGGTCTCCATGCGCCGCACGAGGTACGTGAGGGGCAGCGTGATGACCAGGTAGGTCAGGCCCGCCACCACCAGCGGCGTGATGTTGGAGTACGTGTTGGTCAGGTCACGGCCGTACTTGGTGAGCTCGAAGGTCTCTGCGGTGAGTCCCAGCACGTAGACAAGGGACGAGTCCTTCGTCAGCAGTACCAGCTCGTTGGTCAGCGGTGGCGTGACGATCCGGAAGGCCTGCGGCAGGATGATCCGCTGCATCGCCATCCCGGCGGGCATGCCCAATGACCTGGCTGCCTCCAGCTGGCCCTTGGGCACAGCCTCGATTCCGGCGCGGATGGTCTCGGACATGTAGGCGGCCGATACCATCCCGAGTGCCGTCCAGACCGTGCCGTAGGGCTCCAGCGGGAACTTCAGGCCCGGGAAGCCGAGGGCGATCAGGCCGAAGGCGAGCAGGACGATGATGGCCGGCACCCCGCGGAAGAACTCGGTGTAGATCGTCGCCAGCCAGCGGTAGGGGCCGACCTGGGAGAGCTTCATCAAGGCGAGGACCGTGCCCAGGAGGAGCCCGAAGATGAACGCGCCCGTGGTGTAGATGATGGTGTTCAGCAGCGCCTGGGCGAGCTTGGGGCTGACCGTTGCGGCGATGAGGTCCGGTCGGAAGAACGCTCGCTGGATCTGCTGCCCGTCGGCGAAGAGGACCACAAGGAGCAGGGCCACGCCGAGCAGGCCGTACTGGGCGATGCGGATTCGCTGCGCCTTCTTCCGCGGGGAGAGCTTCTTCTTGCGGACGGGCGCGGAACCGGCTGTGGTCGTACTCATGAGGCTCCTAGTCGAGGGCCGGGTTGAGCCCCGGCCCCGTCCGGACGCCACAGCTGTGGCGTCCGGACGGGAGCGGGCCCCGGTGGATCACTTGGGTGCGTCGACCCCGAACCACTTCTTGTAGATCTCGTTGTAGGTGCCGTCGGACTTGGCGGTCTTGAGGGCTTCGTTGATCACGGCGAGCAGTGCCGGGTTGTCCTTGGAGACATTGAAGCCGTACTTCTCGCCGGTCGCGAACTCCTTCACCACCTTGGTGGTGGGGTTGTCCTTGGCGAAGTCGTAGAGCACGCCGTTGTCGTTGATGTTCGCATCGGCATTCCCGGCGAGCACGGCGTTGGCGCCACTGGGCATGTCGTCGAAGACCTTGACGGTGTAGCCGTTGGCGTCCGCGTTCTCCTTGGCGTAGTCCTGGCCCGTGGTCCCGCTCTGCACGGCAAGCACCTTGCCCTTGAGGTCCGGCAGGTCGGCGATCGTGGAATCGGCCTTCACCAGCAGCGCCTGGGTGGCGTCGAAGTAGGGATCGGAGAAGGGCGCAGCGGCCTGGCGGTCGTCGCGGATCGTGATCGCGGCTGCGCCGGTGTCGCACTTCTTGGCGGCGAAGACCGCGCCGGAGGTGATCTGTTCGAACTCGATGTCGACGATCTCCTGGGTGACGCCGAGCTTCTTGGCGACGACGTCCATCAGGTCGACGTCGAAGCCGACGGTCTTGTTCGAGCTGTCCTTGAACTGGAATGGCTTGTATGCCAGGTGCGTGCAAACGGTGAGCTTGCCCGGGCTGACGAGTGCGGGCGCAGTCGCCGATCCGGAGGCCGAAGCGGATGGCTGGGAGTAGTTGGCGCATCCGGACAGGGCAAGGGTCAAGGCAGACGCTGCCGCAGCGAAGCTGAGCAGTCGCATCATGTGAGTCCTTTCTCAGTAACGATGGGGGGAATCCTGCCACTGGTTTGTTGCAAGTATGAGTCGAATCCGCCGATCAGACGACCCCGCCGGGCGCAATCGGTGCCGGTGCCGTTACCACCTGCCAATAAGATGGACGGGTGCGCCCGTTCGGGAAGCGCTCCGAAATCGACACAGGAAGTACCGACGCCGTGGGTCTACTGGACAAGATGTTGCACATGGGCGAGGGCCGCCAGCTGAAGAAGCTGAAGGTGGTCGCCGACCAGGTGAACCTGATCGAGCCCGACTTCGAGGCGATGAGCGACGAGGAGCTGCGCGGCCAGACCGCCGGCTTCAAGGAGCGGCTGGAGAACGGGGAGTCCCTCGACGCGATCATGCCGGAGGCGTTCGCCACGGTTCGTGAGGCCTCCAGGCGCGTGTTCGGCAAGCGGCACTTCGACGTCCAGATCCAGGGCGGCGCGGCGCTGCACTGGTGCAACATCGCCGAGATGAAGACCGGTGAGGGCAAGACCCTGGTCGCAGTGCTGCCGTCCTACCTGAACGCCTTGAGCGGTCAGGGTGTCCACGTGGTCACGGTCAACGACTACCTGGCCAAGTTCCAGTCCGAGCAGATGGGCCGGATCCACCACTTCCTCGGCCTCAAGGTCGGCGCGATCCTCTCGGAGATGACCCCGGCCGAGCGTCGCGAGGCCTACGCCTGCGACATCACCTACGGCACCAACAACGAGTTCGGCTTCGACTACCTGCGCGACAACATGGCGCTCAGCCTCGACGACTGCGTCCAGCGCGGCCACCACTACGCGATCGTCGACGAGGTCGACTCGATCCTGGTGGACGAGGCCAGGACGCCGTTGATCATCTCCGGGCCGTCGGAGGACAACTCGGTCTGGTACCCGGAGTTCGCCAAGCTCGTGCGGACGCTCAAGCGCGACACCCACTACGAGGTGGACGAGAAGAAGCGGACGGTGTCCGTCCTCGAGCAGGGCATCACGGCAGTGGAGGACCGGCTCGGCATCGAGAACCTCTACGAGTCGGCCAACACCCCGCTGATCTCCTACCTGAACAACGCCATCAAGGCGAAGGAACTGTTCAAGCGCGACAAGGACTACGTCCTGCTCAACGGCGAGGTGCTGATCGTCGACGAGCACACCGGCCGCACGCTGGTCGGCCGCCGCTACAACGAGGGCCTGCACCAGGCCCTCGAGGCGAAGGAGGACGTGGAGATCAAGGACGAGTACCAGACGCTCGCCACGATCACCCTGCAGAACTACTTCCGGATGTACACCAAGCTCGCCGGCATGACCGGCACGGCCAAGACCGAGGAATCGGAGTTCCAGAAGATCTACGGCCTCGGCGTGCTGCCGATCGAGACCAACCAGCCGATGATCCGCGTCGACCAGTCCGACCTGATCTACCGCACCGAGGAAGCCAAGTTCGCCGCCATCGTCGAGGACATCATGCCCCGCTACGAGGCGGGCCAGCCGATCCTGATCGGCACGGCGAGCGTCGCCAAGTCAGAGCTGCTCTCCCGCCTGCTGAAGCAGGCCGGGGTCAAGCACGAGGTGCTGAACGCGAAGAACCACGCCAGGGAGGCCGCGATCGTCGCCCTTGCTGGACGCAAGGGCGCGGTCACCGTTGCCACCAACATGGCCGGCCGCGGTACCGACATCATCCTCGGCGGCAACCCCGAGTTCCTTGCCGACGCAGTCCTGCAGGGACGGGGGATCGACCCGGTCGAGCACGTCGAGGAGTACGAGGCTGCCTGGCCGCAGACCCTGCACGACATCGAGCAGCAGGTCGCGGACGAGCACGACGAGGTCGTCGCCCTCGGCGGGCTGTACGTGATCGGGTCCGAGCGGCACGAGTCGCGGCGGATCGACAACCAGCTGCGGGGCCGGTCCGGCCGCCAGGGCGACCCGGGCGAGAGCCGGTTCTACCTCTCCCTCGGCGACGACCTGATGCGGCTGTTCAAGTCAGACATCATCGAATGGGTCCTGCAGACCCTCAAGGTGCCCGACGACGTCCCGATCGAGAACAGCCGGGTCAGCAAGTCGGTGCAGCAGGCGCAGGAGCAGGTCGAGGCGCAGAACTTCGAGATGCGCAAGAACGTCCTCAAGTACGACGACGTGATGAACCGGCAGCGGCACGCCATCTACGGTGACCGCCGCCGGGTGCTCGAGGGCGCCGACGTCGAGGAGCAGCTCCGCGGCACGGTGAACACCGTTGTGGAGCAGTACGTCCGTGGGCTGACCGAGGGCTTCTTCGAGGACTGGGACTTCGACGCGCTGTGGACGCAGCTGCGCACCCTCTACCCGGTCAGCATCGACCAGGCCGACTACGAGGGCCGCACCGACCTCACCGTCGAGCAGCTCGTCGCCGACTTCCAGGCCGACGCGCAAGCTGCCTACGACGCCCGCACCGAACTGCTCGGAGCGGAGACCATGCGCGAGTTCGAGCGCCAGGTGCTGCTCACCGTCCTCGACCGGAAGTGGCGCGAGCACCTCTACGAGATGGACTACCTGCGTGAAGGCATCGGCCTGCGCGCGATGGCGCAGCGCGACCCGCTGGTCGAGTACCAGCGCGAGGGTGGCGACATGTTCAACGCCATGATGGAGGCCTTCATGGAGGAGGTCGTCGGCTACCTGTTCAACCTGGAGGTGCGGGTCGAGCCGACGCCGCCGGTGGGACTTGTTGCCGGCCCCGGTAGCCAGCCGATCACGGCCGGCGACCTGGTCGCGGCCGGCTCTCCGGCCGCTGTCGAACAGCACAGGTCGACCATGCCGGCGGCCCCGGAGCTCACCAAGCGGCCCACGCTGAAGGCCAAGGGTCTCGAGCCGAAGGTGCAGCGGCCGATGGCCTACTCCGCACCGACCGAAACCGGTGAGGTGGCCAGGTCGAGCGTCAAGACCGCAGCCGATCCCTACGCCGGGGTTGGCCGCAACGCCCCCTGCCCGTGCGGCTCGGGCAAGAAGTTCAAGCTGTGCCACGGCCGGACCGCCTGAGCGCCGGCTGAGCCCGGTCCGGCTGGGCCCCGATCCGGAGCTCGCCGGCCGGTCTGGTGCGTCCTCGAAGCCGACGGTCACGCTGAGTTCGTCACCGGGCTGATCCAGCCTGCCTGGTGAACCACCTGCGGCTGGAGCGCGACGGCCAGGTGGGTGGCCACCCACTGGCCGCGCCGCCGGCTGATCCGCAGGGCCGCAGCCCGAGATGCCTTGCCCTGGGTCAGGTGGGCGGACACCTCGATCGCCTCGGCGTGTGGGGCCTGCACCCGCACCGAGCGCAGCCGCAGGCCCTGCCCGCGGCGGGCGCGCTGCAGGTGCTCCACCAGGTTCAGCAGCTCAGGTTCAACCCAGCGCTCCAGTTGCAGCGGTGAGCGCTGGCCGGACAGCACTTCGACCAGTGCCCCGGTCAGCGCAGCGGCGAGCTGTCGCAGTTCGGGATCCACCGGGTCGTCAGGAACCACTGCCTCCGGCACCACGGTCAAGGGCAGCACCGGCTGGTTGCCCTCCGCGAACCAGGCCGGCTCCAGCAGGGGCAGCGCCGGTGGGCGGGAAACCGGTGCCGGTCGGCAGGTGGCCAGAGCGGGTTCCATCGCAGCTCCTCCGTTGGTCAGGAGGAAACCCTGCGCCGAACGCGGCCGTCCGGAACAGGGCCTGCGGCTGATCTGTGGACAACTCAGGGGAGAACAGGAGCAGCAGCCCACCGGGATCGGAGGCGTTGATCACCGTCCGCTGCCCCTCGAGGACCAGCAGGCTGAGGTAGTGGGCCGCCGCGTAACCGATGACGATCGGGATCACGCTCGCCGACAGCAGGTCGAGGTCCTCCTCGGCCCCGATTCCCGGCATCCGACCGACCGGGTCGCCGTAGCCTAGCCGTGCGTCTGGGAAAGGTTGCGGGTGAACGGCTTCTGGTTGTGGTTCTGGTTGGCGGTGGCGCTCGGGGCGCTGGTCGGCGTCGTCCTGGTTGTCCGCCGCCGGCGCTACCTCGCGCAGCTGCGGGCACTTGGTTGGTCGCACGACCCGAACCCGGACGGCGGCGACATCGCCGACCTGGGCGCGCCGCCGTTCGGCCTCGGCCTGCACCGGTCGGTGGACGAGCTCGTCACCGGCACCACCGCCGCCGGGCACACCTTCCGGGTCTTCGACTACGACTACACCGGCGCCGGACCCCGCTACTCCGAACGGGTGGCCGCCGTGAAGCTGCCGTTCGCCCTGCCGGAAGTCTTCATCTCCGAGCCGGGACAGGCCCGGGTCGGGATCTCGCCGGCGGGTACAGCGCTCGTCCAGGCCGAGGACCAGGGGCTGCGGGCGATCACGGCCGACCCGGCCCTGGCTGCGCAGGTGCTGGCGACACTCGCCCCGGCCGCCGCCGCCTTCCGGCAACTGGGTCACCGCGTCGACCTCGGCATCGACGGCGACCAGCTGGTGGCCGGGGGCGTCCCGAAGGCCCCGGCGGACCTGCAAGCCTGCCTGGCTGCGCTCGACCCGATCGTCGCGTCGCTGTCGGGCACCGCCCTGCGCACCCATGAGGTCACTCGGCCGCAGGGACGGTCGGGCTTCTACGGGCACCCCGACTGGCGGTTCGCGGCGGCTGACCCCGGCGTGCTGGACCGGTACCCGGTCACCTCGTCCGGCTACGGCCACGAGGTGACCGATCCGGTCACCGGCCTGCGCGACGGGATCCGGCTGGACGCGTTCACCCACCAGTGGAAGACCGACCGCACGGAGACCTACACCGACTCCGAGGGCCACACCCGCACCCGGACCGTCACCGACCACCACTCCGAACCGGTGTGCGGCTTCACGCTGCCCTTCGACCTGCCCGGGACGAGCGTCAACGGCAGGCGGCTGGGAGACCGGGTCGCCTTCGAGAGCGACGACTTCAACCGGGCCTTCAAGGTTCGCGCCGTCGACGCGAAGTTCGCCTCGGACGTGATCCACCCGCGCACCATGGAGTGGCTCCTCGCCACCGGCCCCCGCGGGTGGACGGTGTCCGGCCGGGTGGTGATGTTCGAGGTGGAGGACCATGACCTGCTGATCGTCGACGCCTGCGAGGCGACCCTGCGTGGCTGGCTGGGCCGGATCCCACGGTTCGTCTGGGCCGACCTCGGCGTCCAGCCCCCGCCGTACCTGGTTGAGTAGGGTTGAGCCGTGAGCGACCCGGTGACTGTGACCGAAGCGGCCCTGCTGGCCCGGGACCAACAGTCCCAGCCCTGGCAGCAGGCGTTCGTTGTGGTCCTGTCCGGCCGGTTGACCCGACGTGAGGTGATCGACCGGATCACCGACCGGCTCGAGTACGCCCCCCGGTTCCGGCGGCTGGTCAGCGGCTGGCCGGTGCCGGGCTGGATCGACGACGTCAACTTCAGCGTCGCCGGTCACGTCCGCGAGGCCACCCTCCAGCCCGGGCAACGCCTGGAGG
The DNA here is from genome assembly GCA_020846255.1 of Propionibacteriaceae bacterium. GTDB lineage: Bacteria > Actinomycetota > Actinomycetes > Propionibacteriales > Propionibacteriaceae > Propionicimonas. The sequence goes on from JADLEH010000462.1 coordinate 19,812, forward strand.
ACTGGCTCTCGACCCGGCTCGCCGTCGGCCTCGATCGCGGTCACCCACTCTGGGAGGCCACCCTTGTGCACGGGATCGCCCCCGGAACCCAGGCGCTCGTGATGTGCTCACACCCGGCCTTGGTCGACGGCTACGACAACGTTCACCTGCTCCAGGAGCTGTTCGACGAGCATGCCGAGGTCATCGCTGAGGTCTCCGACGACTGGCAACCGGCCCACACCGACCTGCCGGGGCTCGCGGACGTGGTCGGGGCGATCGGCGACCCGTTGAAGGTCGTCACCGGCGCCGCCACCGGCCTGCTCGGGATGGTCGAGAACGCCGTGCGGACGATGGCGGCCGCGCCGCGGCCCCAGCACGTCGCCGGCGTGGAGGTGGAGCTGGACGTGCTCGCGGCGGTCCGGGAGGCTTTCGGCTGCACCACCCACGACGTGCTGCTCGCCCTTGCCACCGCCGGGGTCAGGGGCTGGCTGCTGGACAACGGGCGCGAACTGGCCGACCCGGTCGCCCTGGTTCCCCTGGCGGTGCAGGAACCGGCAGTGCTGGAGAGCGCCATCGGTTGTCGGATCGCCCCGTCCTGGCTCGGCCTGCCGGTGCTGGCGACGTCGCCGGGAGACCGGCTGCGAGCGATCGCCACCCTGACCAGGGCCCGCACCGACAGTGGCGTCAGCGTTCCCGCCCCGGACCTGACCGGACTCGCCGGATTCGCCCCACCCACGCTGCACAGCGTCGCTGCCGGCACGGTGGCGGCCGGCCGGCCGCACGACGTCGTGGTAGCCAATGTCCCGGGGCCGTCGCGGGAGCGCTTCCTTGGCACGGCCCGGGTTCGCCAGCTGCATGCCCTGACCGCGACCACTGACGACGAGCAGGTCAGCGTCACGATCACCAGCTACCGGGGCCGGGTCACCCTGGACGTGACAGCGGTTGCGCCGCTGCGTCGCTGGGCCCGCGACATCGGCACCGAGCTCGGTGCACTGCGGGCGGAGGCCTGATGACGCTGCTCTTCCTTCCGGTCGACGGAGCACAGCTGGCCGAATGGGCCGCCGCCGGGGTCCTGACCGGGCCCTTGACCGCCTACGCCGTCACCCCGGGGCTGGTGGCGGCCTTCGAACCGGCGGATGCAGAGGAGGCCGAGCACCTCGCCCTGCTGGTGGCATCGATCGCTGCCCTGGCCGCGAGTGGCGCCCGACAGGTGGCCGTCGTCGAGGCCGAGGCCCGGCCGGTCGCCGGCGGTGCCACCGACTTCGGTGAGGTCACCACCGGCGACCTTCGCTTCGGCGCCGTCGCCAGCCTGTTCGCCGATGAGCCTGCCGCCCCCGGGCTGGCCGCGGCTGCCGCGGCCGTGGCCGGACTCCCGCTGCAGGCCGCCTGGGACCATCCGGCGGTGATCACGCTCCTGGAGGAGGCCGACCTCCTCTGGCACGGGCCGGGGGAATGGGAGAGTCTGGGTACTGGTTGAGCAGGGGAGGGCTGGAGAAGGGGAGGCGACGGCATGCCCAGGTCGATCTGGAAGGGTGCGGTTTCGTTCGGGTTGGTAACCATCC